>JAVYAJ010000382.1:0-3088 GCA_032229885.1 Candidatus Anammoximicrobium sp. | reverse complement strand
GTATTCGTCGGTTCGCTCGCCCCCGCGCTCAGCGCCTGATCGACCATCTCGGGCTTGTACGTCTCGTCGGTCGCGGGAACGGGATTCAAATGTCCGCCCAAGTTCCGCACGCGGTAGACCATGTACCAGATCAGCTTGCGCTGCATCTTGCCGGTCGGTTGCGGGATGTCGATGAACACCATGCGAACCGGCTTGAACGCAAATTCGAGGTTCCAGACGTCTTGACGGACGATGATGCGAGCGGCCTTTTCTCGCAACGTATCGGTCCGCGGCGTGAAGTTGGGGGTCCAATCGAGCTTCGACAGCGATACGCTGATCGGCCCATGAAACGTCTCTTCCTCGTGCGGCTCGGGGGCAATTACCGTCAGAATGCCCGGCGCCAGCTTTCGCACCGTTTGCGCCTCTGCCGCGCGCGACGCTGCCAGAACCCCGCCAATGATGGCAACGCACAGAACGAATCGTGGGCGATACATGGCAAACAGCAACCTCGTGTCTGGGATCACAAATCGACCTCGCACAGGCCATTTCTCATAACCTTGCCGGGACACCCTGCCGCAAAGACCGCAGTGGGCCTTGGCAAGACTCGACCGAACCATCGCCCCGCACGCAGCTTTCGGCAATGCGCCGGCGTAGATTGGAGGTCCGCTTCGACCGATCCAGGCCGAAGTCTCAGCCCGCCAGCCTACGAACACGCGCACACCGCCACCGACCCGCGCGCTCGCATACCTAGTATACCTAAAAAACAGCCTGTTGCGCAAATTTTTCGCAATCTCGACCGTCAGACGAACGGGCTCGCCAAGCGATTGTCTATCGGCCGCATCGGCGCTGTCAGTTGAACGATCCGGCGATGCTTCGCACCGGTCGCCCAGCCACAATCGAGACGACGCGGCGAGCGGCGGGTCTTGGGCATCGTCGTGCCGAGGTTGACGATCGTAGCGCCGGCGATGTATCATACGATGCGTCGCCAGGGGGGGAATCGAGATCGGGACATAATCCGCCGCGTGCGCAGCCTGTGTTGCAATGCGGGCCGTAGGGTTTTGCCGACGCCCGATCTTGTCGAGACGTTTCGTGGGGGCATGGCCGCTGGCAGAGGACTTGGCGGCACTGCGTGAGAGCATCGAGAAATTGAAGCCGCCAACATCAGTATCGCAATCTTGGGCACAACCGGCCTTCAGAGGCCGGATCATCATGGTCGGCTGTGGAAGCATCGGGCAGGCCGTCCTCTCGGTCCTTGGTCAGCATTTCGACGGCATCTACGGTCGCTTGATCGTACTCTCGGCCGAGGAATCGGGGCGGCGGATTGCCGAGCGGTTAAAGGTCAAGTTCATCCACTGCAACCTGACGCCCGGCAATTATCGCGATGTCTTGAAGAATTACGTTCGCCGCGGCGACCTCCTGCTGAATGTGTCGGTCGATGTGTCCAGCATCGACCTGCTGCGCTTCTGTGCGGAACGCGGCGCGCTGTACGTCGATACGTCGATCGAACCATGGCCGGGCGTGTTCGACAACCCAATGCTGGAACTCCACCAGCGCACGAACTATGCCATCCGGGCGAAGCTGATCGAGGCCCAGCGGGAATTGGGGTCCGAAGCGCCCACCGCCGTGGTCGACCACGGCGCCAATCCGGGATTGGTGTCACACTTCGTCAAACGGGCCCTCGCGGATTTGAACCATCTGATCGGGGACCGGCGTCCTCTGCCATCTCAACGCGAGGGCTGGGCGGAACTGGCGCGCGATCTGGGGATCTCGACGATCCAGATCTCCGAGCGGGACACGCAAGCCAGCCAGCGTCCTAAACGTCAAAGGGAGTTCATCAATACGTGGTCCATCGACGGTTTTGTCGACGAATTGATGCAGCCGGCCGAGCTGGCGTTCGGCACGTTTGAAAAACGGCGGCCCAAAGGAGCGCGCGAGCATTGCAGCGGCTCCGGCACGCTGTATCTCGAGCGTCCCGGGGCAAGCACCTTTGCCCGTAGTTGGTCGCCGTCGATCGGCGGCTTTCAGGGGATGCTGGTGAGCCATGCCGAAGTCTTCTCGATCGCCGATTACCTCTCGATCCGCGAGGGCGATCGATTTGGCTATCGACCGAGCGTGATGTTCGTCTACCATCCGTGCGACGACGCGATGCTGTCGGCGTTGGAGTTGGAGGGCGGCGGTTGGATCATGCAAGCGGCTCGCCGACGCTTGACGACCGACATCGTCGAGGGCATGGACGAGCTCGGCATCCTGCTGGCTGGCCACGAGCGAAATGCGTATTGGCTCGGCTCGCAATTGACGATCGACGAGGCCCGCCGACACATCCCGTACGCCAACGCGACGACCGTGCAAGTTGTGGCCGGGGCGATGGCGGCGGTGGTTTGGGCCATCCGCAACCCGCAGCGCGGCGTGGTCGAACCCGAGGAGCTGGATTTCGAGGCGTGCCTGGCGGTCGCCGAACCGTACCTTGGACGCTTGGTCGCCGAATTCACGGAATGGACGCCGCTGGACGGCAGAGGCAAGTATTTTCCGGAAAAGCTCGACGTGCAAAGCCCCTGGCAACTCCAGAACATCCGCGGCCGGCAATGGCACGGCGAATGACGAACGGACGGACGTAGACGCGGCATCCTGCCGCGTATCATCCCTGCCTTATTCTCAGTGAGTGCAGCCCCGACACCGGCCGTATGATCGAGCCGTTGCCGCTGGCCCGCTCGGATGAATCGCCGGAGTGACGGGCGTCCCCGCAGTCCAGGAAGCGGACCAGGGCGCTGCGGGTCGCGATTCCGATGTCAAAGCAGGTCCCGTTGACCGGGTATTCGCCTTGGCGCCCCCAGGCGACGTACCGTTTGGCCTGGTCGTTCAGGTCTCAACCAGCGCTGGCGATGCTGTCCGCCAGGGCCAGCGCCATGCTGGTGTCGTCGGGCGATTCGCCGGGCGCCAGGCCGTGGGGGCCGCCGCTGCGGTAGCCGGTCACGGGCTCGAACAACCCCGGCGCACGGAATTCGACGGCAGACTCGTGAGCGCCCATCAGTACCATGCCGCATTTGGGGTGGGGCGAACGGGCGGGAGCTTGCTCGCGGCGGCGGGGTGGCGTGGGGAGTTGGTCGCAGGC
>JAVYAJ010000381.1:0-20626 GCA_032229885.1 Candidatus Anammoximicrobium sp. | reverse complement strand
TGACTCCTGGGGCGTTGCCCCAGGCTACGGTGGTGATGGCCTTCGGCCAACACGCCCCCTGTCGTCTGTGGCGCGCAACAGTCATCCCACCCCAACACCACCTAACCCAGTCACGTGCCACTAACCCACAAGTGTACTGTACAAGCCGGTGTACAAGATGCGCGCACGGTGCGCGCATGATACGAACTAAGACTCTAACGTGGGCTAGTGCCCGCAACCCAACAGGGTACTGTATAGACTGGTATACCAGATGCGCGCAGGATACGGATTGAGACTTCAACGGCCAATAGCACGCGGTCGGCAGCCCCGTTTGGACGCTGAATCTGTTTGGGCGAAGGCCTCCGATCACCGTAGCCTGAGGCAACGCCCCAGGGCTGGCGCCGCGCGCGTGCCCCTTTTGGCCGAAGGCCATATTCACCTGGGCCACGGTGACACGGTGATGTTGGCCTTCGGCCAACACGGTTTCCGTCATCTCTGACTCCTGGAGCGTTGCCCCAGGCTACGTTGGTGATGGCCTTCGGCCAACACGCTTCCTGTCGTCTGTGCTGCGCAACAGTTATCCAATGCCAATTTCACTTAACGTGGGTTAGTGCCAGTAACCCTAAAGTGTGCTGTACAGGCCAATGTACAAGATGCGCGCAGGATACGGACTAAGACTCTAAGATCTCGGCGGACGCAAGTCGGTCCAAAGTTGTCTTGCCGTGGCCCCGTCGGGTCCGGCCGCAACCGACATGCGACCGGCGTGCGACCGATAGGCAAGCAATACCAGCGTCCGACGAACGTACTGCGAACGACGAACGATGGACGCGACGCAGCGCGGCCGTCCAGACAGCCTAGGCTTTGGAGGGCCACGCGCCGTCGTGGCCCCGGCCAGTGGGCGATATCATCAATCGATGTCGCGACGCGCGAACTGGGTAGCCCGGCCTCGCCACGTCACCGCATGTTTAGCGGCGCGGAGGTTGGCTGCACAGCCACTCTTGGGCTTCGCGGACGCGAGCGATCTGGATGGCGTCGACGATCAGATAGCGATGCAGACCGTCGGCCGCTTCGTGAAACGTCGTCGTACCGTCCTCCTCGACCACGATTCGGCCGGGCGGCGACAGGTCAAAATAGCCCCGCTCTGGTCGAACGGCGTACAGCACGCTGGTCAAGTCGTACGTCGACTGGGCGCTGTCGAGACCGCGATAATGTCGGTAGGCATCGACCAGCGGGTGATGCTCGACATAGCGGTAGTCTTCTCGCATGCTGCGCGCCGTGTGTTTGATCGCGTCGCCGACTTCCCAGCCGCTGGCCACGATCGGCGTCGGCCACTCGGCCAGCAGCTTGCGCGCGGCCTGGACGTCGGTGACGATGTTGTATTCCCTGCGGCCTTTCATCTTCTCGCCGAACGCGCCCGCCATCGCGGACAGCAGACGAACCTTGCGTTGGATCAGTTCGCGGCCGACCAGCGGACTGGCGTCGTCGGCGGGGCTGTCCAGCAGTCGCGCCAGATTCGTCGAGAATCCGACCTGCGCCAGCACCACGGAACCGTCGGGCTGTGCGGCGAGGACTTGGCGGATCAGCCCCACGGCTTCGGGGGCCTGGCTGCTGTCCTGAAGCTTGTGCGGGTATCGTGGTTGGCCATGATCAGCGGCCGTGACCACTTGCCGCAGATAAGCGCCGTCCTCGGGCGTCTTGCCATTGCGAACCATGCCGATCGGCACGTCGGGCCGTCCGTAGAACGTGTTGAACAGATCCACCAGCGGCGCGGCGTAGCGGGTGTCTTTGGTGATCGTCACCGCCAACAACTGGCACTCGCCGCGGTCCGCCAAGGCGTGGATCAGACACAGGGCCATCGAGTCGTCGACGTCGTTGCCGATGTCGGTGTCGAAGATCAGTCGCACCGGCTCGCGAGCCGCGTCGGCCGCGGACGTCGGTCCCGTCGCGGACACGAACGCCGCGGCAAGGGCGCAGACCGTCCCGCTGAAAATCATCGGTCGAAATCCACACAAGTACTTCATCGCCTGTTCTCCCAGCGGCCTCTGGGGGGGCCGCAGTCTGCAGTACGGACCTCGATCATCGTCAATGGCAACACGGTCATGGCAACACGGTGTCTTCGCGTCGCCGCGGCCACGACGGAGCGTGGCCCTCCAAGCCCTACGTCAGCCCGACGGGCGCGTATCGTCGCGTTCGGCATTTGGAGGGACGCGCTTCGTCGCGTCCAACATCTGGCGTTTTCTGTGCCGCCGTACGGGGCGGCATGCCTGGTTGCGACCGGGGTGGCGCGGGGGCCTTGCGCGGTCGTGCACGGGCGGCGTCCGCCCGTGCGTCGCTGAGTTCGGACTTGCAATCGGGGCGCGGCGACGCCGCAAATTGCAGCTTAGCCTGCCCCACGCTACAATTCAACGCGGCGCAGACGGCCGGCGACCGAAGGTCGCTCGCGAAAACCGTCGTCAGCCGCCGGTTTGGCGGATTTCGGAAAAGATGTCGTCGCTCGAACAACGCATTGCTGAAAACGTCGCACGCATCCGCGGCACGATTGCGGGCGCGGCTGCGCGCAGCGGCCGTCGCGCTGAAGACGTGACGCTGGTCGCGGTCAGCAAGTACGTTGGCCAGGCGGAGATCGAGGCGTTGGTGGCGGCCGGCTGTCGAGATTTGGGCGAAAGCCGCCCGCAGGACCTGTGGCGCAAGGCCGAGCTGTTTCGCGACCGTTCGGTGCGCTGGCACATGATCGGCCATCTGCAACGCAACAAGGTTCGCCGCACGTTGCCGCTGGTCAGCTTGCTGCACGCCGGCGACAGTTGGCGACTGTTGGAGGCCGCGTCGCAACAGCTTTCGCCGGGCGACCAGGCGTTGGACGTGCTGGTCGAGGTCAACATATCGGGCGATGCGACCAAGACGGGCATGAGCGTGGCCGACGTCGAGCGGCTGTTCCCCCAGATCGCACGCCTGCCGCGTCTGCGCGTGTGCGGTCTGATGGCGATGGCTAGTTGGGGCGGAACGCTGGACCAGGCTCGGCGTGAATTCGTTGCCCTGCGCGAGTTGCGCGATCGACTGACGCCCCGTTGTCCGCCGGGCGTGACGCTCGAACATCTATCGATGGGCATGAGCGGCGATTTCGAGGTGGCGATCGAAGAGGGCGCGACGTTGGTACGGATCGGATCGGCGCTGTTCGACGGCATCGAGACGTAATGCTGGCGACCAGGGAATTGGCGGCGCTGTGGCGTTCGGCGCCAAGGCCCACGACAACGACAAGCGATGCGAGGAGCTAAGCTCTGATTGCGTTACAGCCGCACAGCGATGGCGTCGTCCTGCCCATCCGCGCGATGCCCGGCGCCAAGTCTTCCGGTGTGCGCGGCGTTCAGGACGGAGCGCTCAAGGTCTCGGTGACGCAAATTGCGGAAAAAGGCAAGGCAAACAAAGCGCTGCGAGATGTATTGAGCGCCGCGTTGGCAGTCCGCAAATCACAGATCGAACTGCTGCACGGCCCGACCAGCGGGAACAAGCAGTTCCTGATTCGCGAGATTGGCCTGGACGAACTGCGGGCAAGAATCGAACGGCTGCTGGGTTGATCGTCGCCGGGCCGTCGCCGGGCCGTCGCCGCTCGACACGTGATCGACGCGCGAAGCCCGCAGCGATCCGACGCTACGAAATCGTCGCCTTGGCCAGCGGACGACGGCGCGCTGCGGCCGCCTCGGTTTCCAGGGCCAGTTGCATCCGAACAGTCCATCGCCCTTGGGCGTCCGGTCGAACCAGCCAGTGCGGCTGGACGCACACGGACTGGTAGACCAGCTCGATGCCGCCCTCGGATTGGCTGACCGTCCCGACGGGATACGTCCAAACGCGGGTGGGCGCGTCAAAGTCCAGATGCGCGCCCAAGCCCAACCATTCGTCCACCAGCGACAACCCCGTCGTGTCATCGAGATCCAGTTCGGCGCCCAAGTGCCCGAGTTTCTCGCCGTCCGCGTCCAGGAAATACCGATCGTCCGCGCCCGGAGGCATCCCGGCGAAATTGAACTCGACGCCCAAGTGCAACTCGACCTCCGGCGGCAGCCCTTCGAGCCGATAGGCGATGTCCAACGTAGACGAGCCGGACTCCAAGGTCACGGCCTTGGTGATCTGGAACGGCACGCCCCAGGCGTTGCCCTGTTTGGCCATTTGAACCTGGATCCGCCCGGCGCTCTTTCGCAGCTTGGCCTCGTACAAGCCGCCTGCAAAATCGCCGCGTTCCATGGCCTCGCCACTGATGATGGCCGAAAGCCGGACATCGTTGTCGTAGAAATGATCGACCAGGCTGTTGCGCGGATAGCGATCGTACCGCAGCAGTTGGTCCAGTCCGGCTTGTTTGAAGACGGTCCGCTCGTGAATGCTCGAACAGTCGTGGCCGTTGCCCGACGGACCGGCCAATACCTTGCGATGGTAGGCTTCCGGTTTGCGCGACAAGGTCGCCAGGACGTTGTGGCAGATCGAGCGAACGTCCAATTCGTACATCTGCCCCCCCGAGGCGGGCGACAGCAGAGCGATCAGCTTGTCGTTGGTCAGGCAGACCTCCTGCATGGCGTCGAAATTGAAGTCCTCGACCGTCGCTTCGACCTGTCCGTTGGACTGCGCGCCGGGCAGTGCCTTGTCCAGCAGGTTGTCGGCCGCGATCAGATGGTTGTAGACCGCGTTGCGCAGGTGGGGCAGGTAGATCCCGCCAAAGGCGCCGTGCCAATAGCTGCAGTTGCACTGGCCACGGTACAGCTCGCGCCGCGCCCACTGGAAATCGTCGCCTTCGGCGCCGGCCTGTTCGGCGAGCTCCAGCCGCCGACTGACCATCATCATGCGGCTGTACATCTCGTTCGCTTCGGGATACTTGACCTTGAAGTTTCGCCAGAAACCGCCGCGGACGAACGACTTGATCCGTGGCCAGCGGGGGTCGTGTTCGAGGTCGTGAACGGCGCTCTCGTACGCCAACTGCTGCGTGACCGGCAAAGCCCATTCGGTCATTTCCCGGTAGCTGCAATCGGGTAGATAAATTTTCCCCAGCGGCGGCACGTGGCTCGCCGCCTCGGCGAGCGTCGTCGTGCTCAACCAGTCGCGATTGGCGTTCAACGCGTCGAAGAACCGCCGCAACCAGCCATCGCCATAACAGTGTTGATGCGTTCCCGGCCACGTGCCGAACTTTTCTCCGTCGTCGCCGAACACGGCGATCGCTTGGGGATGTTGCGCGGCCAAGTGGCGCAAATGATCGATTGTCTCCTGCGGATCGTGAAACGGGAGCAAATATCGCAGCCGCTCCGAGCCGGGAAAGATGCTCAGCGTGCGACCGTCGTCCTCGGTGACGTAGTACCCGTTCAGCCGCTCGTCGGTCAGACCGGCATGGCGAAAATGATAGTCGTCCAGCACCGTGTAGCGGATCCCCGCCTGTTCGAGGTCGCTGGTCAGCATCGGTTCCCAGACACGCTCGGGGATCCACATCCCGCGAATCTCGGCGCCCAGCCGGTGGGCGAGCCACTCGGAATAAGATCGAATCTGGCCGATCCGATCGCGCGAGGGAATCATCGTCAAGATCGGCTCGTAGAACGCTCCGCCGATGATTTCAATCCGCCCGGCCGCGACCAGCGCGGCCAGTCGCCGCAGATATTCCGGACGGTGCTCGTCCAGCCACTCCATCAGCGGGCCGCTGGTGTGCAGCGACATCCGCAACGATTCGTACGGCTCGAACGTGTCCAGAAACGGTAGATAACTATCGCGGTACGCGTCTTCGAAGACGTTGCCGAAATTTCCGACGGGCTGGTGATTGTGCAGTACCAGGCAGAACCGGATCGATGTGCTCATGCTCGCTCAATGCCTCGCTCGCGATTTGGGCGGCTTCCCTCCTGTCGGCGCCTCACGGCAAGGCTCCGTCTGGACAGGCTGCTCGCAGTCTCCGTGCCGCGTCTTCAGGTGAAACGGTATTGATATAATCGCCCGCTCCCCACTCGAAACCTGCCGTTTTCGTCAGTCGTGGAAAGAACTCGAGATGCCAGTGGAAATAGCTTACGGAGGAAACGCGAAATGGAGAAGTGTGAATTAAGAAATTAAACGCCGGGTTGTCCAATGCCAGCTCGATTCGATGCAATACATCCCGCACGGCCAGCGCTAATTCGCCAATCTCTGCATCTTCCGCGCGTTCAAAGTGGCTGCCGTGATGTTTCGGAAGGATCCATGTCTCGTAGGGGAACTGGCTGGCGAACGGACAGAAGGCGACGAACGAGGCGCTGTCCGATACGATGCGCGTCCCATCGGCCAGCTCGGCCTGGATCATCGCGCAGAACACGCAGGTTCCGTGTCGCTCGAAGTACGCCCTCGAGCGGGCCAGCTCGGTCTGGATCTGCGTCGGAACCAGCGGCGTCCCGATCAACTGGCTGTGGACGTGTTCGAGCGAGGCGCCGGCGGCCGCGCCCGAGTTCTTGAACAACTGGCCATACGCGATCCGCGGATTGCCGCTCAAGTGCCGGAGCCGATCGCGATAGGCCAGCCAAGCGAGTCGCATCTGGTGGGCGTCCAGCGCGCCGAACCGGTCGAGGTGATCCGGCGACTCGACAATGACCTCGTGTATGCCGATCCCCGGAATCGCCTCGTACAACCCGGATCCGCCGGGCGGCGACCACGGGGGCGGCGGCGTTTGATCCGCCGAGCGGTTGGTCGATGGATGTTTGGTCGCTGGATGGTCGGACGAGGGCCGTCCGTTCGACGTCCGTTCGGTGGGTCGCTGTTGATCGGACGACTGTTGATCGGATGGCGGGTGCTCGGATGGCGGTTCGTTCGGCCCGCGTCCATCCGTCGGCCGTTGGCGCATGTCCAAGGCCGGATATTTGTTGGGGATCACTCGCACCTGCCAGGTATCGTCGTTTACCGGATGGCCGTGCCGGTCGTACGCGGCGATGGTTTCCGGCGTATCGTCCTCGTTTCCGCGGCAAAACGGACAGCGCGACGGCAGCCGATCGGCTTGCGTTGGATCGAACTGTTCGGGCCGAGACGCGCGCTCGGGAGCAACGATCACCCAATGATCGGACACAGGGTCTTTGCGAAACTCCGGCATCTGTGCGGTCTATCCTTCCAGGCGACGCATCCCCGTGCGGCACAGTCATGTCGGCCCTGTCAGCCGCGTCTTGCGCCGTGCCACGGCCAGGTCATTTCAGTACGCTATCGAGCCAAGCGTAGGCCGCGCGGCGTTCGGCTTCCGGAAAGTCGTGGGGCGCGTCGGGCGTGACTAGCCGCAATCGGTCGGCCGCGCCGAACAAGCCGTAAACTTGTTCGGCTTTGGCAAAGGCTTTGCGCACGCCTTCGATGTCAAAGTTGCTGTCGTGCACCGGTGAATTCGAGAAGAAACCGCGCGGCGCCAGCGCGGCGACGACCTCGTAAAAATCGAACGGAATTCGGTCCGGATCGTTTTCGTACACGTCGCGAATCCGCGGCATATAGCGATCGCTCGTCCAGCCTGCCACCTTGCCGCCATAGTAGTCGTGAAACGGCGTGAAACCGCAACTGGACACGACCGCTTTGAGTCGCTGGTCGAACACGGCGGTGAACATCGCATTGTGTCCGCCGAGCGAGTGGCCGATCACGCCGATGCGATTGCGATCGACCTCGGGACAGGCCTCCAGCAGATCGACCGCGCGGATGTTGTTCCAGATCGCCTTGAGCGAACCACTGGCCCAGCGCCCCGGCTGGCGGCGAAAGTCGTACGGGTATTCGCCAAACGAAGGATAGTCGGGGACCAGACACACATATCCTCGCTGGGCTAGTTCATGCGCGTAATGCAGCGACGCCAGCCCGCCCAGGCCGGCCGGTTCGTCCTTGCCGATCGCGGTCGTCTGGTGCAGGCACAGCATCGCCGGCGCCCTCGCGCCGGCGGACAGGCCGTCGGGTATCAACAGCCAGGCGGGCACGCGGTCGCCGACCTCGGGGGTGAAACGTAGCTTGCGGCGCACGTAACCGTCCGCCTGCTGAGTCGAGACGATTTCAACGTCCAGCGGCGCCCAGCCCGAGGTGTCGTCCAACAGGCCCATGACCTGCTGCATGTTCGCGCGGATGTGCGCCGCCCGCTGCGCCCAGTCGGCGACGGTCTCGACCGGCCGCGACTCGCCGCGCTCGTCTCGAACGACCAGCAGTTGTGAGTGGTCGGGGTACGCGACCGCCACCGGCGCGGGCGGCGGCTTCACGCCGTCGGGTCGCACACGAAATCCCTCCGGCAACAGCCCGTGCACCGCGTCCAGGACACGCTGCTCGACGTCGTCCGCCAAACGGGTCGGCCGGTCAAAATAGACCATGGCGCCGCCCGCCTCGTAGCCGCCCTCGCTCAGAATGCGCTGCGACGGCACATAAAATGGCATGGCGTTCGCGTAACCATTGACCCACAGCCGATCGGGGTCGTATTGGCGTTTCAGACACAAGGCATAGTCCACGACGACTTCGCCCGACAGGAAGACCATGGCCAGATCATCGCCGAAGATCCAGGCTTGGACGAGGTACGGCACTTCGGTAGGCAAGGTCTCGCCACGGTCGAGTCGGGCTAGGTTCTTCTTCGCGTGGTAGGCAACCGCCGGATTGCGCGACTCGGCCAGCGTCTGCCACTGGTCGCGAGTCGGCAGCGTGTCGTAGGCTAGCTCGATCCATTTCGCGCGGCAGTCCAGTCGGCCGCCGACCGGACGCATCTGGCCCTGGACGACGCGCACCGCTTCGGTGGCCAAAACCTCGCCGTGCTGGACCGCCAACTCGACCGTGCCGCGTGGGTGAGGATTTTGGTCCGCGGCGCAACCGAGCGCAATCAGCGCCACCGCATCCGGCAATTGCCGCTGCAGGGCCAGTTGCGCGCAGCCCGGCCAATCGCCGTGAATCGCATCGCTGGCGATCGTGGTGGCGTGACAGGCGTAGCTCGCAAAAATGGCCCGCAGCTTGCCGTCCTCGTTCCAGACGCCCAGGACCGGCAGGTCATGGTCCACGGGTTTGAGCGGGTATCCTCGTCGATTGGCGGCAAAGCCCACCCGGCCCACGCTCCAGGCGAGCCTGGCCGGCTGGCGATCGGCCAGCGCGGCCAGCGCGGCTTGCTCGATCCAGTCCGTCAAGTCGCGGGTATAGCGTTCGATCGCCGCGACCTGTTCCGCGGGGATGTCCATGCTGAACAGATTCGGCGTCACGCCCATCAACATCGGCCCGCTGTGCGTATGGCTCGACGCGATGGCCAGCGAGGCGTCGCTGACGCGGGTCTTGGCCGCGAGTCGTTTCAAGACCTCGGCGCGGACGTCGTTCGAGACGCCGACGTTGTCCACCGTGACCAGCACGGCCGGCCCTTCCTCGTCACTGCCGATCGCCAACGCTTTGGCGAACAGCCGTTGGGCCACGCCCTGGTTCACGTCGCGGCGGCTGCCATAGCCGCCCAGTCGAATCGGATAGTCGGGCGTGATGTCCACGGCGGCGACGCCGACCGGCCGCAACGGCGCGTCGATCGGCTGCGTTGGCGCCGGCGACGTAGAAGCCGACGGGGTTGGAACCGGCTCGGCCGCGAACAGATCGGCGCAGCATTCGGACAACATAGCGCACAGCAGGACGAGGGCGAGGGCATACGGCGAGTTTTTCATATCAACACCATGGGTGCGTAAAAGAAAGTGCCAGGCGCCGCACGACGCGCGGCACGCCGCGCCCGTCGTCTTGGCGCGAGAAGCGTCAGGCTTCGTCGTCGAGCCTCGTTCAAGGCGACGGCCGCCAGTCGGGCGGCAGGTACAGCGACCATACTTCGTTCGACAACGGCTGGGCGTGACCGCCGGCGATCCAGAGCTTGTCCTGAAAGACGAACACCGAGTGCTCGTGCCGCGCCTTCCAGCAGGTCTTGGTCCGCAGCGTTTGCCAGTTTCGGCCGTCCGTCGAGTGCCATACGTCGCCCCAATTTTGCGACGGGTTGTTCGACCAGCCGCCGAGGACCCACATCCGCCCTCGATACACGGCCGCCGAAAACCACAGTCTGGGCGACCACGGCGCCGCCTCGGTTTCGCAAGTCCAGTGTCTGCCGTCGGCGGACGACCAGACGTCGTTGTGGGCTTCGTATTGCGGCACGTAATTGCCGCCGCCGAAGACATAGATGCGTTCACCGAGAACCACAGCTTGATGATACGCCCGCGGCGCCCATTCGGCGCTGGGCGTCTCGAGCCGCCACTGGTCGCCGTCGGCCGACGACCAGACGTCGTTCTTGAGGCTGCGCTGGTCGCCGAAGTAGTAATTCTCTGTGCCGCCCAGCAGCCACATACGATCCTGGAACTCGACCAAGCCCGCGGCGATTCGTGGCGTCCAGGCGGCGGCCGCCGTGACCTGCTGCCACTGTTTTCCATCGGTGGTCGCCCAGACCTGATTGCTGGCCGAGTGCCCGGGCAGGCGGCCGTTGTACCAGCCGCCCATGAGCCACATCTTGTCACGGAATGTGATGTTCATCGGCAGGTCGCTGTGCAGCCACGGGGCCTCGGCGGACACCTGCGTCCACTGGCGTCCGTCGGCCGACGACCAGACGTCCCGAGGCGGCGCGGCGAACGACTGGAACCACCCGCCCATCACCCATATCCGATCGCGAAACACGTATTCGGCTTGAGAATCCCGCGCGGCCCAGGCCGCGTTCCCCTCGAGCGCCCAATCCGGCTCGACCGTCGCGGCTGGCTCGACCGTCGCGGCTGGCTCGACCGCGACGCCGTCGGCGATGGACAGACACGTACAACACAGCGCGAAGAAAACGGGCCAAATCTTGTTCATGGTTGCCTCTGCGTGAACCCGGGCGATGCGCTATGGTCGGTCCGACGCGCCTGCGACGCCGTCCGGTTGTGGACCGAAGGAAGCGAACGGAATCGGTTGAAAACCGGGCAGCCGACGGAAGACCTCGGCGTCGGGACGAAGCGTGAAGTTTTCCTGAGCGGCGTCGACAAATCCGGGGTCTTCCGCAGTCTCCCAGATTTCGTCCGCCGCATACGTCCAGTTGCCGCTGTGGGCTTGGCCACACCGCACCAGCACGTTGTTCTTTGCGCGGTTGACGCGCTCGCTGCCGGGCGGTGGATCCATAAAGCCGATCAGCGCCGGGTAGCGTGTCGTGTACGGCGGCTTGGTGATGTCCACGTCCTGCAACAACAGCTTCTGCCAGTTGCATCCGTGCCCGCCGGCCAGTGTTTCTTTCCAGCGTTGATCGTTCCACGGCGCCGAGCCTAACGCTCGCTGGCAATCGATGAAGATGTTGTTTTCCGCCAGGTTGTCGTGCCCGCCGTGCGAGAAAATGGTTCCGAAGCTGCCTCGGCCTGGGTGGCCGCAGCGGAGGAACACGTTGCCGAAAACCGTGTCGCCGCCGTCACCGTCGTCAAAGTAGACGGCCGCCGTGCCGTGGCCGAGGGGACTGCCGATGTCGCGCCAGAAATTGTAACGGATGATGTTGCCTCGGCACGACGGGTTCCGCCCTTTGTACAAGGCGGCCGCGTCGTCGCTGGCCGTGCACACATCGTGGACGATGTTGTACTCGAAGACGTGATCGTTGCCGCTGATCGAGACCGCCATGTGCGGCGCTTCGTACAGCAGGTTATGCGCGGCGCGTTGCCCCACGCCGCCGAGCGTCAGACCGCTCGCGTAACACAACTGGTGGATCGAAAAACGCCAGATGCGGTTGTTCGTCGCCGTATGGCCCGCCGGCGTCAGCGTCCGGCGATCGCCGCCCCCGAGCCAGATTCCGCCCGTGCCCGTATCGTGGACGCGGCAGGCGTCGACGCCGTGCCCGATCCCACCCTGAACGCGGATGCCCAACAGACGCGTATTGCGGACTTCGCACCCTTCGATGCGGTTGTCACGGCCATCGGTCACTTCGATGCCGACGCCCAACGATGTCTCGACCACCAATCCCCGCAGTGTCACGTGGGCGGCGTCTCGGATCGAAATCAGCGGCGCGTTCAACGTCGACACGACGACGCGCGCGTTGTCGATCGGGCCCGGCGGCCAGAAATACAGCCGCCCGGTTGACGGATCCAGATAGAACTCGCCGGGTTGGTCCAATTCTTCCAGCACGTTCAACGCGCGATAGCGACGCGGGGCTGGATTGCCTTGACGGACGCCATACAGCGCGGGTCGCGCCAGCGTGATCAAGCGTTTGGTCGTGTCGATCGATTGGACCTTGATCGTCTCTTCGTACCAATCGAAACACCAGTATCCCTGCAGCCACACGCCGGCGGCCACGTCCCACCGCGCGGGTTGGCTGTCCCCATACGCAAAGACGCCGCCGCGTCCCGAAGCGTCGCCGTCGCGGGGCTGGGCGCCCGAGTCGACGATTTCCGCGATCGTCGCCCAGCCCTCGTTGGGCCAGCGGGCCGGCGTCATCCGCTGGTCGTCGAAGAACAGCTCGCACGTCGCCGGCGCGCCGCGGAACGCGTCCGGGTAGGTGTTGTTCGCCCCCGCCACACGTCCGCTCAGCTCGGCCTGCACCACGTGCCCGCGCGCCGCGGGATCCAGCCGCGCCGAAACCTGCGGGTCATCCAGCGGACGAAACGCGTCCGACGCCAGCACGACCCCGCCGCAGACGCGCGCCGGCCCGCCACCGGCGCTCTGCCAGACGATCCGCGCGTCGGGCGCGCCTGAATCCGGCTCGCTCAGCACCAGACTCTGGTCCAAACAGTACGTGCCCTCGTGGATCGAGACGACGACAGGTTCGCGCAGCGGCCCGGCTTGTTTGAGCTGCCGGATCGCATCTCGAGCTCGCACCAGCGTGGCAAACGGTTCGGCCGCCGTGCCCGCCTGGGCGTCGTCTCCGTTCGGCGCGACGTGGAACTCGACAGCCGTGAGACCGCTGCTGATCGAGCCGCAGATCAACGTCAGGACGGCGAGCGGCACAAGGACGATTCGGTTCATGGCTGACCCCAGTTTGTGCAACCGCGTGCCGCGCCGTCCGCGAAGGCCTTTGGCGGCGCGGTGAACGTCGTGCGACGGCTCATTCGCCGCGCAGCCGCTGGATGAACGTCTTGAAGAACGGCGTTCCGTATTCGTGCCACGTCGCGACGCTGATGATGTTTCCGTCGATCACGCATGGCTCTTTGACGTACATGCCGCCATTTTGCGTGATGTCGAACTCGCACTTGGCGACCGTCGTGGCGCGGCGGCCGCCGCGCAGCCCGCCGGCCGCGGCCAGGATTTCGATGCCGTGACAGACGACGGCAATCGGCTTGCCGGTCGCGAGAAAGTGCTGGGTGATCCGCATCAGGTCCTTGTCGTAGCGCAGATATTCGGGGGCGCGCCCGCCCGATAGGAACAGGCCCGCGTACTCTTCTGGCCGGACATCTCGGAACGCCACGCTGGCCTGGATGTGATACGACGGCCGCTCTTCGGTGATGTCCCACGGCACGCTGGCGTTGGGCGGGATCTCGTGGGCAACCCCGTTGTACAGCCTCGCTTCAGGGCCCGCGACGACGACTTCGAAGCCGTCCTCCGGCAGGCGAAAAAACGGGTACAGCGTGTCCATCATTTCCGTCGCATCGCCGATGGGCATCAATACTTTGGCCATTCGAGCGTCCTTTTTGTCCGACGAAGGGGGGCACTGGGGCACGCGCGCGTCGCACGGCCGGGTCGGGCGCTGGTCGTCGCGCCGCGTTGGCGCATGCAAAAACGCGCCGAGCATTTGTAGAGAACGAGGGCGCGCTGTTATCGTCCCGACGCTCTGCACGGCTGTCAAGAGGCTGGACGCTATGTCCCGGAATCTCCGTCAGCGCGACTCCGGTTCAGAAAGGGACGTTTTACGGTCCGGTCGTGCGATCGCGGATTTCCTGCAAAATCCGCTGTTCGAGGCTGACATCGCGGCCCAGAGGGATCCAGCCGAGCGTGAATGCGTCCGCCTCGGCGGCTTGGTCGCCCCGCTCGGCGGGTGTCTCTCGTTGAACGCGCGCCCGGCCGACGGCCGCAGACTGAGGGTTGACGAGATCCTCCAGTTCCTTGTGCACCGCCACATCGACCAGATACCCGCCGGAGGTCGGCGTAACTCGAGCGATGGCCCGACGACGAACGGACTGCAGCGTGGCGTGCAACCGCTCGAACCCGGGCGTTGAATCGTGCCGCCAAGGTTCGAGCAGCGTCGATCCGGCGAGCGGGAATGTCTCGATGCGACCTTCGAGCACGACGTCGCCGATCTGCCGAACGCGTTCCTCGCGCTGAATGACAAAATAATTGTCGAGCGTATCGGCGACTTGCTCCCAGACCAGCTCACGATCGGCGACCGGGATGAACAGCGGGTTCTGGATTCCTGGCGCTCCCGCCATCGCAGGTCCACCCAGCGTGCCGTGAGGATGCCATCCGCATCCCCCGCCGCCGCAGACCAGACCGGCCTGGACGAGCCAAATGCAAATCCGAGAACTCATCGGTGCTCCGCCGGGAAAGCCCAAGATACGGGTCCAGCGCCGGCCCCGCAGCGGCCGTAGTGTGCTGATAAACCGCAAATGATGCAAGATCAGTCGACGTGGAATCGAACACGCGAATGTGCGCCCTAGGTTGTCTACGAGCCTGTCCGAGTATTCAAAAACACCACAACCTACGGTAGGATTTTCGGATCTTCAGCCAACCGCTTAGGTTCCGCCTGTCGGGGCGGGGCCAGCTACGCGCCGTCCGACCGTCCGACCGTCCGACCGTCCAACCGACCAACCGACCAACCGACCAACCGACCAACCGTCCGGCCGTCCGGCCGTCCGACCGTCCGGCCGCGCCGGACATGGGGTAACTTGGACGTGTTCCGGAACTTAACGGGCCGTTAGTCGTCAAAACCGACATCATCGGCATCGCCTGGGACACCGAGGGTGACGGATTTTCCAAACGCCGTAGCCCCGAAAACCCACAGCCTCGCATCTCTAAGAAATGTGCAAGGGTGTGCGCAGCGGAATGCGATGGAGTCGATGTTAGTTGAGGCCAAATAAATCAATTGTGTCACATGAATCGACTGTCGTGATGGCGCAGTGTCCAGTGAGTACGGCGAATGCCGAGATTGGTTAATTTGTCTTGTCGTAAACGAACGATGTAACGCTTCACGGAGACTGGCTTGGGTTTGACGGACGAGATGTAGGATCCGTTAGAACGTCGTTGTTCGGCAAGGGATGGGCCAACCTCACGGATTTCAGGAAGTTTGACGGCGAAGAATTATGAACAGCACGACAAAGCTCTCGCGTCATTTGGCTAACCTCTGCGGCTTCGGGCGTCGCGGTCAAAAAATCCGTCGCCGGTTGATGACGGCAAAGCGTTCGTTTCTCGTCGAGCCGCTCGAACCGCGAAACTTGCTGGCGACACACGTGTTGGATGGCTTGCCGTTCGCCGAGCCAGCGCACGACGACGCGAACCTCGTCGCGATGCCTCAGCCGATTTCCGCGACGGCAGCTACGACGTTTGTGGCCTTTGGCGCGCCGGCTTCAACCGCCGAAGGTGAATCGTCGCCGGATTTGGTGGCGTTTGCCAAGGCATTGACAGCGGCCGGGACAAAGTTGTTTGGGGCTGCTTGGTGCCCGCACTGCACCGAGCAGAAAGCTTTGTTCGAGGACGGCGCCAACTATCTGAACTCGATCGAAGTGACGAACCCCGACCGGACGCTCAACGAGATCGGCGTCGCCAACAACATTACGAGTTTTCCTACCTGGCAGTTTCCGGACGGCTCCTATCTGGCGGGCGCCCAGTCGCTGGAGACCATTTCTCAGCGATCCGGCGTCCCGATTCCCAGTTCAGATGCGCCATCGCTCAAACCCATCGGCGATCTGACCGTGTTGGGCGGCTCGCCGCTGCACATTCCCTTGGACGGGTACGATCCCAACGGCGGCCCGCTGACGTACACCATCACCAGCAGCAACCCCGGCCTGCTCGCCCCGACGTTGTTGGAAGGCAACCCGAGCATCGAGATCGTCGTTCGGGGTTGGGGCAGCATGAACTTTCAACTGTTCGAGGACCGTGCGCCGCGCCCTGCCGGGCGAGTGATCGAACTCGCCAACGACGATTTCTATGATGGGATCATCTTTCATCGCGTCATCCGGGACTTTGTGATCCAAGGCGGCGATCCGACCGGAACCGGGACCGGCGGGTCGGGACTGGGGCAGTTTGACGATCAGTTTCACGTCGACTTGCAGCACAATCGCGATGGTTTGCTGTCCTATGCCAAGAGCACGGACGACACGAACGATTCGCAGTTCTTCGTCACGTTGGCTCCGACGCGGCATCTCGACTTTAATCATTCGATCTTTGGTCTCCTGGTCGAAGGCTATCCCGTTTTACACTCGATCGGAAATACAGCCACAACGGCGGGCGATCGCCCAACGTACGACATTGTCATCGACTCGGTCCGGGTCTTCGACGACGCGGAAAACGCCGTCGCCATGTTGAAGGCGCCCGAGGGCGCCAGCGGCCAGGCGAGCGTCACGGTGACGGTGACCAATTCGGCCGGAAAGAGCGCGCAAGAGACGTTTCAGGTCACGATCAAACCCGACACGCCCGCCAACGGAGGCGCCAACGGCGCGCCGTTCCTGCAGGACATTCCTCCGCTGACCACCCAGACCCACACGCCGGTCGATCTGCAATTGCACGCAGTGGACGTCGAGGGCGACCCGGTTTATTACGACGCCAGCGCGGCGCCCAATGCCCCGTATACGTTTACGGTCGATCACAGCACGGGATTGGTCACCGTGACACCGGATGCGGGGTTTACCGGAACCACCGAGATCATCGTCGCCGTGCGGGCCGTCAACGGATCCGACACCGCGGACACGTGGGACCGGCAAGCCGTGCCTCTGACCGTGACGGCCGCTCCACCTGTCTTGAATGCTCCGGTGTTGGATCTCCTGGATATATCCGACTCGAACATCCCGACGGACAACGTCACGAACGTCACGAACCTCCAGTTTCGCGTCTCGAACGTGACCCTCGGCGCGACCGTTCAAATCAAACGGGGCGAAACCGTGATCGGCCAGGGCACGGCTGTCGGCAGCACGATCGACATCACGACGAACAATCTGGCGTCGCTGGGCGACGGCGTGTACACGCTGACGGCGGTCCAGATCCTGGATGGCGAGGCCAGCCAAACCTCTGCTCCGATCACGGTGAGCTTGGACACGACTCCGCCGCCGGCCTTTACGTCCACGCCGCCGGCGACCGGGGTCACGGGCCAGTTCCTCCACTATGATGCGGAGAATCCCGAGGAAGGAACGAACGGTTTCACCTATTCGCTGCTCACCGCGCCTGAGGGCGCGACGATCGATTCAACGACGGGGGTGTTGTCCTGGACGCCCGCGGCCGATCAGGCCGGCAGCAATTCGTTCCGGATCCGGGCGATGGATCTGGCGGGCAACGCGGTCGTTCAGGAGTTCAGTGTCGTCGTCGCGGCGGTCGAGGCGCAGGTCCGGATTCGGCTGGACACGACCGACATCAACGGTACGCCGGTCACCACCGTCAGCCCCGGCGACGAATTTCTGATCCGGGCGTACGTTCGCGACGTTCGGCCGAATGCGAAGGGCGTGTTCGCGGCCTACCTAGACGTCGACTACGACCCGACCTTCGTCTCGGTCGCGGACGCCAATATCATGTATGGCGATCCGTATGAAAACGGGAAGTCGGGCGATCTGAGCGAGCCTGGCCTGATCGACGAAGTCGGCGCGTTCGCGGGATTCACCCAGACGGGCGCGGCGGAGAAGCTGTTGTTCTCGGTGCGGATGAAGGCCGACCGCGCGGGGCAGGTTCAATTCATTGGGACGCGCGCCGGCGGGGTCGGCCACGATGTCCTGGTGTACGGGACGGACGATCCGATCGATTGGGATGCGGTGAACATCGTGCCGACCACGCTCTTGATCACCTCGGGATTGACGGCGGTCAATGATCTGTACAACGTCGACGAAGACAGCGCCGGCACGACCTTGAACGTCCTGGTCAACGACGTAAACGAGACCGGCGGCGCCCTGGCCATCACGTCCGTCGGCGCTACGAGCCACGGCGGTACCGTGACCATCGCAAGCGACGGTCAAAGCGTGGTCTACCAACCGAAAGCCGATTTCTTCGGCGAAGAGACGTTCACCTATACGATCAACAGCGGTACGGCAGTCAGTACCGGCACGGTCACCGTGCAGGTGCATCCGGTCAATGACCCGCCGACCGCCGTCAATGATTCGTTTACCATCGGCGGGGATACGCAGAGCAATTTTCTGGACGTCCTAGCCAACGACCGCATCGCGCCGGACGAGGACGAGACGCTGCGCGTGGTTTCCGTCGGCGATCCAAGCCAGGGCGGCACGGTTGCCATCGCGCCCAACGGCACGCACCTGCTGTACACGCCGAAGGCTGGATTCGGCGGGACCGAGACCTTTACCTATACGATTTCGGATCGCGCGGGAACCGATGGTTTGACCAGCACGGCGACGGTCACGATCACCGTCGAATCAGGGCCGGTTCCGACCGCGAACCCGGATACGGCCACCGTGGACGAAGACGCGCCCCAGACGCCGATCGACGTGCTGGCGAACGACACGCCGAGCGAACCGGGCTTGGCCTTGAAAGTGACCGCGGTCAGCGCCGGGTCGCAAGGTGGAACCATCACCGTCGGAACCAACGGCGCGAACGTTCTGTATCGACCGAAACCCGATTTCTTCGGCTCCGAGACGTTCACTTATACCGTCCAAGAAGCCGGCGGCCGTTCGGCGACGGGAACGGTGACCGTGACCGTCAATCCAGTCAACGATCCGCCCACCGCCAACGACGACACGTTCGACGTCCCCAAGGACTCGACGGGCAAGGCGTTGGATGTGTTGGCCAACGATTCGATCTTGCCGGATGTCGGCGAGACGCTGACGATCACCGCCGTGACCCAGCCGACGCAGGGCGGCAGCGTTCAGATCGCCGCCGATGGCCTGAGCGTTACGTACCAACCGGCGGCCGGCTTCGAGGGCAACGACACGTTCACGTATACGATCAGCGATGGCAACGGTGGGACCGATCAAGCGACCGTCACCGTCCGCGTGCTGCAGTACACGCCGCGCAGTCTGTCCGGATCCGTGAAAGCCAACGGCGCCCCGCTGGGCGGGATGACCATCGATTTGGTGGGCTCGGACGATTTCGACAATCCCGTGACGCGGCGTGCGATCACGCGTCCCGACGGCACGTTCGCGATCGCCGATCTGGCGCCGGGCGAGTATACGGTGCATACGATCCAGGCGGGAGCGCCGGCCTTTCTCGTGGACCAGCCCAGCACGTTGACCGTTCGTTCGGATTTCGCCGCGAGCGACAGCACCGGCAACAATTTTGAATTGCCGGGCCTCAAAGCGCCGTTTCTCACGATCGCTGATCTGCTGGTGACCGCGCCGGGCCAGTCGTCTCTGTCGCCTTCCGACGCCCTGCGGGTGGCCGTCGAACCCGGACAGACACAGCAGTGGTACTCGATTGCCGCGGGCTGGACGGGTTATGAAGACATCCGCGTACAGCTTTCGTCAGGCCGAGATCAGATTACGGTGACGGCGACAGGCGGGCAGAACCAACAGTTCCGCGGCACGCTCGACGCGAACAACACCAGCCTGGTCAAGTGGCTGGCGAGCGAGAACTCGGCGTATCTGCTGCGCATCGACGCCGGGCCGGTGCAGATCGGGTTGCAGCCCGTGGCCAACGGGCCGGCGTCCGGCGGCGAAGGCGAGTCGCCTAGTTCGGCCACCGATTCTGCCGTCGGTTCGGCCACCTTCATCTCGACCAGCCGCGTCGGCGCGCTCGATCGCGTCGCTCAGCCAGCGCCGGCGGCGACCGGGACCGCGGGCGCGGTCCTGTCTGCGCCAAGCGTTAGCAGCCTAGGATTTGTCCCTCTGGAAAATGCGGGCAGCGCAACCAGGGCCGAGGGCGAAGGGGCGTTTGGCTTCCATCCGGTCGGCACGGCCGCCGAGGTCGATGCGGTTCTGGAGCAGACGGACTTTGCCGCGGCCGAGATCGATCTGCCTGAGTCGCGCGTCGCCGACCTCCACGCTGCCTTCCAGCCGATCCCCACAGCGTCGCGGGATGACGCGTTCGCGTCGGCGCTCGAAGTATTGCTGGCCGATGGCGATGACACCTGGAGCGACTGGGCCTAGTGGCACGTCAAGGCTAAATGTTGGCGGAGCCGCGATTGTCAGGCCACAGGAATTCGTGCTGTGGCGAGTCCGACAGCTCGCAAATGCAGCGCAGACAACGCACTGATGCCAGAAATGAGAATTGATGGGACATGGAACGACGGTCCCAGATGTCAGAGGGACAATCCGGGCACGCCGTAATGACAAGTGAACTGGGGGTGACGGCGACCGCACGGAACTGCGATGGCGCGGTCAAAAGTCGGAAATTGTGGGGGTTATGTCTTAGGTCGTATCATGCGCGCACGAGGCGCGCATCTTGTACATCAGTCTGTACAGTATACTTTTCAGGTGCTGGCCCTGGCCCGTGTTGGGTAGCATTGGTATTGCACGAGCGTTGCGCAGCCAGACGACAGGAGGCGTGTTGGCCGAAGGGCATCACCAACGTAGCCTGGGGCAACGCCCCAGGAGCCAGAGACGACAGCAACCGTGTTGGCCGAAGGCCAACATCAACGTGTCACCGCGGCCCGCGTGAATATGGCCTTCAGCCAAAAGCAGCACGCGCGCGGCGCCAGTCCTGGGGCGTT
>JAVYAJ010000380.1:0-5692 GCA_032229885.1 Candidatus Anammoximicrobium sp. | reverse complement strand
TGGGGCGTTGCCCCAGGCTACGTTGGTGATGGCCTTCGGCCAACACGCCCCCTGTCATGTGTGGCGCGCAACGGTCATCCCACCCCAATCCCACCTAACCCAGTCACGTGCCACCAACCCACAAGTGTACTGTACACGCCACTGTACAAGATGCGCGCACCGTGCGCGCATGATACGAACGAAGACTCTAACTCGGGTTAGTGCCAGCAACCAGAAAATGTGCTGTACAGACTAATGTACAAGATGCGCGCACGGCGCGCGTATGATACGAACTAAGACTCTATCTGCCTGATCCGTCCTATCCGGCCCACGCAGCTCAGGGCCGAGTGTCTACCAAAAACACGAAACGCAAGCCAAAACGCCCGACGGGCGTTTCGCTTGCGTTTCGTGTCGGCGGTCGTGTTTTTGAATCGTGCGGCGTGCGGCGCAACCCCGAGCTATCGCATCTCCGGCGCAGCGGACGAGGGCGGCGCTTCGGCGACCTCGGCATGCGTTTCGTCCTGTTCACCGAGTTGGCGTTCGACGAACTCTTTTTTCCGCAGCATGTCCTCTGGCTCCTCGAAGTTGAACAGCAGCGGCAGTTCGCCTTCGACAACCGGCGTGGCCATCCCCGAGATCCTCCACCCGTCGCGTTCTTTTCGCAATACCCAGATCACTTCGGTGGCCGTCATCTGCCCGTCGGAACTCGGTTCCATCCACGTCGTCCGCACGTGCGCTCCATCCATCTGGTCGCTGACGTACTCGGTCTCGCTGATCTCGTATTGCAGCGATTCGGACGCTTGCGATTGGATGCCCAACCCGCTCTTGTGCGTCTCTTCGCGAGCCTTGTCCGTCAATAGACCAGCGATGACCGCGTCGTTGCCCCGCCGCAACGCTTCGTAGAACTCGGCGACGACCGCCGAGGGCCCGGACGACGCCGGCGAGGCTGCGTTGGCGGAACCGGACTTCACGATCTGCGCGGTGACCGAGTCTCCGTCGCCGTGCCCCACGTGGTTCGAGTTCGCAACATCCGCCGGACCTGATGAAGACCCGCCGCACCCGGTGACGCCGCAGGCGAAAACGGTCAGGTACAGTACGCGACGTACGGCTCTCATAATGAACTCCATCTTGACAACGAATCGAATCGATCGACGCTCAGCCCGGCGGCGGCCGAATGAGATCCGGCCAATCGCGGGGCGGAGTGTCTCAGGATCGGCAGCCTGCGTCAAGTCGGATCCAAACGAGTTCGTCCGCGCGTCCGCCTCACGCCTCATGCCGCCATGGTGAAGCGTCGGCGGCCGGGCAAGCGGATCAGGCCGCTGCGAGCCAGTCGCCCGGCTAGTTCCGCCAGCCGCTGCTGCGCGGACTCGATGTCGCTCAGCCGCGTCGGACCGAGGGTCTCGAGCTGGCGGCGCAGCGTCCGGCCCGCCGAGGACGGGAGATGCGAAGTGATGCGATCGAGCAAGTCGCGATGGGCGCCGGACAGCGCCAGCAACACGACTTCCGGCGTCGCATCCGCCAGGACGCGCGCCAACGCCACGTCGTCCAGCCGTACGAGATCGTCGAACTCGACCGACGCCTGCGGCTCGGGACCGGTCGGATGACGACAGGCTCCGCGCGCGTCTCTCGTTCGCGGGTGATCATTGCCGCCCTCGGAAATTGCGCCCGTTCGTCCGTATTCGGTTGGCGCCACACGGGCTGCATAATCCGTGGCGTCCGGAGCGCCGGCTGCCGCCAAGGCGTCGCGCAACGTGCCGACCATTTCGCGAGCCTTCGGGTCCAATCGCGCGAGCCGTCTCAGGACTTCGTCTTGCTGGCACGGCGTCAGCCGGCGCAACACGTCGACGGCGCGCTCGCGCGGCAGTCGAGTCAACGCCCGGCAGATGGCCTGCGCGTGTTCATCCTCCGGGCGGCAAGCCGTGTCGACGGTGTGCGCTGAGCCAGGGCCAGCCACATCGATCGCGATCGCCTCGACATCCTGCGCCTGACTTGCATCCGGCGGATGCGCCGCGATCGCGTCTACCGCCGAGTGATCCGGAGGGCAGGGTTCGATACACGCCGTTTCCGCGGACGCCAGGCCGCCGGTCCGAAGGAACTCGGACAAAATCTGGTCGCGTTCCTCCGGCCCTACATCAGCCAGCTCGAACACCGCGGCGCGCAATTGGGCTGCCAGCACGGGCGGCAGTTGGTCGAGTAGCAGTTCCGCCGCCGGCGGATCCAGGCTGTCGATCAGGATCGCCGTCCGACGGATCGCATCGCTCGAGGTGTTCATCGGCTCTCGATATGTCTGGAAAGTCAAGACGCAGACGTAACGCGGATCGCTGGGGTCTGTCCGACGGACATCCAAATCCGACGGACACGCAGACTAGAGCGACGTCAAGGCTAAATATTGGAGGTGGCCGCGATTATCAGGCTGCGGGAATCCGTGCGCCCCCGAGTGCGACAACCCCAAAACTATGATCGGACAACTCGCCACAGCGCCGCCGTGTCGGACGCTGACCGCCGCGGCGCCGGCCTCCGCCACCGCGCACGTCGATCCGTTCCTGCCGCGCGGCGTTTCTGGCTGCCTTCCGCGCTGGCTGCCATCGCTCAGGCGACCTTGCCGAGCCAGCGTTGCAGCGCTTCGGCGGCCGCCTGAGGGTCGTCGCAGATTGCCTGTTGGACTTCGGCGCGAATCTCTCGCTCGACGCTCGGCGTTCGCGCCAGAGGGACGTTGAACGCGATGGTCGCCGGCCCGTCGTCGGCCAGCGGGTCGCGGGATTCGGTTGCCGCGACGGGAGCGCGCGACGTCGATCGACGACGCAGCACCAGCAGCGTGCCGATGATCGACAAGCCGACGACGCACAGCACGGCGCCGATTCGCCAGGCTCCGAAACGCGTCGTCCAGCCTGTGATCAGCGAGGTCACGCGCGTCCAAGCCGTCTCGGTCCGCGCGGGCGGATCTTCGTAAGTCGTCACGACGACTTGAGGGCGTCCCTGTAGGTCGATCATCGGCGGCGGCAACAAGGCCAGCACCGCCTGCTCGACGGACTGCTGCAAATCGTTTTCAACCGTCTGGATGGTCTGGCGGTCCACCGGCCATCGCCCGCTCGCATACGGGTCGCGCCACGCCCGCCGCACAACACTGCGCGGCAGATCGATCGAGGCGGACACAAGGGCGGGGACGAATCGCGGGCTCGAGACTGCGCGGTCGCCGTCCTCGGCCGTCGGCGATGACGCCAACTGGACTTGGACCCCGACGATCGCGCCGGGATAGGCCGTCAGGCGGTCGCGAATCTTTGCCGCGAAGGTCTGTTCCAGACGAGCTTGTTCGGTTCGAGCCGCATAGGCGGCAGCCGCCGTGCCGGGATCGTCTCCGCCCGGATACGCGCGGCAGGCATTCAGATCCGCGATGGTGACCTGCGCGCGGTCCAATCCGGCGACAAAGCCGGCCACCGTGTCCCGCACGGCTTCGATTTCCTCGTAGCTCAGCTCGCGGTTTCCCACCGCCCGCACGGCGGCGACGGCGCGGACGTCCCACGCCGGTGGGAAACCCGGCTTCTTGACCTGGGCAAACTGGACCGAGGCGGTCTCGATGCCGCTCATCCCCGAGAGGATTCGGGCCAGTTTTTTCTGCTCGGCAATGCGATGGCCCAGCTCCGTCTGTTGCCGCGACATGAACGGATTGTTGTCGGCGGCGGCTTGATCGAGCGAATCGTCAAAGTCGGCCGGCAGGGCGTCCCCGACGTCTAACGCCGCCAGATAGGCGTCCAGCCGGGCTCGCGGAACGAGGATTCGGCCTTCGACCAGGCGTGCGTCGCGCAGCCCGGCCGCCTGGAACGCGGTCGTCATCCTGGCCAGCTCGCGGAGCGAGAACGCGCGACCCTCGAACAACGGCTGGTACGGCCCCGTCCGCCAGCCGGATCCCAACAGCAACGCGCCCGTCAGCGCCACGACGAGCAGCAGTCCACAGGCGACGCGCAGGGGCAGCGCCAATGCGCGATACCGCTGGGCGCTGTGTTGGGCCAGCTTGGTGAAGTATTCCATCCGGCAGGCTCCGCACACGCGCGTCAGGCGGCTTTCCTGGTCCTGGTGTCTTCGTCCGTGCAATGAGGAAAGTGAACGGTGATCGCAATGCCGCCATCGGGACAGTCGACCAGCGAAATCCGCGCGCCGCAGGCCGCGACGATCCGCTGGACTTCGCTCCATGCCAGCACCCGCGGCTCGCCGTCGCCCCGGATCGGCCCCAGACCGTCGGTCATCAGCCGCTCGACGCTGCCGTCCCGGTCGTCCGCCACCTCGACCTCGACGCCGCTCGCTTCGCTGTAGGCCGTGACGATAATCTGGTTGCCGGGAGAACTGGCCGCCACCGCGTTGCCGATCAGCCGAATCAGCAACATTCGCAGTTGCCGCCGATCTCCGTGGATCATGCAGTAGGGCGGAGCGTCGACTTCGATCGGCACGCGATTCCGCAGGCTTTCCAGCTCCAACGCGTCGCAGACTTCCTGCAAGAGATCGCTGACATCGAACTCGGGCAGATCAGCCAGAGACGGGAATGGCACGAGACTGCTCATGATTGTTCCTCGCTACGAGAAGCCGTCCTGACCTCCGTTCACGAAAGCCGTGTCCGGCAACGATTGGATCCGCGTTGGCCGCACGCTGGCCGCCTTGTACGCGAAATCGACAAGCCGTGTCAAGGCGTGTTTTCCCACCCCGCACCGCGCGACAACTCGGCAGGGCTCGACGTGAACGAGCCCCTTTCACAAACACGGCGACGATCCGAACAGAAACAAGGCGACGTCATCCGGCCGTCGGCAAAGACGATCGGACGGGCCTGCCGCGGCGAATCCTGTTCAACGCGGCGCTGATTCAGTTTCTGCTGTCCGGAGAGCCGAACCGATCCTCGTTCGGCTCTTGGCTGACGCCTGTGATCTGCTCCATCATCCAGGTGTTCAGGTCGGCCAGCATGACGGTTGTCAGGTCGTCGGCGACCGGATACTGCCGGATCGAGACGTGCAGGCTGGCCGCGTGAAACAGGCGCAATTCGTCGCACCCCTGACGCAGCGGATATTCCAAGGAGTCACGGCCCTGCGCAATCAGGATCGGCAAGCGGCGGAGATGCCGCAGCCGAGCCAGCGGGGCCGCGCCCTCGGGGAATGCGCCGCCCAGCGAGGCGACGCCGGCAAACCGCGCGGGATGCCGCAGCGCCAGACGCAATGCCATCGTTCCGCCGCATTGAAACCCGACCAGAAATACGTGTTCGTTTCGAATGCGATAGCGCTCACTGACGGCGTCGATCGCATCGAAAACGCGCTGCTCGGCCGCGTCGATCGCGGCCGCGGTCTGACTCCATCGATAGCCGACTTCGTCCGGCAGCGGCGGACTGCACCCGCGGGGGCAGACGGCCACGTAGTTCTGCAGGCTGACGTACGGAATGATCCGCCGCAGTTGCCGCTCGTCGTCGCCGGGGCCATGCAACCAGACCAATAGCGGGTACGCGTAATTCGGCTCGTAGTGATGCGGCACGAACGTCGTGCAAAACGGACTTCCGGAAGGCGGCCCCGGGGGCCTTGTGCGATCCAGCCGAGGAGCGACAGGACGTGTCGACACAGGCACTGAGGCCAAGCGTTGTAAGCGATTCATAATGGCGAATGAAAGCTGAGTGTCGTGGGTGAAGGGTAGGTCATGCGGCGAGGCGCCCGGTTCGATACGCGGCGCATACGCCGCCCTCGAG
>JAVYAJ010000379.1:0-17695 GCA_032229885.1 Candidatus Anammoximicrobium sp. | reverse complement strand
CGCCCGATCGCCCGATCGCCCGATCGCCCGGGCCCGATCAGAGCCTTCGGCCGTCGCTGCGGGAATCACCCCGCGAATCACCACGGGAATTCTAGGCGAGAATTCGGGTCGTGCCTATCGGGCGAACGATGGGCGTCACCTTCGCCGCCCGTCGATCGGCCGCGGCGATCCTGCGCGGCATGGCCCGTTGACAATTCGACGCCCAAGTCGCAGACTGCTGGCTACGCGCCGGCGGCCGTGCGAGACTTTGCGCGCGAACTGGCCGACCCATGGAACACGGAACGCCAGAGGGGCTGATCGCCGCGGGCAATTGGCGCCCACCGCTTCGCCCGGACGCAATTCACAGATCGGATTTTCTACTCCATGCCCCCTGTTCGCCAAACTCCTTCCTACTTGGTTGGCAAATTTCGTGAAGTCGGCGTCCGACCCAACACGCGGCTGGGACAGAATTTTCTGATCGACCTGAATCTCGTGCAACTGTTGGCCGATACGGCCGCCCCGTCGTCTGACGATGTGGTGCTGGAGATCGGAACCGGGACCGGATCCTTGACGGCCATGCTGGCGGCCCGCGCGGGGGCCGTCGTGACGGTCGAGGTCGATTCGCAACTGTATCAACTAGCGTCCGAAGCGTTGATCGACTGCGGCAACGTGACGCTGCTGCGATTGGATGCGTTGAAGAACAAGAGCACCTTTGATCCGGAGGTGCTGCGGGCCGTCGGCGACCAGTTGGCGGTCGCGCCGGGGCGGCGGTTCAAACTCGCCGCGAACCTGCCCTACAATATCGCGACCCCGGTGATCTCGAATCTGCTGAGCACGGATCTGCGGCCGGTCTCGATGACGGTCACGATCCAGCGAGAGTTGGCCGAGCGGATTCTGGCCGCGCCGGCGAGCAAGGACTACGGGGCGCTGAGCATTTGGATTCAGAGCCAGTGCGACGTCGAACTGGTTCGTCTGCTGCCGGCCACCGTTTTCTGGCCGCAACCCAAGGTCGAATCGGCGATCCTCCAGATCCGGCCGTCGGCGGAACGGCGAGCCCGGATTCCCGACCCGGCTTTCTTCCATTCCTTTGTCCGCGCGATGTTCTTTCACCGCCGCAAGCTGCTCCGCAACGAACTGCTGAGCGCGTTCAAAAGCGAACTGGACAAGACGGCGGTCGATGCCATCATGCGACGGCAATCCCTCACGGACGCCGCTCGCGCCGAGGAATTGGACGTCGATTGCATGTTGGCGCTGAGCGAAGCCGTCCGCCAGCGGCTGGGACGGGCGGACGGCGGCTGACGCCGCGTGGCGTCGGACGCCGTGCAGCTTGTTGCCGATCGTCGCACCGACTATACTGCCCCTTCATTCTGAGCCTTCGGCCGGAGCGGCGAATCATGCAGTTTGTTGAGATGACCGGAAAGACACTGGCGCGAATCGTCAACGAAGGAGAGCTGCGCGAGGCCGACATGGTGGCGGCCGGGATTTCCGAAGAGACGATCGTTCGCGTGAATGCCCAGGGCGACATCGAAGTGCGAGGCCGCGATGGCTGGGATGTGGTGGGTGGCCTGCTGGGCGACTACGAAGATCGCGTCCGGCGGATTTCCGGCTTGAATTGGGTTTGATCCGGGTGCGGCGGTGCAGCCAGCGGAATTGACACAACTGGCCGAACAGCTCGCTCGCGGTGAGCTATCCGTGGACGAGTTTCTGCGTGTGGCCGTTCGGCCGCTGTCCGCGTCGTTGGGCGAAGCGACCCTGGATTTGGATCGGGCCCGGCGATGCGGCTTTCCCGAGGTCGTGTACGGCGAAGGCAAAAGCGTCTCGACACTGATCAAGATTTTTCGGCGCCTGCTGGCCGAGGGCATCGACGTGCTGGCCACGCGGATCAGCGCCGAAAAAGCCGTCGAATTGTCGGCCGTCTTCCCGGACGCTCGGTTCAATGCGACGGGCCGCACGTTCCGTCTCGCGCCGCTGCGGGCCGCGGCGACGCGCGCCGCCCGCCTCGGGCGGGTGACGCTGGTGACGGCCGGATCGAGCGATCTGCCGGTCGCGGAAGAGGCCCGCGAGACGCTGGATTGGATGCAAGTCGAGGTGACCGTGATCCACGACGTGGGCGTGGCCGGGCCGCATCGACTGCCGGCCCATCTGGACCGCCTGCGTAGCGCCGACGCGGTGGTGGTGGTCGCCGGAATGGAAGGCGCGCTGCCGAGCGTGGTCGGCGGCTGGGTCGATTGCCCGGTCGTGGCGGTGCCGACCAGCGTCGGGTATGGCGCCAGCTTTGGCGGCCTGGCCGCCCTGCTGGGGATGCTCAACAGTTGCGCGTCCAACGTGGTGGTGGTCAACATCGACGCCGGGTTCAAGGCGGGCTACGTGGCTGGGTTGATCGCACACAACCGCCGGTCCGGTACGCAAGCCCCATAGTGCCGCAAGCCACCAGTCACAGCCTACGACGGACAATTGCCGCCGAATGCCTTGCCCAATCATGCTTTTCGGGCGGTCGCACTCGGCAGAGCCCGGAATCCCCGCGGTCTGACGATCGCGGCTACCCCCCGATATTTAGCCTTGACGTCCCCCTCGTTCCTCTGCCTGGAACGTATCTCTCGAGGCAACCCCAGGCAGCGATGGAGGGCACGCTCCACGCGTGGCCGCCGCCAAGTGGACGCGACGGAGCGAGTCCCTCCAGGACGGCGCATTTCGCTGCGTTTCGCGCCCGGCCATTTCGATTGCCATCGATCTCGTTTCCGGATCGTCCTTCTGGCAATCCGCGACGAATTCCCTTCCATGTCCCACCAATTCCGATTTCTGACACTGTTCGGCTGTCTCGCGGCGGTCCGTCTGTTCAGGCCGTATCTGCCGATCACGGACGCGCTGGCTGTGTCAGAACCACTCGCACATCGCAGACGTTGGTGTGCGTGGGACCGGTGCGCAGCAGTGCGCCCAGCGGGTCGAAGAAGCGGTAGGCGTCGTTTCGCGCCAGATGGTCGGCGATCGCCGCGGCCGCGTCGGACGATAGGGCGGCGGCCGCCAAGATCTGGCTATCGATCAGTGCGCCCGCCGCGTCGGTCGGCCCGTCCTCGCCGTCGGTCCCGCCCGACAACAAGACCACTCCGCAGCCTGGATCGAGGCGCTGCGTAGCCAGATACTCGAGGCCAGCCAGCGCCAGTTGCTGGTTGCGCCCCCCCAGACCACGGCGCCTGCTGTCCACGAGCCGGACCGTCGGTTCACCGCCGTGCACCAGACATCGCGGCCCGCCGCCGGACGCCATGGCCAACGCCTCGGCCGCTAGGTCGCGGCCGACCTGCTCGGCGTCGCCTTCGAGCCGCGGGGCGACGGCCGTCCGCGTCTCGTAGCCACGGCGTGTCGCTTCGCGGCCGGCCGCGGCAACTGCCGTGGCCAGATTGCCGATGATGATGTTGGTCACGGCGCACGCGGGGTTGCGGACAGGGCGGGCGGGCGGGGCGGGGCCCGCGGCCAAGGCCTGAAACACCCGCGGGGAAATGCCCGCGGCGGACGCGTGAAACTGGTCGAGAATCGCGAGCGCTTCCGCGGGCGACGACGGGTCCGCAACGGTCGGCCCCGACGCGATCACGTCCAACGGATCGCCGAGCACGTCGGAGATGATCAGCGCGATCAGTCGCCCGGCGCCGCACGCCCGCGCTAAACCGCCGCCCTTGATTCGGCTCAGTTGTTTCCGCACGACATTGAGCTGTCGGATGTTCGCGCCCGCTGCGCTCAAGTGGCGGGTGACCGCCAGCTTGTCGTCCAGCGTAACGTCCGCGACTGGGGCGGGCAGCAGCGCCGACCCGCCGCCGGAGATCAGACACAGGCACACGTCCGCGGGCGTCAGCGACCGAACGATTTCCAGAATGAGCTCGCTGCCCGCCGCGCCCGCGGCGGTTGGCTCGTTGCTGCCCGCTGCGCGCGCCCCGTGCAGATGAATCCGCCGCAACGGTCGAACACAGTCGTCCGGGACGTTGATCCAACCGATCAACCGCTTGTCGTCCATCAGGCGCGGACCGAGCGCGGCTTCGAGGCCTGCGGCCATGCCCGCGCCGGCTTTGCCGCACCCCACCACGGCCAGGCGCCCGATCTCGCCCACCGCCAATCGCTGGTCGCCGACCGTCAGGTATCCATCCTGCACGCGCACCGCCTCTTGCACGAGACGGTCGCTGCGCACGGCGTCGACGCCCGCTTGCCAAATGGCCAACGCGTCGTCGCGCAGGGATGCGGCGGGCAACGGCATGAACACTTCTCCTGGCCCCAGCAACAATCGATCGAGAACAATCCGGCTGCGCGCCGCGTCCTCGCTCGCGGCAGCGGATCGCGCCCTGCGCGCCCGGCCAGATCGCGGCTTGGCCGACGCGCACCCCGGTCCCGCCGAAAACACGGCGGAACCAAGCGCCGCGCAGACGAAAACGCCGAGTACCGTGCACGGTCGGGATGACTGTAGCCCAATCCGCGTCGCCGAACCAGTGCCCATTTCCCGCGTTCGACCTGCTGGCCGCACCGAGCCGTTCCAGGTAATCTGGAGACAGGTTTAGGTTTTCGCGTCCCGTCCACGTGCGGCCATTTGCGATGTCCGGCGGCCGCGTCGCTGTCGCCCTGGCGCGACGCGCCGCAATCCGCGGATGCGCCGCCGGTCACCTGAGGAGGCTCGACATGGTCCACGCTTCGCACGCCGCGCCGGTGCGCCCGGATTCCGAGATCGATCGCCGTCGCTTTCTGGCCGGCGCCACGGTTGCCGCTGGCTTGACGATCATCAAACCCGAGCTGGCCTTCGCCGCTCAGGCCAACGACAAGGTCTCCTTGGGGTTCATCGGTTGCGGAGGCCGCGGCAAATGGATCGCCAAGCTGTTCCAAGACCACGGCGGTTATGAAATCGTGGCCGCCGCGGACTATTTTCCCGAGCGGGCGGCGGCGTTTGGCGACCAATTCCAGGTCGCCGCGGACCGTCGCTACAGCGGCCTGTCCGGATATCGACGGCTGCTGGACGCCAAGCCGGACGCCGTCGTGATCGAGAGTCCACCGTATTTCCATCCCCAGCAGGCCATGGCCGCGGCGACCGCCGGATGCCATGTCTACCTGGCCAAGCCCGTCGCCGTCGACGTGCCGGGTTGTCTGATGATCGCCGACGCCGGCCGCAAAGCGACCGAGAACCAGAGATGCTTTCTGGTCGATTTCCAGACGCGGGCGAGCGAGTTCTATCGCGAAGCGATCCGCCGCGTCCACGCGGGCGACCTCGGGCCGCTCGTGTCCGGCGAGGCTGTATACTATTGCGGAACGGTGTGGGGCGGTGACGACGCGTTGGCGGCCGATCCCAAGAATCCGCTCAACCGTCTACGGACCTGGGGACTCGACCGCGTGCTGTCGGGCGACGTGATCACCGAGCAGAACATTCACGCCTTGGACGTGGCCAGTTGGATCGTCGGCCAAGCGCCGATCAAGGCCTACGGGACGTGCGGGCGCAAAGGCCGCACGGATCCCGGCGACTGTCACGGGCAATTCTCGGTGATCTTCTTCTATCCCGACGATGTAGTTGTCTCGTTCGTCTCGAAGCAATTCGGAACGGGCTATGACGACATCGGCAACAAGATGTTCGGCCCTGACGGAACGTTCGAGGCGCACTATTTCGGGCAGGTGCTGATCCGAGGACAAAAGTCCTACAAAGGCGGCAACCAGCCCGGGCTGTACACCGAGGGATGCGTGCGGAACATCGCCGATTTCCACGCGGCCATCCTGCAAGGCGACTGGTCGAATCCGACCGTCGAGCCGAGCGTGTTGAGCAATCTGACGACGATCCTGGGCCGGACGGCCGCCTATCGCCACGGCGAGGCGACGTGGGACGAGATCATGACGGCCCAGGACAAACTCGAGTTCGACACGACGGGGCTGGCGGACTGATGCGATCGACATGGTCCGGGCGGCCCCCCTTCGCAGCGCACAGCACGCGCCGGCAAGCCCTGCGCAGCGTCTGACCCCGCTCGTGCGCTGGACTACGAACCTCAAACATCGTGAACTGTTTGATAATGTTTTCAGGCAGCGACAGCGTTCCGTTGTTGAAGGGTTCCATGGTGCGCTTGCCGTAGCGCGGTGAGCCACGGATGGACACGGATGAACACGGATAGCAGGCATGAAGAAAAAACGGTTCGACGCGCCGTCTTTCATTCGGGTGATTCGTGGTCCTCTTCCCCATTTCTTGGCCGTTGTTTGGTTGCGGCTGCTGGCCGCGCTAGAGTCTTAGTCCGTATCATGCGCGCGCCGTGCGCGCATCTTGTACACTGGCCTGTACAGTACACTTCGGGTTGCTGGCACTGGCCCGCGTTAAGTGACATTGGCATTGGATGACTGTTGCGCAGTACAGACGACAGGAAGCGTGTTGGCCGAAGGCCATCACCAACGTAGCCTGGGGCAACGCCCCAGGAGTCAGAGATGATAGGAACCGTGTTGGCCGAAGGCCAACCTCAACGTATCACCTCCGCCTGTATGAATATGGCCTTCGGCCAAAAGATGCGCGCGCGGCGCCAGTCCTGGGGCGTTGCCCCAGGCTACGGTGAGCGGAGGCCTTCGGCCAAACAGATTCAGCGTCCAAACGAGGCTGCCCGACCGCGTGCTATTGGCCGTTGGAGTCTTGGTCCGTATTATGCGCGCGCCGTGCGCGCATCTGGTACACCGGTCTCTACCGTACACTGTTGGGTTGCGGGCGAGAGGCCGCGCTAGGGACTGTACGGCCGCGCGAAGTGCCGTGGACCGGCGGGTCGCACCCATGCCATTTCTCGCACAGCTCGGCATCCCGCTTCGTCGGACAGGGGTTCGGTCACCTGCGTCGCGCGGGAGCCGGCCTTGCGCACGGCCGTTGTCCTTGGTGTCGGGCATGATATCGGATCCGCGCGGGCCGCCGTGATGGCCGGAGCGAGCGAGATCGTCCGGCCTGGACAGCTCATGGCCCTAGATGTAAATTCTTGCCGGGTCCTCACATGCCGCTTGCTCGCGGAAGTCTCGTTTTGCCCGCGGGCGTGGCATCCTGATAATCTTTTCCCTTGTCTGCGGGAGACGAAACATGAGACGCGGCTTTACGACAAGGTCCGGTTTTACGTTGGTCGAGCTGCTCGTGGTCATCGCCATCATCGGGATCCTGGTTGCGCTCTTGCTGCCCGCAATTCAAGCTGCCCGCGAGGCGGCCCGCCGGTCGCAGTGCTCGAACAATCTCCGACAGTTGGCCCTGGGCCTGCACAACTACGAAAGTGCGCACAAGGTGCTGCCACCGTCGGCAATCAGTCCCAACGGCGCTTCCTGGGTGATGCTGATGCTGCCGTTCATCGAACAACAAGCGCTGTACGACCAGTTCGACTTTACGCTAAGGGCCTATACGTCGTACTTTCCGCTCGTAAGAAACGTCTCAATGCCCGCATTGCTGTGCCCCAGCCAGGGCAACGAAGACAGTCGGTTTTCCCCGGCAAGCACCGAAACCGACATTCAAACACTGCATTATTATGCCGTGCTCGGCCCCAACGGGCTGAATCCGTACGACAACAACAAGGCATACAATTGCTACGCGTCGGGCAGCGATACGTCGACCAACAACTTTGGTTCCTGCTGCACCCAAGGCGCATTCGGCCAATTGGCCAACAATCTACCCACGAAGAACTCGCTGGCCGGATTCGAGGACGGGACGGCGAATACGTACCTGCTCGGCGAATTGTCTTGGAACTCGTATCCCAACTATCGGGCTTGGACTCGAGGTTGGTACAACGAAGCCACGCGGGGAATGCTGCTGCTAACGGCCAAGAACGTGACGAACCCCATCAATTCGAGGGTGAACCGATGGAACGACGCTTCGTTTGGCAGCAATCATCCGGGCGGCGCCCAATTTGCGATCGCCGACGGCGCAGTGGAGTTCGTGAGTGATTCGATCGACATGGCCGTCTATCGCGCCTGGGCCAGCCGCAACGGCAAAGAGCCGGTCGGCAAATCGTAGCGAAGCGCGCGGGCCCGACGCCGCGAAAGCCGGGTCCGGATCGCAGATCGGCATTCTGGACCGATACCCATTTCCTATCCCGACAGGCGTACGCCGCAAGGCTCGATGGCATGGCACATCATCGTCGCACACACGGATTTCGGGTCAGCGTCGCGGTGGCGCTCGCGGCCCTGTTTATGTTTACCGGGTGCGGTGGTCGTGGCGACGGACCACCCCGCTTCGATGTTTCGGGCACGGCGACTTTTCAGGGACAACCGATCCCCGTCGGATCGATCATCTTCGAGCCGGACGCCAGCAAAGGCAACTCGGGACCCGGCGGCTTTGCACGGATCACCGACGGCAAGTACGATACGCATCGCGAGGCCGGCCAAGGAACCGTGGGTGGGCCCCATCTGGTTCGCATCACCGGGGCGGATGGCAAGCCGAGCGACGAGTATGCTCCCGAAGGATCTGCCCTGTTTCCCGAATATCGGACAACCGTCGATCTGCCCAAGGAGCGGACCACCCACGATTTCGACGTTCCCCAATGAGCCGCGTGAATGCGGCTGGCCTCCCGCGCGTGACGGCAGCGCGCGGCGTCCGTTGCTGATGGCCAGCGGGACGGGCGAGGCCATGCCTATCAGACGTGTCGTCGCCCGCGGTTCCCTATGTCGCGCCGCTGCGCGTCGGCGCGTGCGCGGTCACGCGAGGGTGAATTGCGGCAAGTGCACGAGTTGGCCGCCGGCCAGCGCTGATTGATGCGCGCACAAGCCCACGCAGGTCCAGTTCGCCGACTGGACGGCGTTGGGCCACGGCTGGCGGTCTTCGACCAACGCCGAGAGAAATTCGTGGACCAGATGCGGATGCGAGCCGCCGTGGCCGGCGCCTTGGATGAAGGAAAGGTGCGCGGCGTCCTGGATCGTGCGCGTAAACTTTTGGATCGGCTCGGGGAGGAGATGGGCGTAATCGGGAACCGTGATCGGGGCGGGGATTTCCGACTCGGGTTTCTTGGCCGTATGCAGCACGTGCGGCTGGCCCTCGACCAGCGACCATTCAAAGCTCTTCTTCGTGCCGTAGACGTCGAAGCTCTCGCGGTACTGCCGAGCCGTGTCGTAGAGAAACCGCCAGATGTGCGCCACGACGTCCGAGTCTTTGATCTTGATATGGCACGACTCGACGGCGAACGGATTTCCCGACTTCTGACGAATGTCGTCGCGGACGGCGCCGGAACCAAAGCACGACACGTATTCGGCGCGGCCATCGAGCAGGCCCAGGCACGGGCTGACCACGTGGGTCGCGTAGTGCATGGGAATCATCCGCTGCCAGTAGTCCGGCCACCCGTCCATGTCCTGAGGATGCGAGGCCGCCAGATACTGGATCTTTCCCAACTCGCCTCTCTGATACAGCTCTGTGAGAAACAGGAACTCGCGGGAATAGACGACCGTCTCGGCCATCATGTACTTCAATCCGGTCCGTTCGACCAGCTCGACGATCTGCTGGCATTCGTCGATTGTCGTGGCCATCGGCACCGTGCACAGAACGTGTTTGCCGGCCTGCAGCGCGGCGATCGACATCCAGGCATGGTCCGGGATCGGCGAATTGATGTGCACGAAATCCACGTCGGGGTCGGCCAACAGGTCCTCGAAGCGAGTGCAGCGCCGCTCGACACCAAACGCATCGCCGATCTGAGCGAGCCGCTGGGCATTGCGTTGACAGACGGCGTACATGTTGGCCCGCGGGTGATTCTGGTAGATGGGAATGAACTCCGCCCCGAACCCCAGACCGACGATGGCGACGTTGAATCGTTCGCGTTTCATGGAAGTGCCTCGTTTGGCGTTTGCTGACCTACCGTGCGGCATGAAGGACGGATATGTTCGTCGACACGCCGAGCCGCACCTAGGCGCCACCCTTCAGGAGCGTCACCTCGGTCGAGTCCGCATCGAAGAACACACGGAACTTGATCTTCATGCCATCCTTGACCTTGTCCGTCAACGCGTCGATTTTCTTCAGATTGGCCACGAGCTGAGCCAAGGTCTTGGTGTCAAACTCCATGGTCGGCATCTGTTGTTCGACTTGTTTCCGCTTGGCCTCGGGGGCCGGCGATTTGATGAACATCTGCATGTTTTCGAGCATCGTCGCGGCCTGCTGACTGTTCAGTTCCAGTTCTTTGAGCTTGGCCTGAAAGAGACGTCTGTTGAACTTGTCCGGTTTAGGCTGGTCGGCGGACAGCTTGACGTGAGGCGTAGCATTCAGGACAAAATCGCGTTTGAGCAGCGAGTCGAGTTTCACGGACAGGAGGCCGCCGCCTTCTTCGATCCGAATCCAAACCGTCGTCTTGTCGGCCGGTTGCGACTCCTTCGGATCGACCGTGATTTTCGCGCCCTCGACGCTGGTGATCTCGAATCGCACGGCTTCCGGATTGGGGCAGAACGGAATCTTCCAGTCGCCTTTGCTGCCGGTCGCTTTGTCAAACTCCACGGAGAACGGCTCGCCGGTCACCGCTTCGCGGAGCGTCACCGTCTTGGAATCGCCGGCGCACGCCAAGCTCAGTACGCAGTTGCGAAAGTGTGGCGAGACCCCCTCGAACGCGGCGGATCGCGCTTCGGGCTTCCACTGGAAAACCAGGTGCGACTGGTCGTCGATCTGCAGCGTCGCGATGACGGTCTCGGCCCCCGACGCCTCGCAAATCGAGACCTCCCAGTCCCGTTCGGCCAGCCCTTCACGGGCATTTTTCAAGACAAAGCGCTGTGTGCCTCGCATGGCCTTGTCGCCGCCCCGCAGTTTTATATAACACTCCTGCTCGGGCGGAATATGCACGGCGCCCAGCGTCTGAGGTTCAGCCGACGTCGGCTCGGGCAGCGCAGCAAAATCCTTGAGGTCGGCGAACGGTTTCTTCGCCTTGGGGGCCGCGGCTTCTTTTTTCTTAGCCGCTTTGTCGTCCGCCGGCTTTTCCTTTTCCTCTTTTTCCGCTTTCGCCTCTGCCTGGTTCTCGTTCTTTGCGTCAGGTTTGCTTTCCGCCTGGTCTGACGTCTCGGGCGCCGATTCCTCGCTCTTGGCCTCGGCCGTCGCCATCGCGGGTTCGAGGGCCGGTTTGGCGTCGGCTGCGTCCGCTGGTTTGTCCCCCGCCGGCACGGGGGCTGGGCTGGCGACCGTCGGCTCAGCGGCCGGGGCGGCGGCGTCCATTGCCGCCGATGGTTTGGCTGGCGGAGAGGAAGGCGAGCTCGCGGCGTCGGTCGCCGGCGAAGCCCCGGAAACAGCCGGCTCGGCGGCCTCGACCGTCACGACCGGATCGACGACGGGATCGCTAATCGGATCGGAGGGCTCGCTGTCGGCCGGCTCCGGAGCACTCGTCACCGCATCTTTCGGTTCGCTGCCCTCCGCCGCCTCGGTTCCCGCCGATTGACTGGCAACGGTCCGCGGAGTGTCGGCCTGAGCGACCGGCGTCGCCTTGCGGCCTGAAAGCAGGAGCCAAGCCCCGGCGATTCCGATCACCAGCAGCAGAACGACGGCCGCGCCGCCGCCGATCAAGACGGCGGGCGAGAGCACCAGGCGCCGCTCGGCCGGAGACGCCGGCGCTGGACTGTCATCGCTCGGTTCGGCCTCGGGGATCGCTTCCGCAGTCGCGCACGCGCGCCTCGCTTCGGCGAGATCCGCGGTGGTCGCCGTTGGTTTTGCGGGTTTCTTGTCGGCCGCTTTTGCGGCGGCCGGCTTGGAAGTCTTCGCAGGCGCCGCTTTTGGCGCCTTGCGGCGTTTCCCGGCGGCAATCTTGAACTCTTGCGGCGCCGCGGCTGCGAGCGATGACTGCGCCGATCCGGGCAGCTCGATCTTGATCGTCTCGGCCGGCTGTGCTGCGGGCGTCTCCGTGGGCGTCTCTGATGCGTCCGACGGCGCAGAAGGCTTCGGTTCAGCCGCAGCGGGCGTCTGCGGCGCTGTCGAATCAGCGGTCGGGCTCTGAGACTCGGCGCCCGTCGGCGCGGCCTTGGGTTTCAACTTGGGCGGACGCACTCGCGCCGCGGCCGACGGTTCTGCATCCGTCGCCAGCTTGTCGGCAGATTCGGCCAGCACCACGTAGCACACGTCCGCGGACGATTCCGGTCGATGAACGTCGAGCAACGCGAGGTTGTCTGCGGCCGCGGCCTTTTCCGCCCTGGCAACGAACTCGTCCACGGCTTCCGGGTGTGCGCTCGTGTGGCTTCGCGACAGAGCTTGCAACTCGCCTTGGCGTCCTGTTTGGCGATGCCGCGCGAGAAACGTGCGGTTGACGGCGTCGCCAGACAGTTGGTCGAGCAACTGATAAGGCCCCATCGTCAGCGTCGTACGGCCGTGCAACAGTTGCAGCGCTTGCCATTTCGTGAGCTGGCCATCGAGCATCAGCTTTCGCGCAACCTGTTTCGGATCGCCAACGCCTCCCATTTGCCGCCGCACCGACTGAACCTCGTCTGTCGACAGCAACGAGCACTTCTCCAGGGCCTCAAAGAAATCATCGACGTTCGTGATCGGCATGGGAATACCCAACCCAATTTGGCCTCGTGGCGGTTACGCGAAGAAGGATCGGTGACTTAACACCGTTCGAGAAACCACCGACGCGCTTTCGGCTTCCTCGCCCGGACCTCTCCCAAGAAGGGCGAGGGGACATCGGGCGATTATTTCTCGAACGGGGTTTAACGGCCGCGATGCGGCGATCTCGCGAGCGTTGGCTGTCCCAGGTGTCTGAGTGTTGTGCCTGGCGCGGTCGACAGGCGATCCACGCCGGCTACGAAACACCGTCGCTGCCGCGACAAAGGAACAGGGGCTGTTGATCGCCGTGACCGCGCACCGGGTTACGGCGCGCGGCGCATCCCTACGGCTTCGGTATCATCGGTCTGCCCTAGGCTTGATTCTCGCACCGCGCGCTGGCCAAGGCAAGCCGTTGAGAGGCAGCGGCCTTGATTTTCGCACGGCCTGCCTGTCAATCGGCCTCCGCGGCGTTCGTCGCAGACCCGCGATTCGAGGTTGATGAAAGAGCTGTCGCGATCGTTTCATACAGCTCGTTGGGGCGAATCGGCTTGGCCACGTAGCCGTCCATGCCGGCTTCGAGAAATCGCTCGCGATCGCCTTCCAAGGCGTGCGCGGTCAGAGCGACGATCGGTGTGTGCGCGGCGCCGGCCTCCCGGAGGCGGATTGCCGCGGTGGCTTTCAAGCCGTCCATCTCCGGCATCTGAACGTCCATCAAGATCAAGTCGAAGGTGTCGCGATCGAAAGCGTTCACGGCCTCGAGGCCGTTCTGCGCGACCGTCACGTGGTGTCCTCTGCGTTCCAAGAGGGCTACCGCCAGCTTCTGATTCATGGGGCTGTCCTCGGCCAATAGGATCCGCAGCGGGCGGATCGTCGGCGCCTCGGACACGACCTCGGGCAGCGCCCGGCGGGCGACCTGCACTCCCAACGTCCGTTGGATCGCCTCGAGCAGCTCCGAGTGCTTGGCGGGCTTCAGGAGATAGGCCGCGATTTGCCAGCGCTGACACAGCGCGGCGTCCTCGACGCGATCTCCCGATGTGAGCATGATCACCTTGGTTGCCGATAGCGAAGCATCCGCTCGAATGGCCTCGGTCAGCATGAATCCGTCGCAGCCCGGCATGTGCGCATCGGTCAGGACCAGGGAAAAGGGAGCGGCAGACTGGGCGGCTGCGCGCAGCGACGCGAGCGCTTCGGCGCCGCTGGCGGCCAGCACGGGCTCCATCTGCCAATGGCGCAGAGACTCGCCCAAGATCCGTCGGTTGGTGGCCGTGTCATCGACGACCAGCACGCGCAGGCCGCGCAGGCTGTCCGGAACGAGCACCATTTCCGGCGGCGCGTCCTGCTCGGCCAATTCAAACCTGAGCGTACAGGAAAAGCACGCTCCCCGGCCGGCTTCGCTTTCAACTTGAATCGCGCCCCCCATCGCTTCGACGAGTCGCGAGGTGATGGCCAATCCCAGGCCGGTGCCTCCGTGGCCGCGCGTCAGGGCGTTGTCGGCCTGCTCGAACATGTCGAAGATGATCTTCTGTTTGTCCCGTGGAATCCCGACGCCCGTATCGGACACCGCCAGACGCAGGACGACCTCGCGCCCCTCGACAGCCTGGCAGCTTACCTCGACCACGATCTCGCCGGCCTCGGTGAATTTGATGGCGTTGCCCACCAGATTGACCACGATCTGACGCAATCGGTGGTAGTCGCCCAGCACGCGCCGCGGAACGTCGGGGTGACAGGAGAAGGCCAGCTCGAGCTTCTTCTGGTGCGCGCGAAGGGCCAGCGATTTGATCGTATCGCCAAGGCTGTCGCGCAGATCGATCGGCGTTCGTTGCAGAACCAACTTACCGGCTTCGATTTTGGAAAAGTCGAGGATGTCGTTGATGACCGACAACAGCGCTTCGCCCGCGTCTTTGACCATCGCCAGGTATTCGCGCTGGGGGTCGGACAGGCTCGTCTTCAGCACGAGTTCCGTCATGCCGATCACCGCGTTCAACGGCGTCCGGATCTCGTGGCTCATGTTCGCCAGAAACGTGCTCTTGGCGCGGCTCGCCGCCTCGGCCGCCTCTCGCGCCGCCTCGGCCGCCTCTTTGGCTGCCTGCATCGCTTCGGCCGCTCGCTTCTCGGTCGTGACGTCGCGCACGGTGGCTTGCAGCAGCAGGCGTCCGCCGAGTTCCATGCGGGCCAGCAGCACGGTGGCGGGAAAAGTCCGGCCGTCGATCCGTCGATGCTGCCACTCGAAATAGTGCGATCCCTCGCGCATCGCGATCTCGATCATCCGTTGCGATCTAGGCGCGGACCGTTCGCCGTCGGGTTGAAGCTCGGGAGACAAGTCGGCGGGCGCCAGCGTGGTGAACTCACCCTCGTCGCGGCAGCCGAACAGTCCCAAGGCCGCCGGGTTGCCCGCCAAGAAGCCGTGATCCGGATCCAGAATCATCACGGCGTCGCGCGAAGCGTCGTACAGGGTGCGGTAACGCAGCTCGCTCGTCCGCAACGCTTCTTCCGCGCTGCGCTGCTCGGTGATGTCTCGCGAGATGCCGAATGTGCCGACGATCTGGCCCTCGGGGTTTCGCAAAGGCATCTTCGTGGTCAAGGCCCACGTGACGCGACCGTCCGGCCAGGTTTCTTTTTCCTCCTTGTCGATGATCGCCTCGCCACTGCGCATGATCTGCTGTTCGTCGCCCTGGGCTTGTCCGGCGTGTTCGGGATCGAAGAAGTCCGCATCCGTCTTGCCGCGCGCAGCGGATGGATCGTCCAACCCGAACAGTCGCATCTGGGCGCGGTTGACGCGGACAAAGCGGCTGGCCGCGTCCTTGAAATAGATGCTGTAGGGGACGTTGTCCATCAGGGCGTCGAGCAGGTCTCGCTCGCGCCGAAGTTTGTCGTTGGCGTCGCTCAATTCGGCCGTGCGCATCCGGACCCGGACTTCGAGCTCGTCGCGCGCTTCGCGCAATTGCTCGTGCGTGCGGCGACGTTCCAACAATTGCCACATGCCCTGTCCCAGCAACGTCAATTGGCGAACGTCCGATTCGTCGTATGGCAGATCCTTGTTGCCAACGCCGATCATGGCTACCAGCCGATCGCCATCGAAGATGGGCACGCCCATGTGGCGGTTGATCGAAAGGTGGCCCTCCGGCAGGCCGTTCTTCGCTGGATTGGGCGCGGCATAGTCGTTGGTCAGCACGGGGCGACGCTGACGCACCGCTTCGGCGAGCAAGCCCGTCGTCGCGACCGGAAAAAGAATGGGCTTGTCCTGCATCGCGCATTCCCGCATGGCCGTGCGCGACCAAGCATGCACCGTCATGACGCTCTGGTCGTCGCTGATGAACGCCAGGTAGCCGATCTGGCTTTGCGTCAGCCGAACGCTCTCCTCCAGCATGAAATTGGTGATCTCGCCCAGCGGCGATTCGGCCATCCGATTCAATTGCACCAAGGCCGCCAACCGGGATTGTTCCAGGCGCAACTTGTCTTCGGCTCGCCGCCGCCGTTGATCCGAATGAATGTTGTGCAGAGCAAACGCCAGATCGCCGGCCACCTCGGACACCAGTTCGCGTTCTTCGCAATCCTGGGCAAAGGCGGCCGGCATGGCGACGACGATCGCGCCGATCACGTCGCCGTTCCACGCCACGCGCGCGGCCAGCAGTGCGCAGCCTTGCTCTTTCTCGGCGAGCGGGCACTGGCCGCAGCACGACCGCCGGTCCTCGATCAGGACCGAGCCTGTCGTCGTCAGCGCCATCTGCAGGCACGCCGCCGTCTCGCCGCGGGAAATACTCGCACAGAACTCGGCAAAATCGGCGCGCCCCACACCGGCCTCCGCTGCCGCCGCAATCTGCTGTGCCTCGTCCAGCACCACAACCCAGGCAAATCGGTAGCCTCGCGTTTGAACCAAGCTGTCGCAGACGCTCTGCAACAACCGGTCGCGATCCCGCTCGCGGGCAATCACCTGATCCACGTTGCGGATCGCGCGGAGCACGGCGTTGAGATGCTCGACCTGCTGGTCCGCGCGCCGTCTCTCGGTGACGTCCGTGATGAACCCTTCGATCGCGACCAATTCTCCCTGTTCGGAAAAGACGCCCGAGCCGAGTTCCCCAACCCATTTCTCGCCGGCGTTCGTGCGGATTCGATAGGTCGCCTGATGCCGCTGTCGGGTTGCCGCCGCCTGTTGGATCTGCCGGTCGATCGCGGCGACATCATCGGGATGCACGAGTTCGCGATAACGTCCGGCCTCGTCACCGACAAGTTGATCGGGCCTGCAGCCCGTCAAAGCTAGGCAACCTTCGCTGACGAACTCCATCGTCCAGCGCTCGTCGTTGCGGCGGCGATAGGCCATCCCCGGTAGATTGTGCATCAGCGCTCCGAGGCGACGCTGACTCTCTTCCAGGTTGCGCTGTGATCGGCGGATGCTGTGAAACAGCGGGGCGAGCCACACGATTCCCGCGGCCAGCAACAACGAGACGAGCAGACCGACCGACTCGTAACCCAAGTCCAGCTCGTTGGCCGCTCTGTCCACCCAGACGCCGTACAGCCCGTAACAGCGCCGCGCCACCATCAGAAACATGCCCAAACAGATCGCATACCAGGCGCGGTTCCAACCGGTCACCCGGACCATCCGAATCGCCAGAACGGCGGCGATCAATTGCAGCAGAATTCCCGCGGTCAGAACGAGAATCAAGCCCATGACATTCATCCCCTGCCGATCTCAAAGAAAACGCGCCACGCTACCGATATATCGCGGCGCGCATCCCCGCATTCGCGCCGGTCGGTTTTCCGTAAGCGGCAGGCGGCTTACCCAGCCCTGGGGAAGGCCTAAACAGTCCTTATAGCACAATCGCGACCTCAATTCAAACCAATAGCGGTATTTGTCCGACTGAAGTTCAAGGCGCCCCCCACGCTTCGTTGCGCCCGGATTCCGCGCGCTCCGTATCCCCGCGTGCACGCTTCGTAGTGATTCGTCATCCTCTCCAACATTTCTTCGCCTTGTTTGGTTGCGGCTGCTGGCCGCGCTAGAGTCTTAGTCCGTATCATGCGCGCGTGGCGGGCGCTATCCCACCGATCCCGCCACCCTGTTGAAGCGGGGTCCGTATCATGCGCGCGTGGCGGGCGCATCTTGTACACTGGTTCGGACAGTACACTTTTGGGTTGCTGAAACTAACCCGAGTTAGGTACAATTGGTAGTGGATGACGGTTGCGCAGCACAGACGACAGGAAGCGTGTTGGCCGAAGGCCATCACCAACGTAGCCTGGGGCAACGCCCCAGGAGTCAGAGATGATCGCAACCGT
>JAVYAJ010000378.1:0-9076 GCA_032229885.1 Candidatus Anammoximicrobium sp. | reverse complement strand
GAGCGAGTGGTGTGTGAGCGAGAGGTGTGTGAGCGAGAGGAGTCTGGCTGCATGAGCCTGTGCTACAGAAACTGGTTCCGGAACTCTGCGGCCGTGATCGCCGCCGCCAGCGCCGCCATCGCGATCGGATTGTCTGGCTGCTCGCCGACGGCGCGCCCCGAGGCCGCTGCGTCACGAACGGCGGTGAACGACGACGCGAGCCGCGCTGCGCCGGCGGTGGGCCAGCCATCCGAAGAGCGTCTGGCCAAGCCATCCGCGGGCGACTCAGCCGACGCGAGCAGCGCGAGCGGCGGTGGCATCGCAAGCGGCCAACGCGATGCCACGGGCCCGGCCGACATGCCGGACGCCGACCCGCTGGTGCAACGCATCCGGCAGTGGGGCGGGCAGGTCGAGCTCGACGACCAGCGGCGGCTGATCGGCGTCGATCTACTCGCCGCCAGCCTTACGGACGCCGACGTGGAACTGCTTGGCGATGCGCCGCACCTACGGCGACTGGCGCTCAAAGGCGCCGGGATCACCGACGCCTCGATGCCCACGATCGCGCGGCTCGTCGCGCTGACGTCGCTGACGCTCGATACCGTGGGCGTCAGTGACGCGGGCGTCCGCGCACTTACGCGGCTGCCACTTCTCCGTTCGTTGCGGTTGCATCGTCTGACGCGGATGACCGATGCGGCGGCGGGCTATTTCAAGGATCTGCCGCAGCTCGAGGATCTGGTGCTGACCGACAGCTATCTCAGTGACGGCGGCCTGTACGCGCTGGCTCAACTAGAGAACCTCCGTACGCTGGATCTCGAGGGCAGCGACCTGATCGGCGACGGCGGACTGGAACTGATCGCGGAAATGAAACGGCTCGAGGCGCTGCGCGTTCGCAGCCGCGGCGTCAGCGACCAAGGGCTCGAGTATCTGTCGGCCCTGAGTCAACTGCGCACGTTGGCGGTGAAAGATTCGCTGGCGATCAGCGATGCAGGACTCGAGTTCGTCGGACGGCTGACCGGCTTGGAAGACCTGTCGTTGGCCCAGGCGTTTCAGGTCACCGACGCCGGCCTGGCCCACCTGGCCGGACTGACGCGGCTGCGACGGCTGGACCTGCGACGATTATCGATCAACGGCAGCGGGCTGGCGCACCTGGCGGCGATGTCGGAACTCGAGTCGCTCGACCTGGGCGGCACGCCGCTGTCCGACGACGGCGTGGCGCATCTGAAACGACTGCCCGCGCTGACGGCGCTGAACGTGATGAGCACGCCGCTGACCGACGCGAGCATGAAGACGTTGAGTGAACTGAGCGGGTTGCGGACCCTGATCTTGCGAGACGTAAAGATCACCGACGCCGGGTTGGCCGAGTTGAGTGCGCTGCGCAACCTCGGCCGGCTCGAACTGCGCGGCGCGCCGTTGACTGACGCCGCGATCGATCATCTTGCCCGGTTCACACAGCTCAAAGAATTGGACGTCGTCCAGACGGGCATCTCGGCGGCCGGGCTCGATCGGCTGCGGAAAGCATTGCCGCACTCGAAAATCCAGCCGTAGACAGCCGTCGCTTTCGAACCACGGATGGACGCGGATGGACGCGGATACGCCGCAGTCGAGAATCCAGCCGCTGCAAGTCGCTGTGGCGGGCGACAGTCCCGAATACCGTGACCGTGCACTTTGGCCGTAGGCCATCGATCACCGTAGCCTAGGGCATCGCCCTAGGTCGCGACGCCGTGAGCGTACATTTTGGCCGTAGGCCATATTCACCGTTTTGGTCGTAGGCCGTCCATCGCCGTTGTCATACTCGCCATAGTGCGGAATTCCCGTAGCCTGGTGACCTTGGCGGCCCTAGTGTTTCGCATGGACCACCCATTAGTGGCGCATTCGAGCGACTTTGGCGTGAGACCGCCGTTGCAATTCGAAACGATCTCTTGGCCCAAGTCCCATGAATCGGTGAATCGGCTCGAAAGAGCGCATCGCGCTGCCGTCCCGCGGCGCGTAGCGCGTCCCATCACCAACAGACGACGATGGAGGTTTGCCCATGATCCGGATGTGCGTTTTGTCGAGTTTTGCCGTGTTGATCGGATTGCTGCCATCGGCATTCGGTCAGGAGTTTCGCCGTCTGCCGGTTCGCGAGTACCGCGACAAGATGAAGGGCGGCTGGATCGGACAGATCATCGGCGTGTCGTGGGGCGCCCCGACCGAATTCCGCTATCGTCAGATCATGCCCGAGGCCGAGATGCCGCCGTTTCGCGAGACGCTGGCCAACGACGCCTTCGGTCAGGACGACCTGTACGTGGAAATGACGTTTCTCCGCTCGCTCGAACAGTACGGGCTGGAGATCTCGCAGCGGCAAGCCGGGATCGACTTTGCCAACAGCGGTTATCCGCTATGGGTGGCCAACAAGGCGGGCCGCAATAATCTCCGCAACGGCATCGCCCCGCCCGACTCGAGCCATCCCCAGTTCCATAACTGCGCGGGGGCGATCGACTATCAGATCGAATCCGATTACGCGGGCCTGATCGCCCCGGGCATGCCGAACCTGGTGATCGCGCTCGGCGAGAAGTTCGGCCGGCTGATGAACTATGGCGACGGCATGTACGCCGGTCAGTTCATGGGGGCGATGTACGCCGAGGCATTCTTCGAGACGGACATCGACAAGATCATCGCCGCGGGCCTGGCGGCGATCCCCGCCGAGTGCCGCTACGCCGAGATGGTCCGCGACATGCTCGGCTGGCGCCGCGAGAACCCGGCCGATTGGGAAGCCTGTTGGGCCAAGGTCGACAAGAAGTACCGCGGCAAGGAATACTACGTCAGCGCACTGGACGTCAAGCTCGAAGGGGCGTTCGTGTTGATGGGCCTGTTGTACGGAAACAGCGACCCGGACCGCACGATCATCATTGCGTGTCGTTGCGGCTCGGACTCGGACTGCAATCCGTCCAGCGCGGGCGGCGTGTTGGGCGCCGCGTTGGGCGCCGCGAAACTGCCTGAGCGGTACTATCGCCGATTGGACCAGATGCGGGTGTTCAGCCACACGGCCTACAATTTTCCGACTCTGTTGACGGTTTGTGAAAAGCTGGCTCGGCAGGCCGTGACGCGCGAAGGAGGCCGCATCGAGACGGACGCCGCGGGTGACGAAGTGTTCGTGATCCCGGTCAAGAAGCCGATCCCCAGCAAGTTCGAGGATCTGCTCAAGCCGGGCCCGATCGCCAATAGCCGCTTCACTGAGGCCGAGCGCGCCCAGATCACGGCTCCCAGCGCGGATAGCCTGCTGAAAGACGCGGTCGAACGATTCGCGCCCGGCTGGCGCATCGCCAACTGTGGCCCGGATATGGAGCCGGGTCTGCGAGCCGAGGAATTGGGGAAAAAGAACGTCTTGGTCACGCATCCGCTGGACGCGCAGACCGGATGCGTGCTGCGCAAGAGCGTGACGATCCCGGCCGGGGCGACGACAAAGCTGCGTTTGGTCGTCGGGCGTCATCCTCGCGGCGATTGGGATCTGATCGTCCGCGCCAATGACCAGCAACTGTTGCGGCGGTCGATCGACAAGACGACGGCGCCCGACGGCTGGAGCGAAGTCGTCGTCGATCTCGGCCCGCTGGCCGGGCAAACCGTCGGACTCGAACTGGTGAATCAACCCACAGGCTGGGCGTGGGAGGCCGCCTATTGGGCCGAGATCCAGCTCGTCGGCCCGTAGGCTGAGAACGGGCTATACTGCGTTCCGCCCCGCATTATCGCACGGGTTATGGCCGTTTCGTCCTCGCCGCCGCGAGGCCGAAACGCCGACGATTTTTCGCGCCGGGCGTTTCGCCGCGTTTCGACTCGATGCTTTACACGCCTCGGACCGCATCCTTGTCATACGGACTACAGTCCGCCTTGACCCCCTGGATTCGCGCGTGCCGCGGTCATGCTCGTCCGCGCACGCCAGGGACGCGCGTGCCCCGTTTCACGAGTCTCATGGCTGTCTGGCCTGGTCAAAGGCTCCAGCCGCTCCGATACGGTGGATCTAGATGCTGGTTGGCTTCGTCACAGTTGGTGAACTTCATCTGTTCGGCATTCCACTCGAGCTTGGTTCCCAGCAGCTTGATGGCGATGACGCCCAGCAGCGCGATTTCGGTCAGCGGACCGCCGTACGAAAAATCGGAGCCTGCCTTGCCGCCGGTGCGAATCGCGTCTAGCCAATCTCGATGGTGGCCGCTGACCCGCGGGATCTTCTTTTCCGGCAGCGTGTATTCTTTCATCTTCGTTTCCGGAATGATCCGCACGCCGCCGGCGCCGTGCGAGCCGTACATGATCGTGCCGCGATCGCCGAACACATAGGCGCCCGTCTCGGCCGGCTTGCGATCCGGCTCGAGCTCGTCGGCGCGCGGAATCGATTCCAGGCCGCTGTACCAAACCAACGTGATCGGGCCGCGGTCGCCCTTGGCCGGAAACCCGTACGTGATTTTGTCGCCTTTGGGGTAGGCGTCTCCCTGTGTTTTCGGATCGTAGTCCGGGACCTCGGCCAGGATCGTGGCCGGCGCGCCCAGATCCAATGCCCAGAACACGGGATCCAAAACGTGGCAGGCCCAATCGCCGATCGTCCCGTTTCCAAAGGGCGTCCATCCCCGCCAGCGGCCGGGCAGATACGTGGGGTGGTACGGACGCTGTTGCGCCGGCCCCAACCAGAGATCCCAGTCCAGCTCGGGCGGCACGTCGGGCCGTTCGCCCAGTTGCGAAAGCGCGTCCAGACCCGAGTTCACCGCACGGCACCCCGCATGGATCGTGTGGACTCGGCCGATCGCCCCGTCCCAGATCCACTCGCAGAACACGCGGATCGTCTCGAACGAGTGGCCTTGGTTGCCGAGCTGGGTGACCACTTTGTGCTCGGCGGCGGCCTTCATCAGCCGCCGGACTTCTTGAACCGAATGGGCGAGCGGTTTTTCACAGTACACGTGCTTGCCGCGCACCATCGCAGCCATCGCCGCGACGGCGTGCGTATGATCCGGCGTGGCGACCACGACGGCGTCGATCTCGCGCTCGATCTCGTCGAACATCCGGCGAAAGTCGCGGAACGGCTTGGCCTTCGGAAATTTCTGGAACGTCGCGCCGGACCGTCGTTGATCTACGTCGCACAGCGCGACGATGTTGTTTCCGGCGGCGACGTTGTGGATGTCTCCTGCGCCCATGCCGCCGACGCCGATGCCCGCGATGTTCAATTTCTCGCTGGGCGGTGTCTCGTCGCTGCCCGCCACGGCACACCGCGGCACGATGCTAAATGCCGCGGCCGCGCTCCCTGCCATCGTAAATTGACGTCGTGTCAGATGGTTCGATTTATGTTCGGACATGCGCAAGACTCCTGGTGAATCATGATTGACGCTGGAACGCAATTAAGCACGGTAGAAAAGGGCCTGAGCGTTGTCAATTGCGGGCTTCCAGATCAACCCTATCGCCCGATGGCAGATTATCGGGCGTGTTTGGCGTCTCAGCCCGCAGGATGCGCGCGCCACGTGCACATCCGACGAGGTAAGACGCAGTCCCACAATGTATGGTATGTTGGCCGCACCAGAGCGCGCCCATCCACGTGATATGGATTTGCCTGGTGGTGACTTGCTCCTCTCGAACATGAAAACAAAAGCACCATGCACCAGAGAGCCAGACAGCGCAGGTCGGCGCCTCCCCGACGGTCGCGTCGAAGACTGCGGCGTCCGCGGGAACCTGGGCGGCAAGTGCGCTCGTCGCGGTGACGCTGGCTGCGACCGATGCGGTAGAGGCCGCAGCACCCACCTCTGCGTCCGCGGCAACCCCTGCGTCCACGGCAACCGTAGCGACTGCGGCGTGCGCACGAGTCTCCGCCACGATAGCCAAGGAGCAAATGGCAGCCAAAGTGCATACGCCCACGGGTCGGGCGATCCCGGCGCAGCGGAAAGTGACCATCGAACCGGTCTTCGGCCAGATCAAAGGATCCCGCGGCTTCCGTCAGTTTCTGCCACGTGGCCTTGCCAAAGTACCAGGCGAGTGCGGCTGGTGTGTCTGACGCACAATGTCTTAAAGATCTGGCGCTACCGGTGCGCGCTAACGGAAACCTAGCCGCTAAGCGGAAAATCGAGGGCCGGAGGACCACGCTACCGATTCTCGGACACCCTCCTAGGGAGCCACAGCCTGAACCGCGTCGACTCATTTCGTCACGGCTCTGAGGTACAGCACCCCGTCGCCACTGAACGGGGCCCGCAGAGTCCGTTTCGCGCCACCTTGCACCGTCCCGCCCGGACTGGCGGTTCCAGCGTGCGCGTTGAACCACTCGACGGCCAGCGTGGTCACCGCCGCCGAGAGGTCTACCGTCACTTCTCCTCCATCGGGTACATATACCAGGTACTCCCGGCCCGGGTTGGCCAAGCAATACTGCGAAGAAGCCAAGTCGTTGCGCGGCGTCATTGCCGCCAAGTCCATCTTGTTGGCATATTCGCGAGTCTGCCCCACGGCCCACCGAATCGGCTCGTATGTGCCATCGTCCGGGACGAGTTTGCCAGATTCCCAGTCGAAGGGTACGAGATGCGTATCAAAGATGAGCGGATGGTTGCCTCGGAGAAAGTTCTTCCACACCGTCCTGGGATCCCTGGTGAAAGGACTGATGTGATCGAAATCGGCGATCACGATTTTCTTGCCTGTCGCGGACGGCGGATCGTTCAGGTAATCTTCGTCCGTTTTCTTGCCGGGCGCGACCGCGTCGGCTGGGCTGGCGAAAAGCACGGCGTTGTCCTGGTCGGGCCACGAATGGCTCGTCAGAACCGGATGCTGTTTGGGTTTCGTAGCCTGGTAGCTCTTGATGGTGTTGATCAACTCGTTTTGCCAATCTTGAGACTGGGGAAGGCTCTCGTTGGCGATCTCGTACAGCACGTTGTCCAGGTCGTTGACCGTGTCGACCACCTTCCTCACGTAAGCCTTCTGCAGCGCCGTTACGGCTGGCACGGCCAGAGAATGGAACTCGAGGCCCCAGCCGTCCCCATTGCGGTCGCCGTCGACGCCATTGACGTTGTTCCGCGCATTGAAAGGATGTCCGAACCACGGGTTGGCTCCGGGGTTTGCTCCATAGGAACTGACCGGATGCACGCAACTGAAGCCCTCGAACAGCATGACAATGACGTAGATGCCGCGGTTGCCCGCGTCGACGACCCTCGATCTCAGCCGCTCAAAATAGGCGGGTTCGAATTGATGGAGATCGAAACGCGGCCCGCCGTCAAGGGCCTTGCCCGGCCCTGTCCGCCGGTAAGGCAAAGGGCTTGCTAGCACCCCGGCGGCGCCCCGGTCGCAGCGAGTCGACTCCACTGTCCATAACCGGAAGAGGTTGTGGTTGTGCTTCGACAGAATATCCAGGTATCGCGTAAAGTCGGCCGGTGTCCGGATTCCCTCGGCCTGCCAACCGGGCCAGGCGTCGTCCTGTAGGTCCCAGCCGCCCGCCTGGGAGCCGCCAAGGTAAATAGCCTTTCCCCCGTCATCCGTGAAGTAACGTGGATTGGTCGGATGCACTCGGAGCGGCCCCCTCGCCGCAATCGGCCCAGCTGCCTGCGCCGTCGCTGCCGGTGCGAGCCAAACCGCGGCGACCACTCCCAACATCCAGACGGAGACGGTGGTTTCCTCGGATCTGAACGCAAAGTCATCATCGTCCGTTGCTCCTGGGTTTTGGTCCGACAGAGTGTCCGGCATCGGTCATCGGCATGATCCGCGTGCCGTAGGGATTCCGCCTATGGAGTGTCCTTCAAAAACCTAGCCTTCACGCGGCCTGAATTTGCGTTTTTACCTCGCAGAGGCGCGCCGCGACTGCGGACAGTGCTGACAGGCCAGCAGCTAGCATGAGTGCGCTTTTAGAGTGCGACGGCGACAAATGTCAAGGGACCGGATAGTATCACCGTAGTCCGCGGGGTGGCCGGGCTAGCGCAAGCCTCTGTAGCACAAGGGCTTGCGGCATGAGAAAAAGTTTTTGGCGGGCCCCCTTTTTGGCGCGTTTTCGCCATCTTCACACACCTTTTCGGGCGTTTTGCCAAAATCCAACTGGGAGCGCTTGGGCGCCGCCAACACACGGGGTGCTCGATCGCACCGCATTGGCAGAATTCTGCTGCTCACCTTTGCGACCGATGCGCCGTATAACCTGAGCGTTGGTACTGGTCCGCTGACGCACCGAACCGGCCGGGAATGGAGGTGGAGATGATCCGAATCACGTTCACGGAAGAACAAGCGGCCCAGCTTCGCTACGAGCGTTTCCGTCACCCGCATCCCCGTGTGCAAGCCAAGATGGAGGCGTTGCTTCCGAACAGTGAGAGGACTCGTACACAACGAGATCTGCCGCATTGTGGGTTTCACGGGCAACACGTTGCGTGCCAACCTGCAGGGGTTTCTGGCTGGGCGCGTCGATGCACTGAAAGAATTCCGTAGAAGCAACTCGCGGGGCGCGTTGGACGGGCGCCGTACGACTCCAGAGGCATATTTCCGAGAGCACCCACCGGCAATCGTCAAGGAAGCCGTGGCGAAAATCGAAGAGTTCACGGGCATTCGGCGTAGCGAAACCCAGGTGCGGAAGTTCTTGAAATCGCTCGGCATGCGTCGGCTGAAAGTCGGCTACGTGCCGGCCAAAGCGGACCCAGAGGAACAGGAACGCTTTAAAAAAGAGGAGCTGGAGCCCCGGCTGGACGAGGCGCGCGCCGGCCATCGCGCGGTGCTGTTCGTTGACGCGGCACACGTTGTCTTGACGCCCTTCGTCGGCTATGTCTGGTGCATCGTCCGGCAGTTCGTGCGCGCCGCGGCAGGCCGACAGCGACTGAACGTGCTTGCTGCGCTGGATGCCATCACGCACCAACTGGTGACGGTCACGAACGACACCTACATCAACGCCCATAGTGTCTGCCAGTTGCTGCACAAGCTTGCGGCATTGCGGCTGGGGATCCCCATTGCGTTTGTGTTGGACAACGCCCGCTATCAGAAGTGCCGGCTTGTCCAGCAACTGGCCGATGAGCTGCGTATCGAACTGCTCTACCTGCCGGGGTGCATTCCCGTTTTGCGCACTAAGTGCTAGCAGTGCTAGCACTTAGGGAATCCAGATCGCGTCGTTGGGCTCTAGTGGGAAGCCGGTATTTGG
>JAVYAJ010000377.1:0-3064 GCA_032229885.1 Candidatus Anammoximicrobium sp. | reverse complement strand
GAACACTGAACACCACAACATCTAACCCTTCAACAACTGAGCGCTGTGGCAGCCTGAAAACATTGTCAAAAATTTCACGATGTTTGAGGTTAGTGGTCCAGTGCGACGTCAAGACTAAGACGTTCGGGCGGCCGCGATTGTCAGGCCGAGGATTCCGTGCGAGGGCGAGTGTCGCGACCCGAAAATCAGGATTGGACAACACACGAGCCGAGACGGGACGGGCAGCGAGGATCTGGGAGACCTGCGATCGGCGATTTTTAGGGAAGTCGCAAGATCCGCGTCGACCGGGTCTGTTCCGGCGCGGGCTCGATCGGCTGGGCGCGCGTCGGCCAACGAGGAACCCCGGCCGGGTTTGGCGGAGGCGGCTTTCATGCGCTCAGCCACCGGCCGACGGGTCCGCCGGAGCCGCGCCGCGGGCACGAATTTCGTCGGTGACTTGCTGCAAGATGATCGGAAAGTAGACGATCACCGTATAGTGGTTGCCGGGGACGCGGACGTGGTGACTGGCCGGCAGGCGGGCCGCCGCGGCCAGCGCGTTGGCGTTGGCGATCGGCACCACCTGGTCGCCTTCGGCCGAGAAGAGCCAGGTGCGGTGCGGGTCCAGGCGGTGGGCCAGCCGCGTCGGCTCGATGTGCCACAACAGGCTCTTCAGGTGCGCGTCGTCAATTCCGGCTTGCGCCAATTTCTGTCGAGCCTGGGCCACCTCGCGCTGGCCGTTCTGGAACATCTCGTACAGATTGCCGCCCGCGAGCATGATGAACACGGATTGAAAGGCCGGATCCAACGCCGCCGCGGTCGCGACGACAAAGCCCCCCAGACTTGTCCCCTGCAGGGCGACGTGCCGTCGATCCACGTGCGGCAAGGCGCCAATCGCGTCGCGGGCACGCCGAACGTCGCCGATCGCCTGGCGGATCACGGCGAACAAGCGATCCGCCGGCGGATCCCGGCCGTCGCGATTGCGTTTGCCGTAGTACGGCAGGTGGATTAGAAAGCTGTGCAGCCCGGCCGCTTGAAAGCTGCGGGCGAACAGCCGCCCGACGGGCATCGAACGGCCCGATTCGTGGACGACCAACACGGCCGGAGCCGTGCGAACCGCGCCGTCAGCATCCCGCGGCATGTACCATTCGACCGATACGCGATCGTTCACCGCATCGCCGCTGGGCACGGGCGACGGAAACTGGACGAGCCGATCGTATGCCGCGCCCGGATCGGCGCTGCACGAGACGGAAAAGGCGGTGGGATCCCAGCTCAAACCGCGCAGGCATTCAGCCGCATCCGGCGCCGGATCCTGCCCGACGGCCAGCGTGTCACGAGCCTCGAACGTCTGCGACACGCTCGCATCACCTGCCCCAACGCACGCGACGCTGATCGCCACGAGCCAGAACGCGATCGCCAAGCCAGCCGAAGATCTCCGCATCGCAAAGCCCCCCATGTGAATGCCTCGAACGATCCCTCCCGCTGTCGCCTGTAACATGTCATCCATAAATTGGTACAGATTACCCCCTGACAGTCAGGATGTGGCGCAAGAGGACTTCTCGAAGTTTGAAACTGGTCCAACGCAAAGACGTAAAGAGGCAAAGAGGCCTCGTTCGGTCCCCGGGCGCGTGGGCCACCTTGGCGCAAGGCTGCCTGAGCTTGTGAGGTTGTTTCGAGCCGCATCCTTCACAACGGCACTTTAGACACGTTCGAGTTTGAACGGCCAAATCGATCTTGGCAACCAAGAGGCTCTCGACCATGATCCGGTGACTCGCCACGTCCACAGACCCGCTCGGCACAGCCGGGATGGCTAAGCGTAAACGTTCTTTGCGACGTCCGCAACCGAAGCACAAGAAACAAAACACGTCACGGCACGATCAATGCCAGCGACTGTAAAACGCCAATCTTCTGTGCAACAAGACAACGCAGGCGCAAATACCGTTGACCGGCGCAATTCAGACGACGGTCGCCAAGTTGCGGACGACGATGGACCGACGGACTGTCTTCCGCCCGGCCATCGTACTCGCCGGGATGCTTGGGGAGCGCGAGCCGCGCGCCGCCTGGTTCGTAGCGGTCGGCCTACAAGAGGGGTGGAATCGATGCGGCCACCGCGGGGCGTTTCGGGATCGCCCGAAGACGTCTCCCGACGGGGCGACTGGCAACGAGTGGCCTCGATGGGCCCAACTGTCTCACGTGTTGCTGAATGGGTGGCGCCGATGGACCATTGACACTTCGCACGGGATTCCTCACCCGGCCCCAGGGCGTCCTTACGCGGACCGTCACCGCGGGCACATGGAACAAGGCTCGCTTCGTGGAACTCCGGGCAGCACTTGGCCACATTGCCGCTTGGCGTTTGCAACGCTGGCGTTGACGCTCGCCATCTGCCAGCGAGGGCGTCAGACTATGCAACTCGTCGCTTTCTGACCTGACGCACTCGCCGACAGGCGGCGAGGATCGGGGCGGCGCAAGGCGTGTCTTGACTGGCCCACGCAACTGGATAGAACCACAACGCGATCGGGCGAAACGGCGGCGTGGAACTGGCAAACGGTGCGGTGCGATTGCGACGAACGGTTACTCGGGTGCTCCTCCTGGTGCGGCCGCGCCGGCGGTCATCTTCCCGTCTGATCGCGTTCCGCCTTCGGTATCGGGAATCGTGAACTGGAGTTCCCAGATCTTCACTCGTGACTCCATGTCTAAAGCGGCGAAGACGGTTCCATCTGCAGAAAAGCAACAACTGTTTGGGATCCAATGGATACGTTCTGGCATCTCTGCCAAGACTCCCCCGCTTGTCGGCGAGCGGAAGACTAATCCGTTGTCTCGGAGTGCGGCGATTCTGCGATCAGGAGATACGGCGGAAAAAGCTCCAGGCCAGCGTCGAGAGGCATTGTTGCGCAGGGTTATGATCATGCTGGGCTCATTCCGCATTGGAAAGATAACATTGTCTTGCTCCTCTTGAAACTGGAATGTAGGGCCGTTTGGGTTAGCATAGACTCATGCGGAGGTACTTTCCATGAGCAACGCAACCCGAAGGCATTTCACCCCCCTACAGAAGGCCGAGATTGTCCGCCGACATCTCGCCGGTAAAGAG
>JAVYAJ010000376.1:0-4662 GCA_032229885.1 Candidatus Anammoximicrobium sp. | reverse complement strand
GCGCCCAGAAACGGCAGCACGCCGAAGGCGGTGGCGGCTGTCAGATTGTCGTCCGCGCCGCTCTCTTTTTCTCCTTGGCAGTCGCAACCGGCAATCCCTTTGCCGTAGTCTTTCAGCGACCAACTACCGTCGGATTGTTGATGGGCGGCGAGCCATTTCAAGCCGCGCATCACCGCGGCCTCGGACTCGGGGGTGCCGCCATAAAAATCCAGCAGCGCCTGTTTGGTTTCAGGCGTCAGCCGCCCGCCGATGGAACCGCGGCGCAGCAGGGGCGTCTCCGGATCGGCGGCCAGCTCGGGCGGAAGGTACGTCGGATCGACGCTGGCGATCCGAACCACGATGTCGCCGGAACTCGAAAAGTCGCCGCCCGTAGTCTTCAGTTTGGTCGAATACACGCGAGGGCTCGCGTCTGCAGCCACGGCCACGCCCACGCGCGCCTTTTGCTGGTCCGGAAGGATTTCGACCGATTGGATCGTAACCCCGGGCGGCAGGCTGTCCGGATTCAACTTCAGCGGCCCTTTATAGCTGCTGCGAGTGACCGGCAATTCGATGTACTGCGTATCGCCCGGCGTGAGGGTGACGACATGGAACGTATCGACCTGAAACGGCCGGGTCTCGATTTTCAGCGGCACGTCGACGCCCAGCGCGCGACCGAACAACGTGGCGGACAGGCGCGCGGTCTGCGTGGTGTCCGGCGCGCCGGCCGCCGCGGTGATCTCTAACGTCGCCGTGCTCTGGCCCGCGTCGATCTTGGACACCGCGCACGTGACCGTGGGCGGCGTCTTTTCCACGCTCAACTCGACGGGGCCAGCATAGCGTTGACGTTCGATCTTGACTTCGACTGTCCGCTTGACCCCCGGCTGGAGCAGAATTTCGTTGATCGGCGGGAAAGTCGGCAGGCCAAGCTCGGGAACCTTGACCTGCAGCGGGCGTGTCGCCGTTTGGTCGCCGATCTGCGCGTGGACGGTCAGAGTGGCCGCCAGTTCTGCGTCGCCCAGCGTCGAAGCGGCCTCGATCTCCAATTGGCCACTCGATTCACCTTCGGGGATCTCGGCCACTTTTGCCTTCAATCCTTCGACCTCGCCTTCGATCCGCAGTTTAATCGGGCCGGCGTTGTCGTGGCGGGCCACCGACAACGGAATCGTTGCCGTGGCGCCGGACTCGATCTCGACGGGTTGGAATTCAGCCAGTTCAATCGGCTTCTTCTCGGGCGGTGGAGGTGGCGGCGGAGGAGGCGGCGGAGCCTCGACGACCGGCGGAGGAGCCTTGCCACAGCCGACAAACAACGCCGCGCACGCGACCATGCCGCACGCGATCCAGATCATCGCACTCTTCATTCTGCATTCTCCCACCCGAGAACAGATGCCGGACAAGAGCCGCCACACATGACGCGACGGCTGTCCGAGCGAACGCCATCGCGCACCATGATGAACCTTTAGATTGGATTGTCGCACACCGAATGGCCGTGTCAACAGTTCACCACGAAATCGGTGTTCGGGCGCGAGGGCTGCGGCTGGACGCCGTACCGACGGCCGCCAGAGGCGATCCGGCACTGACAAACGTTTTGCAGGCGGCGGAACGATCAGCCAGGCCTGCCATCGGCAGCGGCTTCGCCGATCAGCCCCGCGGTGCAAATCCAGAAATCCACGCCCATTGTCGACCAGGGCTAGACACCACAGCATCGCGCGGCTAAAATTCCGCCGGTCGCCGGACATCGGCGTCCGTTGAATCTGGGGGCGTAGCTCAATTGGGAGAGCGCAGCGTTCGCAATGCTGAGGTCGTGGGTTCGACTCCCATCGCCTCCACAGATCGTCTATGCGGGGATACCGCAAACCCGCCAGCCCTCACAATAGGCTTGGGGTGGTGATCGCGAAGATCACCGGCGGGTCGGCTTTTTCGAGTTCCGTTCTCGCGCTGCTTGCGGTCTTTGCTTCACTTTTCCCCGCGCGTCCGGCGACCGCCGCTGCCAGCGATCACGGCTGCCAGCGATCACGGCTTCCAGCGATCACGGCTTCCAGCGATCACGGCTTCCAGCGATCACGGCTTCCAGCGATCACGGCTTCCAGGCGATGGACACGGGTTCTACGCAGCCTGGGCGCATCTTGGACACTGGTTGCACACGATTGGGTTGCGACGTCCGAGACCTTGTGAAGCGGTGGCGGTGCGTCCGATTCACGGCAAGCCTCCGCACGGCGCATCGAGCGCTCGTGATCTGGTCACGGGACTTCAGACTTCGCGTGACGAAGAGGCGTAATTGAACAGGAATGGCGCGCGGTCGGGACGTGCGAACCACTCATCCACGGGGTGGGCGGCGCCGACTAGGTCGACCACCAGGTGACGGACGTGGATGCGATCGTTGCGCTCATTGCGCAAGTCGAACGGTTCGGCCGGCCGCCGAACCCACAGGCTGCGTTCACGGCACAGAATCGCTGGCTTTTCGGCCGGCCCTGTCAGGGGCTGGGGTCCGAAATCGGCGGACGGCGCGGCGCGCGTCAGACTCGACGGCGGGCGCCCGTATACGACCAGCGAGCACGGTACGGGACAGCGGTTGGTGAGGCGTTCCAACTGTCGGCGATCCGCCTCGACGGGCAGCGTGACGCATTGCAGCCCGGCGTCTCGAAGCACGCGAGCCGTCAGCGTCGTCAGAACCGGCAGGGACGGTCCGCCTTCGATCCGCGCGCCGGCTTCTTTGGCCAGCAGCCAGCCGCCCCAACTATTGACTTCGACGACGATGCCCGCGCGCCGGCAGGCTCGCGCTAGTTGTCGCAGCGGGTCGATCTCGGCCTCGAAAAAGATGGGCGGCAACGCCACGATCAAGGATGTGTGACGACATAACGAACGCAGCGACTTTACCCGGTCGGCGGTCAAGCCTTCGACGATCACCGCCTCGGGACGCGCGGCAGCCAAGAACGACCCGACGGCGTCCACATTCAGCCGCGCGCGGTCGGGCGGTTGACCCAACGCTAGACAATTCGACACATCTCGCTCATCACCTGCCAAGATCGCTTGGACTGCCGCAGGGATCTCGCGGCGTAGCGATCGCGCGCGCAGCCGTTGGCGCTGCTGGAGCGTCTTGCCGATTCTTATCGTCAGTTCATTGACCTTGCGCGGCGCCATCAGATAGCCGGGATCGTTGGTCGACCCGCGCTCCAGATCACAACCTTGAATCTGCTGGACGCTCAGAAAGTCCAGCAGATTGCCGATCGCCACCGCCTTGTGGGGCCGGTGGATGACAGTCTTGGGCATCGTCCAGCAGATCGTCTCGCCCAAGTAGTGGCAGCGGCAGACCAGGATGGAAGGCTCGACGTCAATGTCCAGTGCATACGTTCCCTGATCCGGCCCAGGCAGGCCGGACGGCTCGTCTCCTTCAGCGCTGATGTTCGGCTCCGGCTGGCTGCGATCCATCCACGCGTTCGAAGGATCGGTCGAGATGCCGCTCGCCTCCCGCTCGTCCGGGCCGCCACAGCGATGACGCGACGCGCGATCCGCATCGGCTGCCAGTGCGCGAGCTTCGTCGGCCAACGATGGACCGGTTTCGCCGGCCAGCGCGCCGCGATACAGACGCACAGCATGTTCAATCCACGCTGCCGACCCTGCCCGGCCTGCGATGCTGACGGCCCGCACGCCTGCCGAGACGAGTGCCGCTAGGCGGTCGCACAGTGGCATGTCGTTCCAGGGCGGCTCGGCGGGCGCGGCGCCGCCCGTCCGGTTGTTTTCCGCGTATATTTCCGCTCGGTTCGAACGCGGGCCATCTCCGAAAACGGATCCGTTCTCCGCATCTGCGACACACACCTCGGTCTCAACCCCAGGTACGCCTGATGCGTCGCGTATCTCCGCCAACGTCAACTCGCGGGACAAGATCACCCGCACAGCGCCCGAGCGGCCCGCGGCAGACACGTCTGCGCTGCTGGCACAGCCAGCTTGCGCGTCGAGGTGGAACCTGAGTCCCGGAAAGTGCGGCTGGAACGCCAGCAGCGCCGCGTCGTGGATCAATACGGCGTCGACGTCCGCGTCACGCGCCAATTTCAACAGCCGAACGGCCGGGACCAGCTCGCGCTCTGTCAAATCCCGGGGCAGACTCAATCGAATCTTGGCGCCATGCTCGCGCGCGGCCTGGACGAGCGCGGCGACGTCCGCGGGATCCACCTCGTGGATTCGCCGCCGACCACGCCATGCCCTGCAGTCGAAACAGACGACATCGGCTCCGGCGGCCAAAGCAGCCTGGATCGCTGTTGCGTCTCGCGACGACACGACCAGTTCGAGACCAAGCGGTGACAGATTGACGGCCGTCGATCGATCCGTAGCCGCCGCTAGACCCAAGCCCTCGGATCTAGCTTCGTACGGCGCGTCGTCTCGCGGAGTCATGGACGGATTGTTCATAGCTAGTCCAGGATGGCGTCATTCACGCCTGATGGTCGGCTTGCATCGCAGCGGAAAATCACGGAACGCGGAGCCGCCGAGTCGTGTGAACCTAGCGCGGCCCGCAGCCGCAACCAAACAAGGGCCGAGAAATATTGAGAAAGACCATGAATCACACGAATAAAGACATCGCGTCGAACCGTCGTTCTTCATCCCCGCTATCCGTGTCCATCCGCCGTGATTCGCCTGTCACGTCTCTCCCGGCTACGACGGGGCGCCGAAATCTCAGCGTCCTCAGCGTCT
>JAVYAJ010000375.1:0-2037 GCA_032229885.1 Candidatus Anammoximicrobium sp. | reverse complement strand
TTGGCCGCGCGAGGTTGTGCCGCGCGGAGGATCGGAAAGGTTGTCTGCTCGCGGCGTGGCGGCCTCGAACCGTACCGATGGCGAGGCATCCACAATCGCCGAGCTTGCTGGCCCAAGAGTCTAGACGAAACCGATCTCGCTGGGCAATGGCGCTCGCCCGCCGGGCGGCCGCCGCGGCCTGTGAGATCCCAGTTCGCACCGCGCCGACGAGGCGGCGATGGTTCGCGCCGCGGCGGGGTTGCGGCGTCGCCGGCGCCGGCTTCACGCCGATCCGCGCCGCGCACGGCCGCTAGCCTCCGATCTGATACATAGCCCGCGAGGGGCGCAGAAAGCCTGGTTCGTCGATCCCGTGTCCGGCCTTTTTGGCGGCCACACAGTCGCGGACCAAGGCGGCTAGTTCCTCGTCGCTCGCGCCGCTGCGCATCACGGCCCGCGCGTCCCATTCGGCGGTGGAAAACAGACAGTTGCGGACCTGTCCCTCGGCCGTGATCCGCAACCGGTTACAGTTGCCGCAAAACGGCGCCGAGACCGGATTGATGAATCCTATCCGGCCCCCATCGGCGAATCGGTAATCGACGGCCGGCTGGCTGGGGTCGTCGCGTTCGGCAGGCGTCAGCGGTCCGAACACGGCTTCGAGCCGCGCACGGATCTCGGCGCCGGGCAGCACTAGATCCTGCTGCCAATGCTGTTCGGCGTCCAGCGGCATGAACTCGATGAAACGCAGCTCGAGCCCGGTCTGGCGAGCAAAGCGGGCCAACGGAACGATCTCGTCGTCGGTAAAACCACGAATCGCCACGGTATTCAAGCGGATCTTGCTAAAACCCTGGCGCTGGGCTTCCGCGATTCCCGCGAGCACTTGATCCAGCCCCCGACGACGCGCAATCCGCTCGAACGTCTCTTCGCTCATCGCATCGAGGCTGACGTTCAAACGGTGCAAGCCGGCCTGTTTCAGCGCGGCCGCACACGGGGCCAACAGGACTCCGTTGGTCGTCAACGCAAGGTCGTCGATGTTGGGGATCGTCGCGAGTTTTGCCACGAGCGCAGGCAGGTCGGCCCGGACCAGCGGCTCGCCTCCGGTCAGCCGCAGCTTGTGAATCCCGAGCCGCGCTACAACACGGACGAAACGTTCGATCTCCTCGAAGCTCAGCAACTCGGCGCGCGGCTTGAACTGCACGTCTTCGTGCGGCATACAGTAGAAACAGCGGATGTTGCAGCGGTCGGTGACGCTGATCCGCAGGCTGGTATGCACGCGCCCAAAGCGATCAACAAGAGGGTCGGCAACGGTCATCACGCGTCAGTCGCCCCGAGAAAACAACGGTTGTCGATCATGCGGTCTCTCAGGTTTCAGCCCCGGCCTGCGCGGCGTCGACATCGGGATGGACGCCGGGGTGGACCCATTGGCTGCTGCCGTCCGCCCAGTTTTCTTTTTTCCAGATGGGCACGACCTGCTTCAAGGTGTCGATCAGCCACTGGCCGGCGGCGAATGCGTCTTGGCGATGCGGGCTGCTGACGGCGATGGCCACGCTGGCGTCGCCCAACGGGACTAGGCCCACGCGATGCACCAGGGCGCAGCCGGTCAAGGGCCAGCGGCGGCACGCCTCGTCATGCAGCTCGGCCAGCTCGGCCCTCGCCATCTCGCCATAGCATTCGTATTCCAACGATTGCGTGCGCCGCTGGCCCGTGAACTCGCGTGACGTTCCGACGAACAGGACAATCGCACCGGCCCGCGTCGAGCGGACGCTGCTCAGCACGGCCGCCACGTCGATCGGCCCGTCGGTGATCGTGATCATCCCTTCGCCTCGCGTTTCCTGTCGCTCGCCATCGTCGCCCTGACGATGGTCCACCGCCGTCCGAGCACGCCGATCTTCGGCACGCTCTTTTATAGATCGGCGTTCCGGGTTGGACAATGGCCGGCCGAGCGGCCTGGGCGGCCCAAAACACGGCCAGCCCCGCGGCCGACGCGCGGCGTGTCAAGCAGAATGCCGCGTCGCGTCTCGAGTCCGACCGGAACGTGAGACGCCTGCGACGGCCATCCCA
>JAVYAJ010000374.1:0-12215 GCA_032229885.1 Candidatus Anammoximicrobium sp. | reverse complement strand
CTAACCCAGTCTGGCGCCACTAACCCACAAGTGTACTGTATACACCACTGTACAGGATGCGCGCACCGTGCGCGCATGATACGAACTAAGACTCTAATGCTGGCCAGTGTCCACGCCCCGAAAGTGTAATGTGCAGACCAGTGTACAAGATGCGCGCTCGGTGCGCGCATGATACGGACTAAGACTCTAGCGAGCCCTGTCGGACAGATGGTTGCGTTTGGCTTGGAACAGATAGTGGTCGGCGTTGGCTCGCAGACCGCGCGCCGCGGCGCTCAAGCCCGCCAGCACTCCGCTCACGTCGCGGAGGATCGTGGGGCTGTTGCCGTAGTACGAATGTCCCAACAGGCTCTCGTCCACCGCGCTGGCGTCCAGGACTTCGATTTGACGCCACTCGGGGAAGGTTGTCAAGTCTGCGCCGCCTTCGCCGAGGCGCTTGTAGCGATGGATTTTTTTCGAGGCCGTCAGGGCCAGATCGTTCGAGGACGAGTAGATCGAGATCCGTTCGGCCGCGTTGACGATCCGCGGGGCAATTTGCGTCTTGAACACCGCCGCATCGATGTCCGGCGCAGCCAGGACGATCTGGTTATAGCGGATATGGGCCGCCGCTGGCGCATCCGCCAGTTCCTTGAGCGCGGCGGTCAACACGCGCGTGCCCATGCTGTGGGCGATCAGATGGATCTTTTGCGCGCCGGTCTGGTGTACGCACTCGGTCAGGAATTCGGTCAGGTGCGGCAGCGTCCAGATCGCGTTTCCCTCGCATTCGACGTAATTGGCCGGCGCCGGCCAGCTGTACATGATCGCCGCGCCCGGAAAGTTCAGGTCGTACTTCATCTGCGCAGTCCGCCGCGCCGCGGACGCAAAATCTACGTTGAAGCCGTGGACGAACACCAACGCCGCGCGCTCGGCCGACTCGTCGATCTCGCCGCGGACGTCGTTCAGCCAGCGCTGGCGATCCAACGGCTGGACGTCGAGCAGCACCACATGTCGCGCCGGCGTCTCGCGAAACTCGAATTTCCAGATCGACGGCCTTTCGATCTCGCCGGGGGCGTGCTTGTACGGAATGCTCACCTCGCAGTGGCCGAGTTCCAAGACATCGCTGCCGTCGTCCCGCCGCTGGGCCCCGTAGAATTGGTTCGGGGTCGAATCACCGCGGCCACGATCCGTTCCATAAAACACACGGACGCGACTGAAGCCCTTGTCGACGGTCGCCCGCGGCGTGGCCACGCCCGAGCGGCCCGGTGACTGGCCCGCGGACGATCCTGGCGTGGCGGGTGTGAAGGCGTAGCCGAACTTCTTGGGCGGACGGACTGTATGGGGGCGGCCGGACTCGGTGGGCGGGGCCGAGGGGAGAGAGCGCGTGTCGTGGGGCGGCGCCGCATCCGGTTCGCTCTCCGTCGAGCCGTCGCGCTCCGGAGGTCCACCATCGGAAGGCGTCGCCGGGCTTTTCAGCGGCATCGGCGGGAAATCCGCCGCGGGCGTCGGAGGCGTTGCGGGCTGTTCGACCCGCAACGGCTCGGTGGCGGGCATCGCAGGCCGGTCACCGCTCGCATCCTGGTCGCCCGTGTCCAGAGTCCCGGCGGTGTCCTCTGACGAATCGGCGGGCTGGGCCCACGGCTGGGCGTTTGGCTGGGGTGACGGATCGTCCGCGGGCTCGTCGATCGCGATCGGGTCCACGGAAGGCTCGTCCGCCGCGCTCGGCGTCGTCCGTTCGACTTCGCCGGCGTCGTCCTGAACACGCGCAACCGCCTTGTCCGGCCCCCGCGACGGCGCGGACGCGGCCCCACAACCGGTCAAGCCGGCCGCCACTGCAAGGATCAGAAGCAAGCGACATTCCATGTCCGTCAACCTCCTATCACGACGAGGCCGCAGTCAAACATGGCGGCCGTATTCCGCGCACGTGGCGAGGTTCGAGAACGGGCGACGGCTTCAGCGAACGAACGGCCTGCCGCGCGAAACCGCGTCACTCGCCGGTCTGTTCACCGTTGGTCTCGCCCTTGCCTGTACCCGCGCGCCGCGGGGAACCATTTTTCTTGCTGGCGATCTGCGCCAGCAGCCCGTCGACGTCGAGCGGTTCGGGCTCGACGATCAGCACGTGATCACCAAAGTCTTCCGCGTCGAGAATTTTCTTGCCCCGATCATCCAGTCGCACATCGGCCTCCGATGTCTTGCGCTTGGCCACTTTCAACAACTGCTCGTGCAGTCGATCGCGCGGCGAACCGTTGATCGCGCTGACGGCCGTCGCGACCTCGCCTAGATAACGGAGGAAGATCGAACGCCGCTCGCCCTCCTGCTTGACGCGATTTCGGCGGCGCAGGTACATGCCCAGTTTGCGACCGACGGCCTGCAGGCCCAAACGCAGCTCTTTCTGAATCTCGGGATAGGCCGCGATCGCTTCCTTGGATTCGCTGGTGAACGGCACCCACACGCTGGCCATGTGGACCATCACCGTGACGGGGCCCGATGGCAGAGCGCCGCGGGATTGCGACAGGCCGTACGGTCGCCAGTTCATGGTCAACACGGATTCGGTGATCGCGCAATCTCGCTGCTTGAACTGCAGGGGAACGCGATTGGCATAGCGCAGAACCTGCATCGTCTGGCCTTCGGACAGGTTCACGTTCTGCATCGCCTCGTGAAGCTGGCGGATCTCGGCGGGCTTCAGCTTGCCGGGCGACTGGCGGGTGCCGAATTTGGACCCGCGCAGGATCCGATCGGCGGCTTCGTTGCCCATTCCGTCGAACGTGTTGACGATGAACTGGCGCAGCGTGCGGGCGTCGCTCTCGTGCAGCAGCTCGGTCAGCAGTTCGAGCGAGACCTTTTTGACTTGATTGACCCCGCCGTAGGCCAGCGCCACTTCGATTTGGAACGGATTGCCTCGGTACACGGACGGGGGCCGCGTCGCCGCACAGTAAAACTGGCCGGGCACGACGTGTCGCAGCCCTTTCAGCAACAATTCTTCGCCGATGGCCGAGATGCAATCGGTCGCCGGCGCCTTGATCTTGGTCTGCTGGATGGCGCGGAAGACGGCGTCCGCCTCTTGGCGGCCGATGCGTTTGGTCGAGGCGCGAGTGCTGACCTTGGCTTCCTCGCAGATCCGCCGCGCCACGGCCGGGCTGACGCGAGAAAACGAGCCGGCCAGGAACTGGGACAGCGTGGGGGCTCTCGTCTCCTTGAGCATCGTGACCAGTCGGCCCAGTTCGACGCCATACGGATGCGGCTTGATCTCCTTGGGTTCGGGCGGCAACGTCGTCGTCGAGCGGCGATAGTCTTTGCGGTTGCCCTCGGGATCGATGTAGTGCAGCGTCAGATGAGGATTGGCGATCACCGTCTGTTCGAGGTAATCGTCGACGCTGCCCCGGCCGCGCTGATACTTGGCCTCCATCTCGATCGTCACCCGCGTCCCGCTCTTGACGGGCTGAGGCGGGGCGTCGCCCTCGGGCTCGTACTCGGCAATCCATTCGATTCCGTGGCGCTGGATGTACTCGCGACCGGCGTCGTTGGGTGGGATGTCGACGCCGTCGCCCTTGCCGTTGAGGATCTCCGGGTGGTTTTTCTTGGTGTCGATCTGGATCTCGTAGTAGTGGGCCGGCTTGCGAGGCGAGAGCTTCGAGACGATTTTTACGGGCCTTCCCGTGGTCAGCATCCCGTACATGCCGGCCGCGCTGATCCCGATCCCCTGCTGGCCGCGACTCATCCGCAGCCGATGGAACTTTGAACCGTACAGCAGTTTGCCAAAAATCAGGGGGATCTGCCGCTTGACGATCCCCGGCCCGTTGTCTTGGACGCTGAGCTTGAAACGGTTCTCGTCCGTCTGCTCGATCTGTACCCAGATCTCAGGCGTAATGCCCGCTTCTTCACAGGCGTCCAACGAATTGTCAACCGCCTCTTTGGCGGCGGTCAACAGGGCTCGGCGAGGATTGTCGAAACCCAACAGATGTCGATTTTTGGCGAAAAACTCGCTGACGGAAATGTCGCGTTGCTTCGCAGCCATCCCCTCGGCGGTCGCCCGGCGGCGGGCCTGGCCGTTGCCCGATTTTTCAGCGTCCGCCGCGGCGCCGATCGAGGCCTCGCTCGGGTCGTTGTCGGACGGGCTGTCGGTGGGATCGAGATCGTGGATCATCAGCGTGGCAGACAATACGGGCACTCCTTTACCGCGCGGCGCGCGCCGGCCGCGAGTCAGGCTGGGCGGTTTGTTCTGAACGCACGGATTATAACGATTGTGGACGGGCTGTCACACCCAATTCAGCCGATCAAAACGGACGATCGCGGGCAATTGTTCCAACGCGAACATAAAGATTCATCCTTATCTCCCAACCTGTCCGAGTTAAACGGTGAAGCTCGCACACGAACCCTGCCCGTTACCTTCCAATTATCGCGAGAGGGCCGCGTATCCACGTGCAGCTCCCACCCGGCCCGCCCCGTCGCGCCCGACCGGTCAAGCGTCCCATGCCGGATCCCGCCGGCAGACTAGCGGCAATCGACTTGTACGCGCACACCCATAACCCGACCAAAACTAACCCAATCTTTCACCGCCCTCGAGCGGTTTGTCGGCCCCAGCCACGAGGAGGTTTTTTGATGACTGCTGGAACTACTCGGATTACGCTCACGGCTCTGACCATCGCGCTGGCGTGCAGCGTCGCCGGACCCACTTCGCGAGCGGCCGACGATTGCCGCGACTGCGACCAAGGAATCGCCGCCAGCGGAAACGCCGGGGCCGTCGACAGCACGGGGGCGCTCGGCGTCGGCTGCCGCCCGTGGGAATACGGCCGTCCCGATCTGTTTTACAACTTTTACGTCCCCAATAATTGTGGCGGAGCGCCCGCCGCGATGTACCTCGCCCCGCGTCCCGTGCCCGAAATGGTCGGGCACACGTATTACACCTACCAGCCCCTGATGCCGCACGAAATGCTGTATCCCCACCACCGAACGTACCGCCAGTGGTACGACGACGGCCGCGGTGTGACGCGCACCCACGCCTCGTGGTACTGCGGCCCGCTGACCGCCACGGCCAAGACGGTTCACCAGGCGCTGCGTCTGGCCCGCTGAGTACGTTTCAACCCCCCGGGAGCCTGCCCATGAAAATCACAAGACTTGTCGGTCACTCCGTGTTTTTGGCGAGCGTTGCCCTGTTCTTGACAGGCATGACCCCCGCCTCGGGCCAAGACCCGCTTCAGCCCGTCAACCCGCACCCCGGCCATCTGCAGCCCGTGCCGGACGCGCCCAGCCCCGTCGAAGGGGGGCCTCAGGAATCCTACGCAGCGGACGACGCCGGTTGCAGTTGTCAGACCGAGTGCGTGTGCGGTTCACGCGTTATCGGCGGCCGCCCGCGGGCGCTGATCGGACGTTCGGCGGGCGGCGTCTGCGAAAGCGGACTCGGCGCTGTGGGGATCGGCGGCGCGCCGCATGGCGGCGTCCCGGTGCTCGATCCACATGCGCGAGCAGACTTGCGCGCCCAGCAGCAGGCCGCGACCCGATCGTGGCACGCCGGCTATGCGCATACCGGCTGGGGCGCGCCCGTGGCGCTGGTCGTCCCGCCGACGGCTCGCATGCAAACCCGCATGGGTTGGGGCGTGTCCCAGACCATGATGTCGCCGATTTACCCCCAGTTCAAACGGCCCTATCCAGGCCCGGTGGTCAGCGATGGCATGTCTCAGCCGGCGCCGTTGCTCCCCACCCCGCGTTGGCCCAGCCACACCGATCAGTTCGGTGTCTATCCGGTACGCGGTCCGTGGTAGAGTCCCGGGGGGCGAGTGGCCCGAATGCCCCGTGCGTGTCCGAGGTTGATGGAACGACAAGGATTGCGTGAAGTCCACCCTGCGGCAGGGACGCCGCAGCGCTGGAGTCCATTGCCCCGTGCAGACACCGCGGACAGCTTGGCGTGGAACCGCAAAGGGCGGGCGTCTGCCCGCGGTGTGCCACGCCAGACGTGCCGTCCATCCGGTCAGCGCCACCCGCACCGCGCCGGCGCCCGACCGGGCGCCAGGCGGCGGTGGACCAGACGTGAACGGGGCTTGCACGTAGGCGACCGATTCCGCGACGAAAGATCGCGTTGAACTCGTTGACAACGACAAAGTTGCGCGGCGGACGCGAGTTGACCGCATAGAAGCGAAACACTAAAATCCACGCCGAATGAACGGGCCTTGGTGGATCCAGGCCAATCCTGTCCGTGCCGGATTGTCCGTAAACGGACGCCGGACGACCGCTTTCCCGGTATGCAAAAAGGTCTTGCGTGGACCCGCTTCATCTGTGCATCGCGCTGTGCCCATTGTCGGCCTACGTGCTGTTGTTGGGCCTGATCAACCTGTCGTCGCGCCCGCTGGTGACCAGCGGCGCGCGCGATCTGGCGGCGTTGGCGATGGGGATCAGCGGCCTGGTCTGTGTTGGGCCGGTCGAATTATTTTTTCCCGAGTCGGCGGTCGCCTGGCTGGGCGCTTACGTCTGGCTGCTGCTGGCCGGCCTGTATGCCTTGCTGGCCTGGTTTCTGATGCTGATTTTGCGGCCGCGCGTCGTGCTGTACAACGTGACCCCTGAACAGCTTCGTCCGGCCTTGGCCGACGTGGTCGTCGAGCTCGACGCCGACGCCCGCTGGGCTGGCGAGTGCCTCGTGCTGCCTCGTTTGGGCATCCAGTTGCACCTCGAGACATTTCCGGCGATGCGGAACATCCAGTTGGCTTCGTCCGGACCGCATCAGAGCTATGCCGGGTGGCGCCGCTTGGAACGGGCGCTGGCCAAGGCCCTGAAGAGCGCGTCCAGCACGCCGAACCCGTATGGTTTTAGCCTCGTGTTTTTCGGGCTGTTGATGGTCGCGCTGGTCACGTTTTCCGTCGTCAACGACGCCGACGCCGTGGCTCGCGGGGTCGCGGAAATGTTGCGCCGTTGAAACGAGCGGTTTCCGCCTGCCGGACGGAACGTGGAGACGTCGAGGCCGCGGTGCGCGAGACCGCGGAAATCCCGCGGCGTCAGAAAAGTAGAGCGTGCCCGCCGGACGGAACGTGGATCGTCGGAATCCGGATCGTTGAGCAGGCGGTGTTGGGATGGCCGCGCGGGCCCGCGGCGTCGCGACGAACGACAGGTTCTCCAACGTAGTCGTCGGCGACGACTCGTTTCAGGAAAGACTCGCGGATGGCTGAAATCATTGTCCAGGCGGTGGAATCGCGTCTCCAGAAAAAGCAGTTCTTTCGATTCCCTTGGCAACTGTATCGCAACGACCCGAATTGGATCCCGCCCCTGCGGCAGAACCAATTGGAGCTGCTGAATTTCAAACCCCATCCGTTCTACGAGAACGCCGAGATCCAGACGTTTCTGGCGTTGCGCGACGGCCAGCCGTGCGGACGCGTCGCCGCGATCATCAATCGAATCTATAACCAACGGCACAACGAGCAACGAGGCTTTTTCGGTTTCTTTGAATCGATCGACGATCCGCGGGTGGCGGTGGCGCTGTTTACCGCGGCCCGCCGCTGGTTCGCCGCTCGCGGGATCACGACGATCCGCGGCCCGGCCAACCCGTCGCTGAACTACGAATGCGGGCTGCTGATCGACGGGTTCGACAGCCCGCCGACGTTCATGATGACGTATAACCCGCCGTACTATCCGGCGCTGATCGAAGCCTGCGGGCTCGGCAAGTCGCAGGACATGTACGCCTACTGGGGGCACGTCGACATGCTGCAGACGCTGGACCAGAAACTGCAGTTCATCGTCGACGAGGCCAAGCGGCGGTTCAAGGTCAGCCTCCGCAGTCTGGATCGATCGCGGTTCGACGCGGACGTACGGATGTTTCTGGACATCTACAACCGCTCGCTGGTCGGCACATGGGGTTTTTCGCCGATGTCGGAACGCGAGATCGCGCACGTCAGCAAGGGGCTCAAGTGGCTGATCGTACCCGAGCTGACCGCGACGGCCGAAGTCGACGGCAAGATGGTGGGCGCGGTGTTTGGATTGCTGGACTACAATCCACGCATTCGCCGGTCCGATGGCCGCCTGCTGCCGTTCGGATTCATTCGCCTGCTGTGGAACAAAAAGGCGATTCCCCGCCTGCGTCTGGTCAGCACAAACGTCGTGCCCGAGTATCAGAAGTGGGGCTTGGGTTTGACGCTGTTGGACGAATTGATGCCCGCGGCACTGGCCTATGGCATCCAGGAAGCCGAGTTCTCGTGGGTGCTCGAGTCGAACCATCTGTCCAAAGCGTCACTCGAACGGGGCGGGGCCAAGCTGATCAAGAGCTGGCGGATGTACGATGGCGAGGTGGCCTGAGCGGACCGCTCGCGATCGCCACGGCCGACCGTCGCCTGCGTGAGAAATCGCCACCGGCGCGAGTCAGGTGGACGCAGCGGTGACGATGTTCGATCCTGAAGGACGCGTCTGCCTGTCTCGCTGGCCTGGCGAGCGGCCCGCACGCCATCCCGAGCCTCGACAAGCAGACAGAAGCAGGACGCCGTGTCGCAGTGGTTTCTTCAGCCCATCTTGAACAGCTATGCCGTGGTGACCGTGGCGACGGTCGTGTTGCTGCTGCTGCTGTTGCTGATCAGCCCCGCGTTTCGACCGATCAGCGGACGGCGGCGAGCCGTGTTGACCGCGTTGCGTCTGGCGGTGATCGGCCTGTTGACGCTGGCCATGCTGCGACCGTCGCGGGTCAGCACCACGCAGCGCGAACAGTCGGCCGTTCTAGTCGTGCTGTTCGATCAGAGCCGCAGCATGCAGTTGCCCCAAGCGGCGGGCACGGCCAGCCGCTGGCAGGCCCAGACAGAGGTCCTGCGGCAGGCCGAACCGTTGCTGCGCGAGCTGCCGGAGAATCTGGCCGTCAAGCTCTACGGGTTTGACGCCACGCTTCATCCGCTCGAGTTGAATCCCGAACCGCTCGCCCTACCCGCGACACCCGAGGGCCAACAAACGGACCTCGGGTCGAGCCTACACGCGGCCGTGCAACGCGAAGTGGGCAAACGGCTCGCGGGTGTGCTGCTGATGAGCGATGGCGTGCAAACCGCGTTTCAACCGACGGTCGAAATCCCGCAAGCGGCGCGCGAACTGGCGCGGTTGGGCTGTCCGCTGTACGCGGTGCCGTTCGGCCAGCCGCTGGATCCCACGCAGACGCGCGACGTCGCCGTCGAGAATCTGCAGGACCAGTACACGGTGTTCGTCAAAAATGAGCTGCCGATCACCGCCGTGGTCGCCATTCGCGGATGGGCCAATCGGCCGATTCCCGTGCGGCTCGCCGTCGAACGTCCCGATGGTCGCACGGATACCGTGGGGCCGGTCGAGGTCGCGGCGCGGACGGACGACGAGCAGGTGAGCGTCGAGTTGCGGTACGTTCCGGACCAGCCGGGCAATTACAAGTTGACGCTCGAAGCCGCGCCGCAGCCCGGCGAACTGGTGACCAAGAACAATCGGCTGACGGCTTTTCTGCGCGTGCTCGAAGGCGGCTTGAAGCTGTTGTACTTGGAAGGCGAATTGCGCGAAGAACAACTGTTTCTACGTCGCGCGCTCGAGTCGTCGCCGGACATGGAAGTCGAGTTTCTGTGGCTGGATTCGCGGCAGCGGACCAAGTGGCCGGTCGACGTCTCGGCTCGGCTGCGGGATCCCAGTTACGATGCGTTCATCCTGGGCGACTTGGACGCGACGGCTTTGGGGCCGGACCAACTGCAGTTACTGGCGGACGCTGTTGCGGCCGGCAAGGGGCTGGTCGTGCTGGGCGGCTATCACAGCTTCGGCGCCGGCGGCTATTTCGCGACCCCCTTGGCGGACGTGCTGCCGATCATGATGGACCGTCTGGAACGTCAGGATTTTGCCGCGCCCATCCGTGCGGACCTGCACCTGGCCGGGCCGCAGCGGATGCGCCCGGTCGGCGTCCATCCGCTGACGACGCTGGCGTCCGACGCGGACAACAGCTCGGTTTGGAATCGCCTGCCACCGTTGGCCGGCGCCAACCGATTTACCGGCGTCAAGGACGCGACGGGCGTCCGAATGGTCGCCGAAAATCAGGACGGCCAACCGCTGCTGGTCGTGGGCCAATTCGGCGCCGGACGCGTGGTTGCCCTAGCGGGCGACTCGACGTATCGCTGGGCCATGCACGGGTTCGCGTCCGAATACCGGCGCTTCTGGCGACAGATCGTGCTGTGGTTGGTCCGCCGCGAAGACGAACAGCGAGACCAGGTGTGGGTCAAACTCGAACAGCGCCGGTTTCAGCCCGACTCGCGCGTGACGTTCAGGACCGGAGTCAATCAGCCCGACGGCGAACCGATTGCGGACGCCCAGTTGACCTGCCACGTGATCGACCCCGATGGCCAGCGTCGCGAGGCGCCGCTGAGCCGCGACGGGACGGCATGGACCGGCAGTCTCGAACGCGTCACAACGCCCGGCGACTATGCGCTCGAGGTCACGGCCAGCCGCGCGGGCCGGGCGTTGGGCGCGGCGCGCACCGAGTTCCTGGTGTTCGATCACGATCTCGAGCTGAGCACGCCGGCGGCCGACCACGACCAGCTCGCCCGGCTGGCCGCCGCCACTCGCGAATCCGGCGGGCGCGTCGTTGCCCCCGAGCAGGTGGGCTCGCTGTTGCAAGACATCCGCGAGCGGCCGCCGGAATTGGAGATCGAAGTGCAGACCAGGTGGCAATTGGCCGAACACGCCCGCGATGCCTGGGCGTTCTTGCTGCTGTTCGTCGGGCTCTTGACGGTCGAATGGTATTTGAGAAAAAAGTGGGGATTGGTGTAGGCTGTGGCGGGCGTCGGGCGGGCGGTTTTCGGCGTCGAACATTCGAGGTTCCCGGCGTCGGACGCACGACGTTCCCGATGCCCAGCGGTCCGATGTACGGGCGCGGGCGTATGTTTTCGCCCCATTTCGAGCGTGCTGCGCGTTGCCGGGGATTCGCACCGATCTCGAGGCCCGATCCCAGACCCTCGAGCCTCGTTGCCAACACAGCTTTGCCGCGCTCGGGCGCTCGCAGACGCCTCGTCCGCGGGCGACACGACGTACCGCGAACGCGACGGAGCGCGTCGCGCCACGCAGCGGCCCAGGCTCGGAGAACCACGCCCGACGTGCCTTCCGTAGCGCGAAAGATCGACTGATGCCGATTTACGAGTTCTATTGTAGCGATTGTCACTGCGTGTACAGTTTCCTGGCGCGCCGCGTCGATACGACGACCCAACCCGCGTGTCCACGATGCGGGCGACCGCGGTTGGAACGCGAGATCTCGCGATTCGCGGTCGCGCGCGGCGCGGCGGCCACAGCCGACGTGTCCGCGCCTGACGACGGCTTGCCGCCCGGCTTGGATGACAGCCGATTTGAACAAGTCATGGACGAGCTCGAGCGCGAATCGGCTGGCGTCGACTACGACGATCCACGCCAGGCGGCGCGTCTGATGCGCGCGCTGTACGAACGGACCGGAATGCCGTTGACCGATTCGATCCAAGATGCCATACGGCGAATGGAGGCCGGTGAAGACCCCGAGGCAATCGAAGCTGAGATGGGCGATCTGCTGGGCGAGCCGTTCGCGGGCGATTCCGGCGACGGCGATTTTGGCGGGGGCGATACCGGCGCGGGCCATGCTGGCACGGGCCATGCTGGCCCCGGCAATCCCAGCGCGATCGATGGCGACCCGCACGCACGACACCTGCGCGGCTGGGCGCGGAAATTGCGAGCGCCTCGGATCGACGAGACGTTATACGAGCTCGAGTCGGACCGGTGATCGACTCTGACAAGATCGACGTCTGCCAGCGCGCGGACAGTACACGGCAGGATGCAACCTCAAACATCGTGAACTTTTTGACAATGTTTTTCAGACAGCGACAGCGTTAAGTTGTTGAAAGATTACATCTTGTGGTTGCGGTAGCTCTGTGCCCTCTGCGTCTCTGCGTTTCATCGATGTCTTTGCGCGGGCGAACTGGCCGGGCTACAGGAAAATACGTTTTGGAAACGCAGAGACGCTGAGGACGCTGAGATTTCGGCGCCCCGTCGTAGTCGGGAGAGACGCGACAGGCGAAGCACGGCGGATAGACACGGATAGCGGGGATGAAGAAAAACGGTTAGACGCGATGTCTTTATTCGTGTGATTCATGGTCCTCCTCAACATTTCTCGGCCCTTGTTTGGTTGCGGCTGCGGGCCGCGTTAGAGTCTTAGTTCGTATCATGCGCGCACGGTGCGCGCATCTTGTACAGTGGAGTGTACAGTACACGTGTGGGTTAGTGGCACGGGAATGGGTTAGGTGGGATTGGGGTGGGATGACTGT
>JAVYAJ010000373.1:0-2658 GCA_032229885.1 Candidatus Anammoximicrobium sp. | reverse complement strand
GCCTGGGCCCAGTTGAACGTGGCCCAGGTGAACGCCGCCGATCCGTCCACGTTCGCGTACATCTACCCGCAATACGGCGGCAGTTGGGCGCCGATGACGCTGGGCGGCGTCTCGGCGCTTTCCTGGGCCTATTTCGAGGCCTCCAGCTTCATCTCCACGTTGGGCATGCCCGAGTACACCCCGCCGCCGAATCCGTCTGAGGGCTCAAACCCTGGGACCTCCGGCAGTAGCCCGACGACGGAACCACGTCCCGACACGGGTGCGAGTACGTGCGGTTACTTTTTCGATTGTTGGGGCGAGTACCTGATGCCCTGGAATAGCCCGCCCAAAGAGGACGGGCTGAATAGCGCCGTCCAGGTCGCCAAATGGACATCCGCAAGCGTTGGAGTGGCAGCCGGGGCCGTAGCTGCCATTCTTGTCGCGGCCGAAGCATTGGGTGTTACTGCCGTTGGCAGCATGCCGATGGGCGAGTTATTGGGAGTCAGCGGCGGGCCTGCGGCTGCCGAGGCCAGCGCTGTGACCGCCGCTACAGCGGTTGCGGAAAGCCTCGGAATCGGATCTCAGGCAGTTGTGGCACCGGGGCTAGCTGAAGGTACCTATGCGGCCCTTCTTATAGACGGGACGGTTTATGTCGCGCGTTTTCACAATATCGCTTGGGAGATGGCAGGGTATGCCAAAAACATCGAGAAATATGGTATGGCCATCATCGATGCAACAGGCAAAGTCATTGGATGGATGTAACATGAGCGCTCACGATTTCGAGTATGACAGGTTCGTTCGGATCGCGGGTAGGGAGTTGTATGACTATATGGAGCCCAGAATTGCCGATTCGCAGTTCGAAATTCCCCAAACCGTCGCCGAACAACTCTTATCCGAACTCTCCACATACGACGAGTACCATCTCGTATATGCCTTGCTTCTGTGCTACACCCGGATTCCGGATTGTCTTATACCTGTCCTGCCCCCGTATCTTGCCCATGAACACGACTCTGTCTGTTCCACGGCAATCAACCTGCTTGATAGGATGCCCGAAAAGTACATCACAGAGCGGCTGATCCACTCCGTCTGCGAAGTTCAAGATGCTCACCCGGAAAGGCGATTCCTAGCGGACATTGTGGAACGCTTAAAGAAACGGCATCGCTCGGCGCGCCGTTGATGCGACCGCCAGATACAAGGAAAAAGACAAGACCAGGTGAAATCGGCTCGGGTCTCCTCGCCTTGCGGAAAGTTGGCGGAACGGAACTGATAGCGTCATGCCGCAATGACTACGACTCGCAACTAGATGATATGTCTACCACGCACTGAACCGCGCGTTTGCGCGGAGTACGATCTTCGGGAAGGCCAACGCCTCCGCCCGTCGAATCAGTTCTGGGGAGGCTCGGAAGCAAGTCGACGTGCGGCTGCCTCGCGAAGATGGGGACCTGTTGCATTACATGAGATGGCTGACCAACGCCACACACGGCGTTGGCACTTGGCGCACGGGACGGTTGGAACAGGGCCCCTGTACCAAGGGCGGTTCAAGTCGTTTCCGATTCAGAAGACGACCACTTCTTCACCGTCTGTCGATAGGTGGAGCGCAACGCCTCTACCGGAATCGGACATCTGTACGGCCATCAGCCGACCATCGTTAATATCCAGGCCGGTATTGGCCCGAGTGCGGAGCCTGTTGAGGGCGGTGTGATGTGGGGGAAAACGTGGGCCGCCAGCATCTCGCCGCGAGAACTCTCCGAGCTTGTGGTCGCCACTTGGGACGCGTTGTGGTAATCCGTTGAGCTGCTATTACCGCTATTCGGCCGGGGGGAGATTCCGTTGAGAACGCAAAACGCAAAACCGAAGCGGCCCGTTGTTTGGCGCATCGCGTGGTGCGCGGGGGCGAGCGTCCTCGCAGCACTGCTCCCGGTGTCTTGGTGGGCGTTCAAACACGACATCACAGCCGTCTCCGTAGCCGTTTGGCTGACGTTAATACTCGCGCTCATGCCGACCGTCCTCTTGACCCTGAACTTAGCCGCTTTCCCCTGGGACTACTCGATGTTTGGCTCCCTGCGCCGGACGGCACCGCCGATGGACAGCGAAGGGGTACGGCTTCGTGGGGGTATTGTCATCGGCCGCCACTTTAGACAGACCTGGCCCGGGGTTCACTATTTGTTCCATCCCCTGGGATTGGGGCTGGACATCGAACTTGTCGGGACGGCGTTTGTTCCCGCTGAGAACATCACGCGCATCACACGCCGACGGTGGTTCAGCCAGCTTTTGATCGAACACAATTGTCGTGAATTACGTGGCCCGCTGTTGCTCTTCTGCCCTGGTCTTGCGGCAATCGAACCGGATCTCCCGGGCTGGTTCCGAGAGAAGTTGCGACCGAACGGAAGCCGTGAGAAAGCATGACCACAAGGGGATGCAAACATAAAAGAGAAAGCGAAGTGAGGACATGATGGGAACATAGGACAATTAGATCGGGTCTCATTATCTCGCGCGAAGCCGGCGCGATGGCCGGTCGGACTCGACGTATGTTTGCAGTTGGCATAGGCGAAGGGAACGGTCCTTTTGCGTTGCACATGACCTATGGTTACGCGAGTCAGGGAGGCGGCTATACTCCCGCACACGGGCTGGGATCTGGCTCGTGGACGACGACAGACTGGGCCTCTCTCGATAAGCAGT
>JAVYAJ010000372.1:0-16761 GCA_032229885.1 Candidatus Anammoximicrobium sp. | reverse complement strand
CTGGCGGGGGCGCTGGCTGGCGGGGGCGCTGGCCAAGCCGAGATTGGCGTCCGCTCGACCCTGCGTCCGAACCGCGCGCGACGGGCGACGGCCCGCCGGAAGCGCGCGGCCGACCGGTTGTTCTTCCACGACATTGACTCCCGCGTCCCTCGACATGCAAACCCAAGCGCACAGCACGATTTTGTCCGGCGATATCGGAGGCACGAACACCCGTCTGGCCCTGGCCCATTGCGACGAGGCCGGGCAGTTCCATCTGAGCTCGCTGCAGACATACCCCAGCCGCCACTACCAGGGCCTGGACGAGATCGTTGTCCGATTCCTCCGCGACCACCCGGCGTCGATCACGGCCGCCGCTTTCGGCGTCGCGGGTCCGGTCAAACAGGGCCGCTGCGCCACGATGAACCTGACGTGGGTTGTCGATCAGCGCGAGCTGGCCGAGTCGCTCGGGATCTCGTGCGTCCGAGTGATCAACGATCTCGAGGCCACGGCGTATGGAATCGCCTGCCTGGGGCCGTCCGACATCGCCGTGTTGAACCCCGGCGCAGCCGACGCGACGGGCCATGCCGTCGTCGTGGCGCCGGGAACCGGCTTGGGCGAAGCCGGCATGTATTGGGACGGACGGCGGCACCACCCCATTCCCACCGAAGGCGGGCACGTCGATTTCGCGCCGCGAAACGAGCTGGAGATCGAGCTGCTGAGATTCCTGCTCCGCGAGTTCGACCATGTCAGCTACGAGCGAATCGTGTCGGGGCCGGGATTGGTCAACATCTATCGGTTTCTGTGCGCCACCGGGCGCGGCGAGGAACCGGCCTGGCTCGCCGACGAATTGCGCGCATCGGATCCGGCGGCGGTCATCGCCCACGCGGCGCTGACGAATCGCGCGCCGGTGTGCGTCCAGGCGCTGGATCTGTTCATCGCCCTGTTCGGCGCCGAGGCCGGCAACATGGCCATGACCTACATGGCCACCGGCGGCGTTTGGCTGGGCGGCGGCATTCCTGTCAAGATCCTCGACCGCCTGCAATCGACCGACTTGTTCATGAATGCCTTTTTGGACAAGGGACGCCTGCGCAACCGCCTCCAAGAAATGCCCGTGCGCGTGATCCTGAACGACCGGACCGGCCTGCTCGGCGCCGCCCGCTGGGCGGCCGACACGAGCGCTGCATCCTGCCGATGAACGGCGCTTCGGTAAAACGCGGCGCGCGCCGTGGACGCGCGGACTGCGCTCGCCGTTCAGACCCGATGGACTTGAACCGAACGCAGCCAGAGGCCACAGCCAAACAAGGCCAAGAAATGCCGAAGAAGACCACGGAACCTACAAGTAAAGCCATCGCATCGAACCGTTTTTCTTCATTCCCTGCGACCCGTATGATCCGTGCTTCCCATAGGCGCGCACGGCGCAGGTCGTATGGATCCGTGCCCATCCGTGGCTCACGTGCGCGCACCGCGCGCATCGTCCGAACGTACGACTCTACCCGTACCGCACCAACCCCGCCTCCCCTGTCCGTAAAGCCTCACTTCCACCCAGGAGCAGATCATGGACTATCCCGACGTTCATCGTCGATCCGCGGCCGATTCTGATCGCGCTCGACCACCGCGCCCATCGCGAACTTGTGATCCCCGATCCGGGGCCGCCGCTCACGCGTCGATGCCTGTCGAAGCGGGCGCCGCAGGCTCGGCGCGGCGCCGATCGGCCACCGCGCACGTCGCGGCGCTGTGGGCCGGCGCGTGCCTGACATTGGGGATGTCGGTCGATCTGGCTCGCGCCGAGTGGCGCGTCTGGACGACCGTGGAAACGCGTCACGTGCTGCGCGAAGACCCCGCCGAAACGGGCGTGGCCGTGCGCATCGCCGCGGCTCGCAACGAATGCCGCGGTTTCCAAATCCTGATGCGCGCCGACGAACCGGTGGGCGGCGTCAACGTCGTTCCTCGAGATCTGACCGGCCCGGACGGGCGCGTCTGGCAGGCTGCCAACGCGCGGCTGTACCGTCAGCACCAGTTGAACATCACGGATGCGAGCAGTCGCAACGATCAATTCCGACCGGGTTGGTATCCGGATCCCTTGATTCCGTTTGTCGATCCGCGGACGGGCGAACCGTTGTCCGGCGCTCGCTTGAGCGCCGTGCCCTTCGATCTACCAGCCGACCAGACGCACGGATTTTGGATCGATTTGACCGTACCGCCCGAATCCGTGCCCGGCGAATACCGCGGCGTCTGGCAAATCACCGCGGCCGACGGCCGCCAAGTCGACGTGCCCCTGACGCTGCGGATCTGGGATTTCGCGCTGCCCCGCGTCTCGACGCTGATCACGGCCCTGGGCTCGCCCGCCGAACGCATGCGCGGCTATTACCGGACACGCGCCGAGCAGAACAAGGAAGCGGAACCCGCCGATTGGCAAGCCGTCGGTGAGCAATGCGCACAGTTGCTCAGCGAGCACCGGATCAACGCCACGCCGCCCGATCGGCTCGCGCCTCGGGCACAGCCGGACGGCAGCTACCACGTTCCCGACGAGCTGATCGACAACGTGCGCGCGTTCGTCGACCGCTATCACGTCAACGCCTTGCGGATCGACAGTCCCAGCCGGGTGATCAAGGATCCCGAGGCCGACCGTGCTCGCCTGCACGCCTGGCTGCGAGCTTGGGACGAGGCCGCGGCCCGGTTGGATCGGCCCGCGGTTCTGCTGTACATCTATCTGAAGGACGAACCCAACGACGCGGACGCGTATCATTACGTCCAGCGATGGGGCCGGGCGATCCGCGAGGCTCGGTCCGTCGTCAAGGTAACGGTTGTCGAACAGACCAAGACCCAAAATCCTGAGTGGGGCGACCTGTACGGCGCGGTCGACATCTGGTGCCCGCTGTTTCCCCTGCACGATCCCGCCACGGCCGCCGAACGCATGGCCTTGGGCGAGACAGTCTGGACGTACACCGCGCTCTGCCAGCGAGAACGCACGCCGTGGTGGCAGATCGACTTTCCGCTGCTCAACTACCGCGTACCCGCTTGGATCGCCTGGCGCGACCGGATGACCGGGATCCTGTACTGGGGCGGCATGTCGTTCTGGCAGCAAGTCGAAGACCCGTGGACCGACCCCAAGACGCTTGACCGGCGCGTCGGCAGCAAGGGCGCGCTGTACAACGGCGAAGGAACCCTCGTCTATCCCGGCCGCGCAGTGGGCTACGACGGAATCGCCCCGAGCCTGCGGCTCAAAGCGCTCCGCGACGCCATCCAGGATTACGAGTACATGGCGATCCTGGACCGGGCCGGAAAACGGGACCAGGCCGAGAAGATCGTGCTGCCGCTGGCGAAGTCCTGGTTCGAATGGAACGAAGACCCGACCGTTTACGAGCAGGCGCGAACGCAGCTCGCCGAAGCGATCTTGCGCAGCGCCGCCGCGGGCGACTGAGCCGCCGGCGCGAGATCCCCGGACCGCGAACGGGCGCCCCCTGCCGTCCGTGGTCCGTCGGGCGTAGCATTACAAACACGTCGCACGCCGTTTCCGACGCGCACACGCAGCTTGCCCCACACCCGGCTACGTGCGGCATCGATCCGTCGGCGCGGCCTCGCACTCCGTCCGTCTGGTGATAATCCGATGGTTCGATAGAATGGCCGATGGTTCGATAGAATGGGGCGGCAGGAGTTCGTCATGATGGATCTGAACCACGACCATGTCTTCAACCAGGACCGACGGTTGCCCGGCGAGTTCCGCACGCTGATCGTGCTCGCGGTCACGCTGGCGACGATGGTTCTGGAGATCGTGGCCGGGGTCGCGTTCGGTTCGATGGCGCTGCTGGCCGACGGCCTGCACATGGCCTCGCACGCCTCGGCGCTCGGAATCTCGGCGTTCGCCTACGTCTACGCCCGTCGTCACGCCAGCGACGAGCGGTTCTGTTTTGGCACGGGCAAGGTCAACTCGCTGGCCGGATTCACGGGCGCCATCGTGTTGGTCTTGTTCGCGTTGACGATGGTCTGGGAAAGCGCCCACCGGCTCGTGAGCCCCGTCGAAATCACCTTCGATCTGGCGATCGCCGTGGCCGTGATCGGGCTGCTCGTCAACGGAGCGTCGGTGTGGATTCTGGGCGTCGGCGGCTCGCACGCAGCCGAGCGCGACGACCGCGACACGGCAGACGACGATCCGGCCAGCCAGCCGACGCATGAGCCGCCACACGAGCCGACGGATCGCGCCGAACACGCGCCCAGCCACGCCCACGGACACCCGCACGCACCCGCGCCCGCGCTGCGTCAGGATCGTGACCTGGCCAAGCCCGCTGGATTGTCCCCGTCCCCCGCGCTCGATCACGCACATCAACACGACCACAATCTGCGCGCGGCCTATTTGCACGTTCTGGCGGACGCGCTCACGTCGGTCCTGGCGATCTTGGCGTTGTTGGCCGGCAAATTCTGGAATCTACAGTGGCTCGATCCGATGATGGGCATCGTCGGCGCCGTCCTGGTCGCCCGTTGGTCCGTGGGACTGGTGCGCAGCACGAGCCAGGTCTTGTTGGACCACCAGGGACCAGCGGCCCTGCGCCAGGCGATCGTTCAGCGGTTGGCGGATGTGCCGGACGTGACCGTGACGGATCTGCACCTGTGGCAGATCGGCCCCGGCATTTACTCGCTGATCTTATCCCTGGCCGCGCGCGACCCGCAGCCGCCCGATTACTATAAACGGCCGTTGGAAGACCTCGCCGGCCTGGTCCACGTGACCGTCGAAATCTGGCCGCGCGCCGCCGACAGCCCCGTCGCCCGCACTGGCCGCGCCGCCGACGTCGTCGCGCGGGAGCGTCCCTCATGACACGCCCATCTGGCTGGCTGACGCGCCTGCGACGGCGCGTTGCGGGTGCCCGCGCGCTGATCGCCACCCAATGGCGTCGGGCCACGCAGCGGTGGACACAGCCCCGGTCCCTGGGGCAACGCGGCGAAGCGGCCGCGGCCCGATTCCTCAGAAAGAAAGGCTACGTCATCGTTGCCCGCTCGGACCACTCGCGTCTGGGCGAGCTCGATCTGGTGGCCGTTGATCGCCGGACCGTCGTATTCGTCGAGGTCAAAACGCGCCGCTCGCACGAGGCCGGCCATCCGGCCGACGCGGTCGGCGAGGAAAAACAACGCCGTCTGACGCGCCTGGCTCTAATGTATTTGACAACCCATCATTTGTTGGATTGCCCCGCCCGCTTCGACGTGGTCGCCGTGACCTGGATGGACGACGACCGCCGGCCGACCATCGAACATTTCGAGAACGCATTCGAGGCCGTGGGCAAGTGGCAGTTGTACAGTTGACGCCTCACTCCGGCCCAACCAGATAGGCGTCGCTTATCTCCAGTCGGTTCTCGTCCGCCTCGCTGTTCATCCCGAACGAGATCCGGCGAACCTGATCCAGATCGAGCCGGTCGTTGTCGTCCGGCGCGTTGGCCGGGCTCAGTGTCAACTCGGAAAACGGCGCTTCGGCTGCATGCCACTGGCCATCTGCGGGAATGAGGCCGCCGACGGTCAGGTACCCGACGCCTCGCGTTCCTTCCCACAGAAATATCCGCACCGTGGCGGGCCGAGCGCACCGCGCGCGCAGGACCAACGCCGTATAACGCCGTGGATCGAGCTCGTCCGGCAATTCGAAATAGGGATACACCCACCGATCGCCCTGGTCGAAACGCACCGTCAGGACGACGGATTCGTCCGGCTGCGGCTCGATTTCCAGGTGTCCGTTGGCCGACACGTTGGATCGCCAACGAGTCGAGTCGCCCAGCGGCAAGCGAACGCGCCGGGCGTGTCGAGCCAAGCGCTGGTCGAGCGTCGGCGAGCCGATCAGCGCTACCGTCAACGGCAGCGCACCCGTCGTGCCATCCTCGATCGGCCGCACGGTGGCCGTCACACGGTCGGCCTGGGCAAAGGCCGTGGCCAGGTCCACGTTCCACGTCGCGTCGACAAAGCCCCCTGCCGCCGCGTGCACCCGGCACGGATTGGGATCCTCGATCCGCGCGGCAGAATCCTCGAAATCCAACCTCAGCCGCAGATCGGTGGGAACCTCGCCCAGATTGAACGCCCGAACCACCACGCGATGCGGGCCCGAGCCTTCGCCGACCACACGATACCCGGCAGTCTCGGGGTGGAACGAGGCGGGGTCGTTCTGCCAGCGCAACACCACCGGCGACGGCGCCGCGCGTCGGCGTGACGCCGCTTGCCCCAATCGCCACAGCCGCATGGCATCGGTGTCCGTATCCAGTCGCATTGGCGTCGCCTCGTCCAGCCAGACGTACGCCAGGCCATCGACAACCGGGATTTCGCCCTTGTCGCCGAGCTCGATTCGCCGCCCGTCCAACGCTTCGGCTCGCAGGCGCCGCGGGCTCTCCGCAGCTTCGACCGGCCGCTTGTCTGCCGGCCCAGGCGCCGTGCTCGCAGGGGCCGCGCCGCTCTCGCGTTCGCCGCCGCCCGGCGCCGCCGTATCGCCCGGCACCGCCGCTTCGCCCCGATCCGCCGCGGATGGGCTGGGCGTTTCGACCGATCGCAGGGCAGCGATCGTGGTCGAGCGAGTCAGCACGGCCACCGTCTCGCGGCCATCCCCGAATATCCGCACCGGCGCCTGGGCGCCGTCCAGAGGCAGGTCGCCCAAGTATCGCTTGCCGCTCAGAACCCGCGCCGCTTGGGCATAGGCGGCGAACGAGCGCAACGGCGTTCCGTGACGATCCATCATGCCAAAGTTGTTCTCGTTCTCCTCGTAAAACGGATAGACGAACGCAAAATATCGGGTCACTCCGCAGGCCCGGGCCTCGATCGCCTTGGCCGTTATGTCCAACGCGCTGGCGATGTCTTGGTCCGCCGGCGGGCGGTCTCGGCCGCGCCGCCACGGTCGGCCGCTCTCGGTAATCCACAGCGGCATGTCCGCGCGTTGATGCGCCGCGAGCCAGTCGCGGTATTGCGAGACCAGCGTCTGCATCCGCGCTGCCTGGTCATAGGTGTGGAAACTGGCCGCGTCCACACAGTCCAGCATCCCGCAGGCCGCGACCGTATCGAGAAATGGCCGGTGATAATGAGCCACGACCCCGCCCACCAGCGGCGTGTCGGGCGCCTGGGCATGGACCGCGTAAGCCAGCGTCTTGACCACCGCCGCGTATTGATCCGCCGGCAGATGATCGCCAAAAAAGATGTCCGGCTCGTTCCAGATCTCCAACCCGCCCCACATCGTTCCCCATCGCCGAGCGATGCTTTGCCAAGCGGCGGCCGTCCCGACAAGATCCCCCGGATACTTGCCCACCGTCCCGCTCCACGGCGTCGCCGAGTGGAACATCTCCAACAGCGACACACCCTGCGCCGCGTACCGTTGCCGCAGCGTCTCGTAGCCGCGTGGGCCATTCCAGTCGAACCGGTCGCGCGTGGGCTGGATCTCGCCCCAGTTCAGTCGTTCGCGAGCCATAGCTATCCCGCTGCGCCGCAGCACGCCGACGAGCCCCTCGCGCAGCGCCGGATCGCGAACCAACCAGGACATCGCGCTATCGATGGCAAAGAACGGATCACCCGGGCGCGATCGGGCCGGCGCCGCGACAACGCCAAACCGAGCGGCGACCCCGGCAAACTCGACCTCATAATAACCCTGGGCCAGCGTCAACGTGAGTTCGATCGTCTGCCGGTCGAGCCGCTGAGCGATCCCCGCGCACACCTCGGAATCACGGAAATCCTCCACCCGATACCGGACCGGATCGGCCGGCAGCGGGCCCTCGGCCCGCCAGCGAATCGTCGCCGGCCGATCCGGCGCGATCAGCAGCGTCTCGATCCCCTGCACCCGCAACATCACCGGCGCAGTCTCCGCCGCGCCCGCCAGACTCAGCAGCAGTAAACCCAAATTCATCATCATTCTCGCCCTCAATCACCCCATACCCCGCCCAGCATCGCCTCTCGGCAACCCAAGTTTCGGTCCGGTTCGTGGACGCGGCTTCTAGCCGCGTATCTGCCCAGCATCGCCTCTCCATAGCCCAGGTTTCGGTCCCCGAAGCCGTGCATCCATCGAGTCTACGCCGAACACGTGGTCCACCCCAGCCCCGGTTCGCGACGCAGCCGCATACTCGGAGTGGGGCCAGTACATCGTCAAGACTAAATACAGGACGCCGCCGCGGTCTCCAAACCACGACAATCCCTCACGCCGGCGAGTGCGACGATCCAAACATTATGATTAGACACTACGCGAGCCGCCGTATGTCGAAGGGACACCGGCGGTCTTCAAAGCTGGTCGCCGTCGAATTCCTGGAAATTCCGACCCTCGACAAAGGCCCGCTCACGCCCGCCCAGCCACGGCGCGCGGTCCCCACTGCACCCCGCCGATTCGCCCCGTTGTTTGGCTCAAATGCTCGTCCCCGACGCTTGCCTCCAATGCTCGCCCCCGACGCTTTACCCCAACGCTTCATCACCCCGCTTTTCGCTGGGCGACGGGCCCCATCGATAATTTCCGGTACGTCCCCTGGACCTTCACGACGCAGATGCTAGAATACGAGCAACAATGGCGCGGGGTAGAGCAGCCCGGTAGCTCGCGAGGCTCATAACCTCGAGGTCGCAGGTTCAAATCCTGTCCCCGCAACTTGTTTTTCCAGTAGCGAAACTGGAAGACCGCCGAGTTATAGAAAAGGCCGATGCCGAGAGGCGTCGGCCTTTTCGCGTTCTATCGCCAGTTGTGGCAACGGTTTCCGACGACGCCGGAAGTCTCAAAGTCTCACTCTCTGGCCCACGCGTGCGTTGCCAAACCCGCCCTGGCGACGCCCCGCCCGCCCGATCTCGGCCGAAACTCTCGGTCGTCTCTCTGTCTCGCGCCGCCTGGGTTAACGGTTGTTGGTTCCGCTCAATCGCTCGGAATGGGCGTGGTTGCTTTCGGTATGATGGAGGCTTCCGTTTCGAGAACAAAGGCCCATCCTTCCCCCGTTCTGCAGCCAGCAGGATACGGATTCGCCCCACGCCGCCCAACTCCAAAGTCTCAAAAGCGGTTTCGTGTCCGTAACAAGGTGGGGGTCTTCCGGTCACCGAACACGAACACCTTCGTGGAACGGTTCATCCAATCCATCCAGCAGGAGTGCCTCGACCGGTTCGTGATCTTCGGCGAGCAGCACATGGACCACGTCTGCCGGGAATACCTGGCCCACTATCATAACGAGCGCCCGCACCAGTCGCTGGAGAACGAACCAGTTACCGCCCCGAAGAAACGTGGCCGACCGAAGTCCAGACGCGGCAACGTCGAGGACGAGATTGTGCCGTTGGCCGAGGTGCGTTGCAAAGCACGGCTGGGTGGGCTGCTCAAAAGTTACAGCCGCAAAGCGGCGTGATGAACGGCACTGGCCACGTTCGCGACGATCGATTACGCGATCGTGCCAGGCACGAAAATCGCGTTGTGGCGCGCCTCAGCGATGGGATTTTCCCGCTCATGCTGCCGCGGCCGGTGGCCAACGAAAGGTTTTTCGCCCAGTCGCAACGGCGATTTCGCAGCTTCGCGCGCGCCATTTCCGGCCGGTCTAATGTTGGCACAGGACGCGACATACCCCCGCTCCATGATTCTTCAGATTCTCCGAGCAATGAAGTTCGGGACTAATGGCGACGAACGGCAGTACGACCTACTTATATTGGCTAGATACAGTCGCGTCCCCTTTAATTCAGCCAAAGTCTGTCGGATTGTCGCGATTGAAGCTCTCGGATCAATTGTGGGACCGTATGGACTAGGAAGTGTAAATTTGCAACCCCGGTGCCTGCTCTTTCAGATACTGGATTGTTTGATCGCCGCACGAAATACCCGTCAGCCACAACTTCCGCAATTGACGAGCAGAATGTAAGGCTCGAATGCCAGTTTCAGTGATGTTATGGCACGACTCCACGATCAATGACTCTAGTCTTGGAAGCGCCGGCAGCATTGCAACGCCAGCGTCCGTGATTCCCCTGAGACACGTCAGTCGGAGGAATTTTAGATTTGCAAAGTTCCGGCTCATAACTTCAAGGCCTGAATCTGTAAACTCACCGAACTCAGGAAGTTCGAGAAATTGTAGCGATGGACATGCCGACAACGATTGAATGCTCTTGTCCGACAAAGATTCGCAGCTCTTTAGCGATAAACCTCGAAGTTGTGGAAGCTTCGCAACCATGTCGATGACTGGATCGGTTACAGAATACATAAAATTTAGTGACAGCACTTCGAGGCGAGTTAGCTCCACAATGTCATCGAGCAGATATCCCGTTTCTCTGGTAATTTGATCGCAAAAACTCAGATCAACCTTTCTGAGGGATTTGGTGTCACACATTGCGCTAAAATGAAGCGGCGTCATTTGTTCGCACGCCGTACAATCTAAGTTCTCAAGCTCCTCAAATTCACGGAGAAGTGCAAATCCCTTCTCGGTCAATTGCTCGCATCCAGAAAGGATCAGCGTCTTGATGCCGGCTCGGGGAATTTGTGCCAGTTGTATATCCGTTATCTCAGCAAAGCATGTTAGACCGTCGGCATGCCCCGGGATTACTATTCCGCCGTTATGCGTCTCAACGAGTGGGTAATCGGCCCATTCGAATATGGGATGAGTGACTGGGGGCATGAATTTCACGGGATGTAAAATGTTCCAATTTGGGCAACGCCGCCAACAGCCTTTCCTTCAACGGTGACCGTAAAACCGTCAATAATCACCTGCTGTTTAAATTGACCAGTAATTCGTTGGGCATTCACGAGCGCACTAATGGCATCTCGAACCTTCAAGAACGTATTGACAGTATCACCACACTTGCCAACCAGTCCAGCCAGATTGTGGGCTGCCTTACCAAAGATGTGATTTAATTTATTCGGATCAATCGATGATATGCGAGCCGCTTGCGCCGCGATCTGCGTACCGGCCTGGGTTGTCTGATTGACGATCCCCGTGACGTTTGTAGACAAAGTGGGATTGGCAGCTACGCCGGGTGTTGTAACCCACTGAAAGAATGCGGCAGCGCGTTGCTGCACCAATTGCTGCGCATTACTGACAGCCCCAAGAGCCGCACTCAGCTGCTGTCGAGCAGCTTGGATGGCTGCACCGTTTTGTGGATTGCACAATGCTCGTCTTAGCGCCTCGGTTGCAGTGCCAGCCTGAGCGACCGCCGTTGCATGTTGGGCGGCCGCGCTCGATACCTGTCCGGCAAGCACGCCTGCCTGCGCCACTGGGCTTTGCCAGCCTGACGGGTCACTCGCGAAGGTTACTGAATTACGCGCATAGCGGTACGTATTACGGAAATCATCTAGAATCCAATCTTCGCTGAGCCATCGGCCGGTGTCGGTGTCGAGCCATCTTGCGCGGTGGTTTTGATCGCCGGTGACTTCGTCGAGGATGCGGCCTGTGTAGGCGAAGAGTTCATCGACGGCGGCGTTGGTTTCGGCGGTGATTTTGCCGAAGGCGCTATAGGTGCGGTGATTTTCTATCGTGGTGGTGTCGGTGCCGCTGTCGTACTTCGCCAGGTCGCGGATCGTGCCTTGATTGTCGCCGAATAGCCAGAGCAGGTCGCCGCCCGCTTGCTCGTCGGCTAGCACCATATCCACCAAGGGGCCATGCAGGTAGCGGTTTTGGACGTCGCCGTTATTGGATAGCGCCAAGGCGACGTGTTGGCCGTCGTAGATCAACCGTTGCGTTTCGTCGATATCCGCGTCGCCGTCGGCGTCCACCTCGCGGCCAATCAGCCGATCGAACGCGTCGTACGTGTAAAGCACCTTTTGCGTCAGCGTGCCGGCGTTGTTCTTGAAACTGACGCTCGTCAGCCGGTTGCGATGGTCCCAGGTGTATTCAACCGTCTTGTCGTCGGCCGGATCGTTCGAGATCCGTACCTTCGAGATCGTATTCCCCTCGGCATCATACGTGTAATTGAACGTGCCGTCGCTCGTCAGCCGGTTGTTCGTGCCGGTGGTGTAGGAGTCGCCGTTGGCGGTAACTCGGTTGCCGTTGTCGTCGAACGTGTAGGCTTCGTCGTTGGCTGCGTCATCGCGGTCTGCCCCCGTCAACTGGCTGGCCTGATCGTAGCTGTAAGTCGCGTCTTCGGCTGTGTACTGGCTGTTGGTGAAGGAGGTGATGCGATTCGCCGCGTCGTACGCCCAGCCGTAGCCGGCGAAGGTGGTCGCGCCCTGGGAATGGGCGAGGCTTGTCAGGCGTCCACTGCCATCGTAGCCGTACTGGCTGTTGGCTACGAACTCGCTGGTGTCCAGGCTGGCGTAGCGGTTGATTTCGTCGAACTGGCCGTCGGCCAGATAGGCGAGATCGACACGCTTATCGGCTACGGTGTTGCCGCCCACAACGTCCTGTTGCGTGATGCGGGTCAGGCGGTTGAGGTTATCGAATGCGTAATCGTTCTGGAAGTCTGCCGTCGAGCCGATCATGGCGGCAAGCTGCGTGCGGCGGCTGTTCGCATCGAACGCTTGCGCCAGCGTTACGGTGGGCGTTAAGCCGGCCAGCGTGGCGGCGATGCTCGTTGCGCGGCCGAGATTGTCGTACGTGTAATCGTAGTCGGCGAAGCTATCGGCGGCTTCGGTCAGTTGGCTGGCTGCGTCGTACGTCCAGTTGATGGTGTGAATGACCGTCGTGTCGTCGGTTGGATCGAGCCAGCGCTCTTCAGTTCGCCGATAGAGATTGTCGTATTCGTACTGCGTGTAGCGATCATCGCGGTCGATTTTCTCGATCAGGTTTCCAACCGCATCGTATTCGAAGAATCGGGTCGCGTTCAGTTCGTTGGTTTCTTCGGTCACGCGATTGAGCGCATCGTACACCCAGCTTGTCGTGTTCGCTTCCGGGTCGGTGAGGCTGACTAGATTTCCGGCGTCGTCGAAACCGAACGTGGTTGTGTCGCCGTTGGCGTCGGTCTCGCTCGTGCGGCGATTCAGGTTGTCGTAGCCGTAGGTCGTCGCATTCCCCAGCCGGTCGGTTTCGCTGAGGAGATTGCTCGCCTTGTCGAATGCATAGACGGTCCACGACGCGAGTGTGCTGCCCGCACCGTCGGGGTCGGGCTGGGTTACTTTCACCAGTCGGCCGAGGTCATCGTAGTCGTAGCTGGTGACGCGGCCGAGCGGGTCGGTCATGCTGGTCACCTGACCCGCGGCGTCGTAGGCGGTTTGGGACACCGGACTGCCCAGCGGACCCGCGCCATCCGGATCGGGCAATGTAACCGAAATCTGCCGGCTGAGCGCATCGTAGGCATAGCTGGTTACATTACCCAGCGCGTCGGTGGTGGTGACAACATTCCCCAAGGCGTCGTAGGTTTGCGACGTGACGGGGCTGCTCAAAGGCCCAGCGCCATCGGGGTCGGGCAGCGTGGTCGTGCTCAGGCGATTGAGGGCGTCGTAGCTGTAGGTCGTCGTGCGGCCGAGCGGATCGGTCGTGCTGTTCAGGTTTCCAGCGCAGTCGTAATCGTACGTGGTGACGGGACTTGCCAAGGGACCGGCTCCATCGGGATCAGCTTCGATCTTCTGCTCCACCCAGTTCCGCTCATTATAGACGTATTCGGTCACGTTGCCCAACGGATCGGTCACGAACCGCTGGTTGCCTCTTGCATCATACGCATACGTCCAGGCGGGTGAGGCGAGCGGGCCGGCACCATCCGGATCGGGCTCGGTCATCTGCGTCATCCGGTCGAGCGCGTCGTAGGCGTACTCGGTACGGCGGCCCAGCGGGTCGATCGCGGCGGTGAGGTTATCGGCGCTGTCATATTCGTAACTGGTGGTGGTTTCGTCCGCCGTCCCTTCGGCCGCCACGATGCTCGTCACCAGCGCATGGGCGTTGTAGGTGTAGCGCGTCACGCGCCCCAGCGGATCGGTTTCGGTCGCGACGAGGCCGGCCGGCGCGACGCCCGTACCGTCGGTGTACGTGTAGCTGGTGGTCACGTCGTCGGTCTCGCTGCTGGCGGTGTCGTCCAGCCCCACGATTTGCGTCACGCTCAGCAGGTTGCCGTTTGCCGGATCGATGACGTACACCGTCTTACGGCCAAGCTGGTCGATGTGGCTGGTCATCCGGCCGAACGTGGCGTCGTACGTAAAGCTTTCGCTGGTGCCATCGGGATGAATCTGCTGCAAAACGTTCCCGCGCGTGTCATAGGCGAATTGCGTCACCAGATCGCCGAGCGGGCCGGCACCGTCCGGGTCGGATTCGATCATCCGGGTAACGAGGCCGTTGGCATCGCGAAGGTACCGGGTGACGTGCCCGAGCGCGTCGGTCGAGCGGATGATGTTTCCCCAGTGGTCGCGCTCGATGAGCGTGGGGTTGCCGCGTTCATCTTCCTGGTATTCGACGGCATCGTCGGTGGCCACCAGCGGCGCGGGATGGGTTTCGTCGTAGCCGATCGTCGCCAGGTCGGCGACGCCGGTGGTGTAGAACGACTCGAGCACCGTCGTGCCGCCGCACGCCTGCTCGACCGAACTGACGCGGCCGGTGAAGTCGTAAAAGAGTTGCGACTCGTTGAGTAGCGGATCGGTGACCTTGCTGAGCAGTCCTTCCGCATTGTAGCTGTAACCGGTGACCGGGCCGGTTTGCGGGCCCGCGGCGTCGGGATCGGCCTCGGTGACACTGGTCAATTGGCCGCCGGTGTAGGCGTAGCTGGTCGTCCGGCCGGTGAAGTCGGTAATCTGGCTCACCATGCCGGCGGTGTAAGCGAAGGTGGCAGTGCGGCCCAGCTCATCGGTGATGGAAACGAGCTCGTCGGCCACCGTGTCGCCATCCTCATCGGCGTAAGTGTAGGAGCGCTGGTTGCCGTTCGAGTCGGTGCGGCTGGCGAGCTGGCCCGCCGGATCGAACTGGCTCTGGGAGCCGTCGGCATACGACAGTGTGAACGAATTATCGCCGTTCTTGACCAGCGAAGCGATTGCCGGATTGCCGCTCTCCACCGCGTAGCTGCCGCTGGTTTCGGCGAACCAGATGCTATCGTTCGTACCGCCGACAAGGTTGGCACCGCCGGCACCGACGTCCAGCCGGTCGAGTTCCGGCAGCCACCAGCCGCTGCCGAACTCACTCTGCGTGCGGTCCACCACGTCCTGCGTGCCGGACCGCGATTCCTCGAACCGGGCATCGCCGTAGTGCGAGATGAACGTCATTTCCCAGTCGTAACGGCCGGTGGGCAGTCCGCTGGTGTCGGCCAGCATGCCGATCGTGTAATCGTCGCCCGGTGCGAGGGCGCTGGGGTCGTAAAAGGTGGTCGGCTGATCGACGCCGTTGAACTTGAGCCGGACTTCCACCAGGGCGGGCACGCCCTGGCCGGGACGCACCTGGCCGGTGCTGCGAATCACCACGTTGCCGTTCACGCTGCCGCTGGAATACACTGGACTGAGCTTGCCGGGGGCCTGCGTCTTCGAGTCGGCCTGGGCATCGGGAGCGGCGGGCGCGCAGGGGCAGGAGCAACCGCATTGCAATGGGTCCTCCACGGAGGGGATATCCGCAACGATCACACTGTAGTGAATGTAGGCGTCGTCATAGTCGTTGTCGGACCAGTCTTCGAAGCCGATCGTGGCACTGGTTGTGCCGAGTTCCGCAGGTTCAGCGGCCGTATCGAATCCATTGCTTTTCGTACCACCGCCGATCGTGTATGTATTCCCATTGACTTCAAACGAAAGCGAGATGGCCTTTCGCAGGGCCTCATCCAGCGAGGCGGCCACAACGGTTGCCTGTTCAATCTTGATGGGATTCGTGATCGTGTACTGCGCCGAGGTCTCACCGACATTGAAGCTGGCGTCCGAGAAGGTGTACTGGTGCTGGGTGCGCAGGTCCTTGGCCGTCCCGTTGCCGGAAACGACAAAGGGAATGTCACCGAAGAGCGGTGCCCCGGTGCTGCCACGCTGTTCGAGAGTCGCATCGCCGGTGAAGGCGATATCGGTGCCCGCCGGGAACGTCACACCCCTGGCATCCAGTCGCGAGATGCCGGGACCATCCACGATCAGCCCGGCGGGAAGCTGAAAGCTGCCGTAGTTGGCGTCCGGCGTACCGCTGTCGAGCGTGCCGCCGTCGAGCGTGATCGGGCCCAGCGTGTTGAAGGTGCCATCGGCGCTGGTGACGGTACCGCCATCGACGGCAATGACCGTGACGGGTGTGGAGCTCTGGTTGCCAAACACATGGTCGGCGGCGAACTTCAGCGTTGCGTTCGCCCCCACGGTAATCGTGCGCGCTGCCTGGCCATCGCCGAGTGCGCCGTGCGTGGCGTTCGGGGAATTGTCGCCCGCTGCCGCGATGAGCGTGCCGGAACCGACGGTTATATCACCCGTGAAGGTGTTCGGCCCGGTGAGGGTGGTCTCGCCCGTGCCTTGTTGCGTCACGGAGCCCGTACCGCTAATCAACTGAGGAACCGTGAGGCTATTGCCGCGGTCGAATACGAGGCTGCCGTCATTCGTCACATCCCCGCCGCCGAGTGTGCCGCTGGTTCCCCCGTTGCCGACTTGCAGCGTGCCAGCGCTGATGGTCGTCGTGCCAGCGTAAGAGTTATTGCCACCGAAAGTGAGGATGCCTGTGCCGGCCTTGGTGAGCGAACCGCTGCCGCTGATGCTGCCATTGATGGTGATGTCGTGGCCATTGGTGTTGATCGTGGCGGAGCCGGTGAGGCTGATCGGTAGCGCCGTGGACCAGTCGGCCGTGGCGGTGAGGGTGCCGCCGGCGAGTTGGGTGGCGGTTGGCCCACCTGCCGTGGCGATGCCGCCGCTGCCGAGGTTGAACGCGCCGGCGGTGAGCGTGAACGTGCCGCTGCCTGCGCCGTTCATGCTGTTGCCGTCGTTCACCACCAGGCGGCCCGCACTGGCCGTGCCGCCGGTTTGGGTGAACTGGCCGGTGCCGT
>JAVYAJ010000371.1:0-12450 GCA_032229885.1 Candidatus Anammoximicrobium sp. | reverse complement strand
TATCATCTCTGACTCCTGGGGCGTTGCCCCAGGCTACGTTGGTGATGGCCTTCGGCCAACACGCTTCCTGTCGTCTGTGCTGCGCAAAAGTCATGCAATACCAATTCCACCTAACGCATGCTAGTGACCGCAAGCCAAAAGTGTACTGTACAGGCCGGTGTACAAGATGCGCGCACGGTGGGCGCATGATACGGACTAAGACTCTAGTATCCACCTCGCACCGAAGAAATCGAGATGATGAGACACAGAGGGACGCGGAGTTTTGGAGAAGGGAGAAGAGAGAAGATCAGATTTGTCTTCGGTGACATCCTCGCAACCTTTGTCCGCGGCATACTCGACGTTCTCGGCGTTCTCTGCGGTTCGATATCGTGTTTTCCCGTAGCCCGACGAGTTCGTCACCGCAGCGAATCCAGATCCTCGAACAGGCGTTCCAGGCACTGTTTGCTCTTGCCCCAGTCGAACAGTTGGCCGGGGATTTTGACGGCTGCTTCGACCGCGGCGCCGCGATCGGTTCGGCGGATGGCGACGACCAGGCGGCCTTTGAGCGACCGCATGTCCGGCCGCAGCGCCGCCTCGAGGACGCAGCCGTCTTCGGCTTGCCGGACGTGTTCGAGCGCTTGCCCGTGGCGGGCCAGCGAGCACAACGCGGCGACGATCACGCGGCCGATCGGCGCCGAGCACTCGCGAGTGCTCGTCTTGCCGGTGGCGACGCCCAGCCGAGCCCCCAAGGTCATCGCGATGTTCCCGACGGTTTGCAGCGACACGCCGCCCAGCGACGAGAAGGCCACGTCGCACAGCTCGAGGAAATGCTCGCTGCCGAGCCCGGGCTGCGCCCCCGCGGCGCACTGGGCGATCTGGTCGCGCACGGCGTCCAGACCGATCAGCACGGCATATCGATGCTCGTCGTGCCACGATCCCGGCTGGCTGGCCGGTGTCGCGGCGACCACGAGTCGCGCGCCGCAGGCCGAGCAGAAATTGCCGGTCGCCGCCGCACCACACTGGGAACAAAACATCGGGTGGCCTCCCATGCCTTGAATCGAGGTTGTCCTATTCGCGCGCTGGCGGATCGCGCCGCGTCGGGCCAGCGTGCGTCGGGCCAGCGTGCGTCGGGCCAGCGTGCATCGGGCTAGCGTGCGTCGGCCCGTCGCGGCGAGATTCCGTCAGGGCGCCTCGTCCTTGCCGTCCGGGCCGATTCGATCGAGCGGGATCGGCTCGAAGCCGGGCAGCTTTTCCCAGACCGCGGCCAGCTTGGACAGGTTCAGCCGGGCGGGAGGACCGGCGTCGAACAGCTCGGGCCAGTCGGTCAGCGCCGCTTCGAGGTTGTCGTCGCGATCCAGCCAATTCGGATCGACCTCCTTGCGGATGTCGAACGGCTTTTTGCAGCCGATGAAGATGTTCGTCCGCATCACGTTGCCCAGCGGCTGGAGCGGATTCTCGTCCATGATCCGCGCCAGTCGCGGATACCGCTCGCGCCACAGGGGCGACTGGTAGTCGAGCGCCTCGCACTTGGCCAGCAGGTTCCACGAATCGGGGCGGTCGAACACGATGCCTCGTGGCCCGCGCCCGTCGACGTGGATCCCGATCGGCTGGTCGATGAAGATGTTCCCGCGGAACGTGTTGTCACGGCCGCCGCCCAGCAGCACGCCGCGGTTGCCGCAGCGATTGGTGATATTGCCGACGACGATCTCGCCGCTGTCGCAATCGTCCAGATAGATCGCCTGCGCGCCGCTGCCGCCCTTGACGGCCACGTCGTGGATATGGTTCCAGCGGACGATGTTCCCGCGGCTGGCCCAATCGCGGCCGGTGTAGAACACGCCGACATCCGCATAATGTATGCACATGGTGTGCGCTTCGTTCAGCTCGAGCACGTGTTCATTTCCGCCGTATGCCACCGCGCCGGTCGGACCGTCGTGAAACAGATTCTGCGTCAGGCGGTTCCCACAGCCGTCGAGGATGGCGCAGCGTCCGCCCTCCCAGTTCAGTCGGCCCACATGATGGATATGGCAGCGCTCGATCGCACATCGCCCGGGCGTCAGCGTTTTGCGCACGCCGCCGCTGATGAGGATCCCGTACGAGCCGACTTGCGTGACCTCGCAGTTTGCGGCGACCATGTCCGTGCCGACGAGCGAGACGCCGCTGCGGCCAAGGTTGCGAATCAGGCAGTTTTCGACGCGACAGCCGCGACCGTTGCGGATCGAGATCGCCGCGTCGCAGCCGTTCTCGAACGTCAGGTCGCGAATCGTCAAATAGGCCGAGCCGTCGGCCCGCAACAGCGGCTGGCGGCACAGCGTCAGCCGCACGGGCGTCTGGGTCACGTCGCCGGGGGGCCAGAAAAAGAGCCGGTTGTTCTGACGGTCGAGATAGTATTCGCCGGGCTGGTCGAGTTCCTCGAAAACGTGCAGCGCGTAGAACGGATGTTTGGCGTCGGGGCGATGCGGCGAGCCGATCCCGTAGGCGTGTTTGGCCGCCAGCCGCAGCTCGCCGGTGGCCGGATCATACGAAGCCGCTTTCAACACCTCGTCGCTCCACTCGTAGCACCAAAAGCCATGCAGCCAGACGCCGCGCTCGAAGTTCCACCGCTTGGCCCGATCGCCGGGGAAGACGAACGAGCCGGGTCGATAGACCTCGCGCGACACCCAATGCGTGATGCCCGACGCGCCCGAATCGACCACCTTGTCGAACTCGACGAAGCCCTCGTTCGGCCATCGCGCGGATTGCATCGGTTGATCGCCGAACACGACCTCCGCCTGGCCGTGGTCGCGATGCTTGTCCGGCAGCGGGGCCAGCGGGGGGAATCCCAAGGCTGACAAGTCGGCCACCAGGACATGCTGCCGAGCCTCGGGCGAGATCAAGTCGCGGGCCTCGTCGGCCGTGATCGGCCGCAGCCCCTGGACGGTCCGGGCGCCGGTCAGCCGGACGGCGCCGGGTTCGGTCGCCCGCATGACCAGCGGCCGGTCGGGCGTTCCCGCGTGCTGGGCGTCGAACACGAGGCCCGTCTCCAGATAGTACTCTCCGGGGCCGATCCAGATGGTCCCCGGCCCCGCGCCGCGCATCGCGGCGACGGCCTTGGCGACGCTTGCCCACGGCCGGTCTTGTGTCCCGGGATTCGCGTCGTCGCCGGTTGTCGCAACGTACACGTCGCGCGCGGCCGACGGCCGGGACACACCCAATACCACGCATATCGCAGCGGCGCCTACGGCCACGGCGAGCCAGCGCGACAACGGGGCGCGCGGCTCCGTCGCCGATTCGCGGGCGGCGAGCCTGCGTATGGGGTAGGCGGTTCGTCGATCGAGCCTGTTCGGTCGGACGCAGATTCGAGTCATGGGGCGGCTCCTTCGCGCACGAAATAGAGGGTGGGGCCAGCGTCGGTCGCGGGGCAGTTGGCTTCTATTGTGTCGGCCGCGGCCGGAATGCTAAGTTATACCAAGCACGGCTCGGAATGACACCGTCGCCGGGCGGGCGGCGTCTGGCGCGGCGCACGTCAGTCGCCCAGGACGGGCGGTGCAAGATGAACGATCGCCTGCGCGGAGGCCCGGTTTCGAGTTTCTAGGGCGCGTCGCGCGCCGAGGAAGTCGCACGATGATTCGGTCTGGGGTTGTGGCATGGACGTTGGTCGCGATCGGGCTGTTCCCGGCGCAACCTGCGCGGTCCGAAGTCACTCCCGACGACGTGCGCCAGGCCATCGCGGCCGGGGTGAAATATCTGAAGAGCCAGCAATCGCGCGAGCGCGGCAATTGGCCGGACCGCGTCGGATACGCGGGCGGCGTGACGGCCCTGTGCACGCTGGCCCTGCTCGAGTCCGGCGAGCCCGTTAAATCGGCGGCGGTGGACAAGGCTTTGGCCTACCTGCGGCAACTGGGCGATCCCCAGTCCGTGTATGTCACGGCGCTGCAGACGCTCGTGTTCTGTGCGGCCGAGCCGAAGAAGGACATGCTGCTGATCCAGCGCAACGCGGCGTGGCTCGAGCGGGCCCAGATCACCGAGGGCGAACGGGCCGGGGCGTGGAGCTATTTCCTGGCCGCCGGGCAGGGCGCTCGCGGCGACAATTCGAACTCGCAATTCGCCGTGTTGGGGTTGTACGAAGCCGAACAGACCGGAGTCGCCGTCACCGCCGCGACCTGGCGACGCACACTGGACTATTGGCTGGGTTGTCAGCGGGCGGACGGGGCATGGGGCTACTATCGGGCGTTGGAGAACCAGCCCGAGGCGCCGCCCACCGGCAGCATGACCTGCGCGGGCATCGGCGCGCTGATCATGGCCTCGAGTCATGCCGGTCAGGGCGACGCCCGCGTCGAAGGCGGAACGATCCGCTGCTGTGGCGTCCAGGACGACGACAACCCGCTGCAACGGGGCCTGGATTGGCTGGGCGCTCGGTTCACCGTCAACACGAATCCCGGTCCGACGGGCCTGGGCGGACTGGGCTTTGGCCGCGCCGGCCTGTACTACTATCTGTACGCGGTCGAGCGGGTGGGGCGGCTGAGCGGCCATCGCTTCCTGGGCCAGCACGATTGGTATCGCGAGGGCGCCGAGATGCTGGTTCGCGAGCAGGACCGGCTGTCAGGATTTTGGCGCGGCGACGGGAACGGCGAAGACAACCCGCTGATCGCCACCTCGTTCGCCCTCCTGTTTCTGGCCAAGGGCCGACGCCCCGTGGCGATCGCCAAGCTGCGGCACGGCCAGACGAACGACTGGGATCGACATCGCAACGGCGTGCACCGTCTGATCGGCCATGTCGAGCCGCTGTGGCGGCAAAAGCTGACCTGGCAGACGATCGACGCGCAGGCGGCGTCGGTCGAAGACCTGTTGGAGTCGCCCGTCCTGTTCCTGAGCGGACGCGAGCCGCTGGAACTGACCGCCGCCGACCAACAGAAGCTGAAACAGTACGTCGCCCAAGGCGGCTTCATTTTTGCCGAGGCGTGCTGCGGCGGCGAAGCGTTCGATCGTTCGTTTCGGCAGTTGGTCAAGAACCTGTTCCCCGACAGTCCGCTGCGGCTGTTGTCGTCCGACCACGTGATCTGGTTCGCGCAACAGCGCGTCGCCCCGGACCAGATACGGCCGCTGTACGGTGTTGACGCCTGTTGTCGGACGAGCGTCGTCTATTGCCCGACGGACCTGTCGTGCCTGTGGGAACTGAGTCGCGGCGAGCGCGAAACGGGTTATCCGCAATCCGTCCAGGCGCAGATCGACGCGGCGTTGGCCATCGGCGCGAATGTGCTGGCCTATGCCACCAATCGCCAGTTGAAGGACAAGCTTCAGCGCCCCCAGATCCGGGCGCCGGGCGATGCCGGCGACGATCCGGCTCGAGGCGTGCTGACGATTCCCAAGCTGATGCACGGCGGCGGCAGCGACGAAGCGGTCAACGCCCTGCCACGAATGCTGAGCGTGCTGCGCTCGGACGTCGGCCTGCGGGTCAACGCCGAGCCGCTGCTGCTGGCGACGGACGATCCGCGGCTGCTCGACCACGCCGTGGCCTTCGTCCACGGCCGCCGCGGCTTCCGCTGGACGGACACGCAGCGCAGAGCGCTGGCGACGTACCTGCGGCGAGGCGGCTTTCTGTTCGGCGACGCGATCTGCGCCAACCCGCAATTCGCCGAGGCGCTGCGGCGCGAGATCAAGGCCGCGTTGCCCGAGGCCGAGTTCGTTCGCCTACCGTCCGACCATCCGCTGTTCACCTCGCAGTATTCGGGCCACGCGTTGAACACGGTAACGCTGCGAGATCCGCAGTTGCGCGGCGGCGACGATCCGCTGACGGCGCGCCAGACGCAGGTGGCCCCGACGCTCGAAGCGGTCGAACTGGACGGTCGATTGGCGGTCGTGTTCTCGCCGTACGACATCAGTTGCGCGTTGGAAAACGCCGCGTCGCTGGACTGCAAAGGCTATCTGCCCGCCGACGCCGCACGGCTGGTGGTGAACATCGTCCTGTATGCGCTGCAGCAATAGGCCGGTGTATACTGGCTGCCGATGCCCACTCGGGGGCGCGTTCCGTCCGGCCAGGACCGTCCCATGGGTCCCATTGGCCCCATGCGTCGTTGGAAATCGCCCGTCACTGGATTACCGGACAACGAACGCGACCACGAGCGCTTCGCCTTTGCGGGCGCTAGCCCGCGTTACGAAGGATGGTTTCAACATGAGCGTATCCGTCGCCCGCCGCCGTTGGGTCCGTGTGATGGCCTTTCTTCTGATGGCGATCCCGGCCATGGTCCTCGCCGAGACGTTCGACGTACCGCTGAAAAACCCGATGCTGGCCGGGCCTGTCGATCCGCGCGGCGCGCCGACGGGCTGGGCGCTGTACGGAGGCAACGGCGTCGACCAGACCTTGAAGGTCGTGGACGTCGATCAAGGGCAGACCGCGCTGCTGATCGCCGACGGAGACCAGGCGGCGGAGATCGGCGTGTCGCAGTCGTTTCCGCTGGACGGCGAGCAGACCTATCGCGCCTCGGTCCGTGTGCGCGGACTGCCCGAGGTGGCCGGGGCCGGCGCCTACCTGCAACTCCGCTTTCTGCCCTCCGGCCACTTTGTCCAGACCTCGCTGGCGCCGCGATTCACGGATCGCTTTCACGAGGTTTCCGTCCAGGGAACGGCGCCGCCGGACACCACGCGGGGCATGATCTATCTGTACACGCATCGCGACCCGACGCCGCGAGTGCTGGTCGCCGATGTGCGGCTGGTCGGCGGCTTGCCGCCGTTGCCCGGCCCGCCGCCCCCGCCGGTCCCTCCGCAATACGACACGGTGTGGGATCTGCACGCACGGCTCGCGTTGGTGCACGAGGGGCGCGCCAGCGCAGCCATCGTAGCGCCGGCCGCGACCGTCTATCAGCGGGCGGCGACGGCGATCCAGCGCGCGATCCAGCAGCGGACCGGCGTCGCGCCGCCCATCATCGGCGACGATGATCCGCGCGCGGCCCTGCCCATCGTCGGCAACCTGATCGTGCTCGGCAATCGCTCGACCAACCGCACGATCAGCGCGCTGTACGACCGCTATTTCTGCCTGGTGGACCTCAAATATCCGGGAGCCGAGGGGCATGTCATTCGGACCGTGCACAATCCGTTCGGCAACGGCTACGGCGTAGTGGTGGTCGGCGCCAGCGATGATGTCGGCGTCGAGCGCGGGGCCGCCGCGCTGGGCGACGTCTTGGCGCAGGCCGCGGCCGAGCCGGGCGAACTGACGCTGGGCTGGACGATGGTCACTCAGTTAGGCCGCGGCGTGACGCCGCCGCGGGATCTGCGCGAGTTCGAAACCTGGGAGGCGTCCCACGGCTATGGTTCGGTCGGCTACTTTGGCTGGTGCAGCATCAGCAAACGGATGGCCATGTACTATATGACCGGCGACGAGCACAGCGCCCGCGAGGTCGTGCGACTGGCGTTCCCCGACGCCCAAGCGCTGCGCGAGATCGAGGAGATCGACGGCGAGCGAATCGAGAACAAGCAGGATCCGCTGGCCGGGTTCTATCATTACAACGCCCACCTGGCGATTCTGTTCTGGGATCTGATCGAAGAAAGCCCGGTGTTCACGGACGACGAGCGGCTGCGGATCGTCAACGCGTTCGCCCGCCAGTTGAACCACCGGCGCGACGAAGGCGTGTATCGCCTGACCGAGCCGCCGCGCAGCGTCGGATCGCGGCATGGCCAGTGGTCGGCCATCTCGCTGTACTGTCTGGGCCGCTATTTCCAGACGCATTATCCGGCCCCGGTGTGGGCCCAGTGCCAGCGGGCCGGCGAACTTGCCTTTGGTTCGTTGCACGAGCACGCCTGGATCGCGGGCGAGAGCGACAACCTGTTCTGGTACAACACCGGCCTGGCGCCGATCTTGACGTATATGGTTCTGACCGGGGATCGACGGCCACTGGAAAACGGCGTACTGGGCGAATTGCTGCGCGGACAAGAGGCGCTCGTGTCCGGACGGACGCCCGATTGGGCTTTGAATTACGCGGCGCTGGACTTTTTGCACAAAGCGGCCTACCTGACGCAGGACGGCCGCTGGCTGACCTATCGACAGCGGACGGGCGTCAACACGGACGTGTTCCGGCTGGGCCAATCGTTCTGGCCCGAACCGACGCTCGAGCTCGCATTGCCGGACGACTTGAAGGGTCAGTGGACGATTGCCCGGCTGCCCGAGCCGGCGTGGGCGGCGCGAGGCAGCGGCCTGCCAGAGGACCAATCGTTTTACTTCGCCAGCTATCGTAGCGCGGCGGACCAGACGGGCGATTTTGTGCTGTTGGACGGTTTCAACGGCGCTTCGCGAAACCCCTACCATACGTTTGCCATTCTCGAACTGCGGCTCGACGGCCAGACGGTCTTGCAGGGTTATCACAACCAAGTCCAGACCCGCGCCGACGGGATGGTCGAACCGCTGGTCGCCATGGACGCGGCGCTGCGGACCGCCGATGTGATCGGGCCTACGGCGATCGCGGTGGGCGAGGTTCCACGCGCGGCGTTCTGCAACTGGCGACGCGCGATCTGTCAGCGGACTGGCCGCTATGCGCTGGTCGTGGACGACCTCGAGTTTCGCACTCGCAGCCAGCACATGCGGATCGACACCAAGTGGCAGACGCCCGGCGGCCGGTGGGATGCCGCCGAACAGGTCCTTCGCATCCCCGTCGCGCGCGCCACGAGCGGGGACATCGGCGGGACGAGCAAGGATGCCGCGGCGCGGGCGGCGATCGAGTTGCGGTCGTGCGACCCGCAAGTGGTCGCCGGGCGAGACACGCTGACGATGACCTGGACGGGCGCCGTCGAGCCGGGCGGGCATCGCCAAGCCTTCTATTTGATCAGGCCGGCTGGCCCGGACGCCAGCCCGCGCCCAGCGTGCGTCCGCATCGCCGACAATGCCGCGCTGTTGGCCGTGCCACAGGCCGCGGCGGACCCCGCGGCTGAATCGACGGCCCCCGCGGCCGGATCGGCGCCCATCGCCGCGTTGGCGGTGGCCGGCGAGTACGCCCAGACGCAGGCTCAGTTGGCTGTGGTGGCCGAAGACCATCTGTTTGGCCAGGCGCTGAGGTCCGCCGGCGCGGGCCAACGGTTGGTGGCGGCCGATGCGCCCGTCGATTTGGACTGGGATTTCGCCACCGGCGTGATCCACGTCGTCGCCCGCCAGCCGACGAGCATCGGGCTGCGATTGGCCGCGCCCGATGCGTTGCGACTGGACGACCGGCCGGCCGGCGGCGCGCCGGATTCAGACTTGCATCGCGTGGCGCTGCCCGCCGGCCGCCACACGCTGCGCGGCGCGGCGCCGGACGTGAGCGCGTTGGCTCAACTGGGCGACCGCTTGCAGCAATTGCTGGTCGAGCACCAGGCGCGCCGGACGCCAACCGACGTGGCAAACGCGCCCGCAACCGTAGACGCGCCCGCGGCACAACCAACGCTTGCCGAGCTGCCCGCGGTGTTCGTCACCGAGTTGGCCGAGCCCGTGGTCGCGATCATCGAAATCCCGACGAGCGACGGCGCGATTTTGGGCGTCGCGGCCGATCGCGAGGTCCGTCTGCTGACGGCCGACGGCAAGGAAATCCGCCGGCTGCAGACCGAAGGTGCGATCCGCACGCTGCATTGGTGGGAGGAATGCCAAACGTTGCTGGTCGGCTGTGTGGACGAACAAGTCGTCGCCTTCGATCTGCAGGGCCAGCGCCGCTGGTCGTTCACGTCGGAGATGGATCCGGCGGTGTGGCAAGCCGCCAAGACCTACTGGTTCAAGAGCGCCCGCGGTCACGAAGGCATTCACGGGCTGTACACGGCCGAGTTCGACGAGGGCCAGCCGCGTTGTTTTGTCGGCAGCGCCTGCACGCTCGAGATCCTGGATCGCGACGGCAAACTGGTTCGCCGCACGCCCGTGTTCTGGGGCCCGTGCACGCGATTCCTGCTCGTCGACGGCCCGGACGACAGCCGAAATCTACTGATCGCCCAGTGGCCCAACGGAAACGACAACCTGGCGGTGGTCAACAGCCGGACGTTGGCGGTGACCACGGCGGGTTATGCGGCGACTCCGCCCGGCCATTCCGATGTCGGCGGCTGGACCGCTCAGAATCGCACCGGCCTGTTCTACGAGGATCTGGACGGCGACGGGCAGAAAGAGGTCGTCACGGGAATCAATGGAGCCTGGAATCGCGTGACGGTGTACACCGCGCAGGGCCGCCCGTTGTACAACGCGCAGTTTGGGCCCGGCGCCAACAACACGCCGCGCAGCACGCTGCGCGACATGGACGTGGCAGACTTGGACAACGACGGCAAGCAAGAGATCGTCGTCGGGATCAGCGAGGGCTTGATCGTAGCGCTCGACCACTGCTGCGAAAAGCGTTGGGCGACCCGGCTGGCCAGCCCGCCGATCTCCGTGCGGTGCGTCCGACCGGCGGCGGCCGCCGCGCCGTGGATCGTGGCTGCCTGTGACGATGGGGCGATCATAGCGCTGGATGGCCTGGGCGCGCCGCGGCGTCGCGGCCAGATCGCCGGCCGCGCGATGCAGATGATGCCGCTGCAATCCGCCGCGGCCGGGCGAGTCGTCATCGCGACCGACCGGGGCATGGTCGCCGGGTTCGACTTGCCGGACTGAACGCCCCACGGCCGCTCGCACGCGGCAGGATGCCGCGTCTACGATGGCGCGACTCGCTCGCGGGCAGAAAACGAGAAAGGAGCCGAAAGCATGGCCAAGCGCTGGATCGAATGTCGGATCGCGATGTCCGCGGTCGCCGCGTGGGCCGCGTTGACTATCTTGGCGACCGCTGAAGATCGGCCGCAATGGGGCGAGCGACATTCGCGGAACATGGTTTCGCCAGAGACGGGGCTGCCGTCGAGCTTCGACCCGCGGACGGGCGAAAACGTGAAATGGGTGACCGCGCTGGGATCTCAGTGCTGGGCGACGCCGGTCGTGTCCGGAGGTCGCGTGTTGATCGGGACCAATAATGGCCAGCCGCGCGACGCCAAGCACGAGGGCGACCGAGGCGTGTTGATGTGCCTGGACGAAACGGATGGCCGATTCCTCTGGCAGTTGGTGACGCCAAAGCTGGCCGAGGACATCTATTTGGACTGGCCGCAGACCGGCATGTGCTCGCCGCCGACCGTCGAAGGCGATCGGGTGTATATGGTCACCAATCGCGACGAAGTGGTCTGCCTGGATCTGCACGGCATGGCCAACGGCAACGACGGTCCGTTTCTGGACGAAGGCCGGCACATGTCGCCGCCCGACCAGCCCGCGATGACGCCGGGCCCGACCGACGCCGACATTTTGTGGCTGCTGGACCTGCGCGCGGCGGCGGGCGTCCGCCCGCATGATTCCTCGCACTGTTCGATCCTCGTGGACGGGCCATATCTGTACGTCAACACGAGCAACGGTCTGACGAGCCGTCACGATGGCGTGGAAAAGCCGGACGCGCCCGCGCTGGTCGTGATCGACAAGGCGACCGGCGCGCTGCTGGCCCGCGAACGCGAAGGCATCAGCCGCCGTATTTTTCACGCGCAATGGTCCTCGCCGGCGCTGGCCGTGATCGACGGTCGGCGGATGGTGTTCCTCGGCGGAAGCGACGGGTGGTGCTATGGCTTCGAGGCATGGGACGCGACGGCAGGATCGGACGCCGCTGCGCCGCGCGAGCCGGACGGGCTCGGCTCGCTGCGCTGCGTGTGGCGCTTCGATTGCGATCCGACTGCGCCCAAACAGGACGTCCATCGCTATATCCGCAATCGACGCGAAAGCCCGAGCGTGATCCAGGCCATGCCGGTGCTGTATGACGCACGTCTGCTGGTGACCGTGGGCGGCGACATCTGGTGGGGCAAGCGGCAAGCCTGGCTGCAGTGCATCGACCCCCGCGGCCAGGGAGACGTCACCGCCAGCGGCCTGTGCTGGTCGCATCCCGTCGAGCGCCACTGTTGCACCACGCCGTCGGTTCACGATGGACTGGTGTATGCGGCCGACTGTGCCGGCAAGGTGCATTGCGTGGATCTCGAGACGGGCCAACGGGTCTGGGTCCATGACGCCGGCAGCGAGACTTGGGCGTCGCCACTGGTCGCCGACGGCAAGGTTTACGTCGGCACGCGACGTGGCGATCTGTGGGTCTTGGCCGCGGGGCGCGAGCTGCGCGTGCTCAGTTCGCGCCGCCTGGACGAAGCCATCATCAGCACGCCGGTCGCCGCCAACGGCGTGCTGTACGTGGGCACGATGTCGCGGCTGTACGCGCTGCAGGATGGGCTGGGTGCGCGCGCGGCGTCGGAGAGGTGAGGGGGGTGTCAGTGGTCAGTGGTCAGTGGTCAGTGGGCAGTGGGCAGCAGTCACGCGTCGTCGTGGTGTTCGTCGGGAGTGGAGATTTCATCGGCTGGCGAGTTTAGGCGTCTTCGGGAGGGCGGCGCGCCTTCTCATCAGGGTTAGAGTCTTAGTTCGTATCATGCGCGCACGGTGCGCGCATCTTGTACACTGGTCTGTACATTACACTGTTGGGTTATGGATACTGGCACGTGTTAGGTTGGATTGGG
>JAVYAJ010000370.1:0-5060 GCA_032229885.1 Candidatus Anammoximicrobium sp. | reverse complement strand
CTTGGAAAACGGTCACCGAGAATTGAAGCGGAAGGGCGCAAGCCCTCCGGTTTGTCTGCTGGCGGTCGATTCAATTGGTCCGCTACGAAGAACCTACCTACCTCGAAGGACCGGACGGCTTGCGCCGTTCCGCTTCCATTGGCGGCGTATTGCCTGAACGGTTACGCTGATTCGAGATCTCAGCCGGACACGCATTCATCGAACGAGCTTAACGCGGTCCAGTGCCCGCAACGCAAAAGTGTACTGTACACACCAGTGTACAGGCTGCGCGCACGGCGCATGCGTGATACGAACTAAGACTCTCGCGCGTTTTTTCGGTATTTCCTGGCCCTCGTTTGGTCGTGGTCTGCGGTCGCGTTACGTTTCATGCGTCTGTATATAGTCCTCGATCCAACGGTCCAGCTCTTCGAAATCGATGCGCGGCGGGGTGGTCAGATCGGGCCGCAGGCGTTTGGCCTCGCGCAGGTAGGGATGGCTGATCTCTTTCTGCGACTTGGCCGTGTTCCAGTGGATCATGACGCGGATACACCGCTGCAGCGATCCTGGGACGTGGATTTCATAGCTGCACATCAGCGGCACCTCGAGCCATCCGAGCTGGCGGGCTGCGTGTGCGGGAAACTCGGCATCCAAATCATGGGTCACCGTAAACAGCGCGCTGGCGACATCCTCCGGCTGAATGTCGTTCAAGCGGATCATCAGCCCCAACAACTGTCGCGTCGCCGACAGGATTTCTTCTTTCGTATTGGATCCGACGGTCGTCGCGCCACGGATTCCTCGACACGCCATTTCGATCGACTCCTCGCCTGACTGGCCATAGATGGGATGCGAGCCGCGCACACCTTAACCAAAATATAGCGGAAAATGTAGGGTCTGCTGGCAAAAGTGGTCCGGACGCCAGGTCGCGCGATCCTCGGCTATTGCCCATAACGCGGAAAATGTAACGTCTGCGGGTAAAAGCAGTCTAGGGCTAGTCGAGAACAGCGGTCAGCGAGTATAAGGTTTGGCTGCGGGGCCGGGCGGCGAGCCCCGTGGGCAAGACAGGTCGGGCCGCGCCCGCGACCGGCTCGGGCAATGACGAAGACAGGCGAGACGGCGCGCGGCTCGAAGGGAAAGCTCGTAGACCCGACCTCCGTGCGTCTGGGCCGCGCAGAACATGGCGTTCGCGTGGTCATTCTTGCCGATACGCAATCCAGTCTGTGATGGTGATTGCCTCCGACGGGCGCCGGCAGCGCCCGCCGCGGACGGCAACAGAGCGGAGAGAGACGATGGCCAGCGAGTTGAGCGAGGTGGACGAACGTTCGTTGTCGGCGGCGCTGGCTAGCCATGGCCTGGCGGTTTCGGAAGTCCAGCTTGCGCTGTTCGAGCGGTACTGCCAGCAGCTCTGGGATTGGAACAGCAAGCTGAATTTGACGCGGCACACGGATTACGACACGTTCGTCGCCCGCGACTTGGTCGACAGCCTCGAGTTGGCCCGTCTGTTGGATGACGGCCAGGCTGTTCTGGACGTCGGCACGGGAGGTGGCGTTCCGGGCGTTTTGTTGGCGATTCTGCGCCCCGAGCTGAAAATCGCGTTGTGCGAATCCGTCGGCAAAAAGGCTCACGCCATCGAGGCCATCGTGCAAGCCCTGGGGCTCGACGTCCGCGTTTACGCCGAGCGAGCTGAACAGACCGTCGGTCGGACGCGGTACGACGCGCTGGTCGCCCGCGCGGTCGGGCCGCTGTGGAAGATCTGCAAGTGGTTCGAACCGCACTGGGGCGAGTTTGGCTGTCTGCTGGCCATCAAAGGCCCGCGCTGGATCGAGGAGCGCGGCGAGGCGCGCCATCGAGGCCTGTTGCGCAACGTCGAGCTGCGCAAGGTCGTCAGCTATCCGATGCCGGGGACGCGCTCCGAAAGCGTGATCCTCAAACTGTGGGCAAAGAACAAGAACCGGAACGGGTGACCCGCCGTCCGAAGGGGGGCGAGCCGCTGCCGCAAGCCGTGCGAAGCTCGCTCGCTGAACCGAACACTAGACGGAGAAGACGCCGTTCGACGGCGACGTAGGGCGCCGAGGTCCACCCGTCCGCCGAAGGCGCGCGTTCCGAATTGGCACGAGGTTCCGTTTGCGCGATCATTACTTGCTGCTGTATCTGGCCGCGGTCCCCGTGCTAGGGGTCATCGCCCAATGGCTGGCTTGGCGTTCTCGCCTGCCATCGATCCTGCTGCTGCTGACGTTCGGCGTTTGCATGGGGTACGTTGTCCGCCCGGACGATGCGCTGGCGCGCCTGATGGGGACGGATCCCTCGGTGGGTCCGCGGCTGCTGTTCCCGCCCGTCTCGCTGGCTGTCGGGATCATCCTGTTCGAGGGCGGGATGACGCTTCGGTTTCGCGAGCTGAGGAACACCAGCCGCAGTCTGATCCGGCTGGTGACCGTCGGCGCGGCCGTGTCCTGGGTGGCAAACACCGGCGCGGCCTGGTGGCTGCTAGGCTTCCACCCGCACCTGGCCTGCTTGCTCGGCGCGATTCTGGTCGTCACCGGACCGACGGTGGTCGGGCCGTTGTTGCATTTCATCCGGCCTCAACGGCGCGTCGGGTCGATCGCCAAGTGGGAAGGGATCGTGATCGATCCGATCGGCGCCGTATTGGCCGTGCTCGTGTTCGAGGTCTTGTTCACGCCCAGCGGTCCGGCGACGCTGGGCAACGCGACGATGATTTTGCTGAAGACGGGCCTGATCGGCGCCGGCTTTGGCCTGGCGACCAGCGCCCTGCTGGCGCGGTGTGTCCAACGCTACTGGATTCCCGATTATTTGCAGGGCATCGCCTTTCTCGCGGCGGCCGGCGGAGTGTACGCGTTGTCGAACGCGCTGCAGCGCGAATCGGGCCTGGTGACGGTCACCGTGTTGGGCATTGCGTTGGCTAATCGTCCCGAGGTCTCGATCCGTCAGGTGAACGAACTGGCCGAGCAGTTGGTCGTGCTGCTGGTCTCCTGCCTGTTCATCGTGCTCGGATCCCGGTTGGATCTGGCCTCGTTGACCGGGCTGCACTGGCGCAGCATCGCGTTCGTCGCTTCCACGATCCTGGTGGCCCGTCCGGCGTCCGTCTTCATCAGCATGTGGGGGACGGAGGTAACCTGGCGGGAACGGGTGTTCCTGGCGTGTCTGGCGCCGCGTGGGATCGTGGCCGCGGCCGTGTCGTCGGTGTTCGGGATGAGCGCCGTCCTGTTGCTCACGGCCAACGGGGATTCCGCGCAACTCGTCGCCCAAGCGCAACAACTGTCCCCCGTGACGTTTCTCGTGATCCTGGGCACCGTCGCTTGCTACGGCGTGGGCTCGCCGGTAGTGGCCCGCGCGTTGGGGTTGGCCGAGGCGAATCCGCAGGGAGTGCTGTTCGCCGGCGCGGACGGCTGGGTGCGCGAGGCTGCGTTGGCCATCAAGAGCTGTGGATTTCCTGTGGTGCTCGTCGATACGAACGTGCGGAATGTCACGGAAGCCCGGACGGCGGGGCTAAGCGCCGAATGCGCCAGCATCCTGTCCGAGCATGTCCAGGAGGATCTCGATTTGGGCGGCATCGGGCGTCTAGTGGCTGTGACGCCCAACGACGAGGTCAACGCCTTGGCGGTTCGCGAGCTGGCCCCGATGTTCGGCCGCGTGAACGTGTACCAGTTGGAGCCGCGGAACGTCGATTTCCGCCGCCGTCAAAGCGTGCCGCCCCGGTTGCGCGGCAGGCTCGCGTTTGACCGAGCGGTCAATCGCGACGACTTGCTGGCCCGGGTGGCCGCCGGCGCAAAGATCAAGAAGACGTCGATCACCGACAAATACACCTGGGACCAGTACCGGGCAACCCACGGGGAAAGGGCGGCCGTCCTGTTTGTCGTCGATCCGGCCAAGCGATTGATCGTCTGCTCGGACGAGACCCAGTCGAAGGCGCCGGCCGGCTCGACGCTGATCGCGCTGGTCACGCCGGTCGAACCGGTCACACCGGCTGGGCCGTGATTTCTCGCAGCGCCGACCGCGGCCCCCGGCGGCGCAACAGCTCGAGCTCGCGTTCGTCGCGGACCAGCCACGCTCCGACGAAAGCCATCGCGTTGCAGGAAATCGACTCGAAACATTCCCGCGTTCGTGGGACCGCCAGCATCCAGCCCCGGGTCATCAGCAGGTTGTAGGCCCGTGCGAAACGCTCGCCATCAGCAGGCCAGGCGATGCCGATGCGTTGCAGCAGGCGCCGGTAGATCGCGTCTGTTGCCGCGGCAGCCCTACGAGGATCGACGGTGGCGAGATCGCGGGGCAACGGGGCGAAGGCGTGCGGAAAGGAAAACGCTGCCAATGGCGTTTCGCGGCCGAGGGTTCCGGCGGCGTCGAGCAGTGGCATCAGGGGCGGCCTGTCTATCGGCTCGGCGGCCAACGGCGTCAGTTGCAGATGTTTGTGGGGCTGGCTAGCGCCCGCCACGACGCCGCTGTTGTAAAAAGCCAAGGCTTCGCCTTCGGCAAGACAGCGCCAGATCGCCTCGAAGTCCGCGAGCGTCAGCGGCGTTTCCTGGTTCTCGAACGCGCGAGTCACGACCAGCAGATGACAGGCGACCACGTTGAACTTGTTCAGCAGACAAACATGGTCCGGCGGGACATCGGCCACGTGCAACGCGGGATCGTAGGGCAGAAAGGGGTTGGACCGCTCGGACGATCCGATCGCCGCGCTCTCGCGGATCACGGGCTTGCCCGACGGTCGGCGCACGACGCGAACCAGAAAATCGATGTCGCCTTCGCGCACGCGTGCGATGTCCGTCGCGATGGGCCGCAACGCCCCGTCACGCAGCGCGCGAACGGATACGGCGGCGGCGCGTTCCCACAGCGCACCGGACGGAAAGGCATTCGGGTCAAGTCTTGATGCGGAACTCATGTCGTCCCGGGAAAGAACGGGGGATGGGTCTGCAACCAGCCTCACGGCCGACGGGCCGTGTCGGGCTGTACCGGCTGCGTTTACGGCGCGGCGCAACGCTCAGCATACGCTGCACGGCACGCGTTGTCAGTTCCGCATGCGCGCGTCGCAGTAGTCGTCTGTGGTCAGTCGTCAGTCGTCAGTCGTCAGT
>JAVYAJ010000369.1:0-4853 GCA_032229885.1 Candidatus Anammoximicrobium sp. | reverse complement strand
CGGAACCGTGTTGGCCGAAGGCCAACGTCAACGTGTCAACGCGGCCCGGTTGAATATGGCCTGCGGCCAAACGAGGCACACGCGCGGCGCCAGCCCTGGGGCGTTGCCCCAGGCTACGGTGATCGGAGGCCTTCGGCCAAACAGATTCTCGGGTTGCGGGCACTGGCCCGTGTTAGGCTGGCGTGACAAACCGTGAACGACCACAAATCGCCACGCCTTCCCAGGAAACGATCGGACACTAAACGAGCGAACGATCCTTAGCTCCACCTGTTGACGCACTTCGATCGTCTCTTGCTGCCAGCAAGATTCGGAACGGTTCGATCGAGGCCGGGGCTCGGCCGGTCATGATTACCCGCCCGCGGCATCATCCGTGAACCGTTCTAGAAGCGAAGCGTCTGAAGGCGGGGTTGTCAGGCGACAGATCGCAAGCCACAATTGACGTGGGTTCGAACGGCGGCAAGAGATCGATCCGATGGGAATGCGGCTTATGCCGACGGTACTGGTGGTTGACGATTCTCGCATGGACCAACGGTTTGTTGGTGCACTGCTGAAGGAAACGCCCAAGCTGGAGATCCACTATGCGGACAACGGGGCCGAAGCGCTGCGTCTCATCCGCGCCCGACCGCCCGACCTGGTCATCACGGATTACTTGATGCCCGAGATGGACGGGTTGGAACTGCTGCTCCGCATCGGCCGCGAACATCCGCTGATCCCCGTGATCCTGATGACCGGCTATGGCAACGAAGAGATCGCGTTCAAGGCCGCCCGCTCGGGCGCCCGAGCCTATGTCCCCAAGCCGGCGCTGGCCAAACAATTGCCGGGGATGGTCGGCCAACTGCTGACCCTGTGTCTGGAAAAGCGCGAACTCAATCGTTTTCTGCGGACCATCACCGACACCGACAGCACGTTCGTCATCGAAGACAACGATACGACCGTCATCCCCCACATGCTCGAGTACGCCGTGGCCTGCCTGCGCAATGCGGAGGCGTGCGAAGAGGGGACCGAAGAGCTGACGTGCCTGGCGCTGGAGGAAGCGCTACGGAACGCGATTCATCACGGTAATCTGCAGCTAAGCTCTAAGTTGCGAGAAGAATTCGACGACGACAAATATAGCGAACTGTTCGAGCAGCGTCGTAGAGAGAAACCGTATTCCCAACGCAAGGTTCACATCAAAGTCCGCATTTCGGCGGACGGTGCGACCTTCACCATTCGCGACGAAGGCCCGGGATTCGATCCCAACAGCGTGCCCGATCCCACCGCGCCGGAGAATCTCGAGGCCGTCTGCGGCCGCGGAATCTGGCTGATGCGGTCGCTGATGGACGAAGTGATCTACAACGACACGGGCAACGAAGTGACGCTGGTCAAACATCGCCGCCGCAAGTAGCCGCTGGCGCCGCGGGCCGCCGAACGGCGCGGTTTCGCCCTGGAACGCTTGGCATTGGCCACCGGCCCGGCGGCCAGGCGTCGAGCCGAACGGCCCACGCGCTACACGTGGCCGCCGCCAGACCGACGCGACGAAGCGCGTCCCTCCAGGGCGGCGCACGGCCCCGCGCTCGCTGTCCAGCCATTTCGCTTGCCAGCGATCTCGTCTCAGCTCGTTTTTCCGGCAATCTGGGACGACTTGCCGTTCCCTGTCCCATCGATTCCGATCCGTGGCGCCAGCGCCTCGCCCAGACTCGAGTCCGCCTGCGCGCCGATTAGCATTGGACAACGCGCCAGCCCGGATCGTCGACGCGCGTGCCCAGCGCGCAACGCCCATTCGACCGCGCAGCCGGCGCGGCTGGCGCGCGGCTGCGCCGCAGAGCCTTGACAGTGGCCGGGGCGAGAAGACATAATCGAAGCCCATTCGAACAAACACGCCCCCCTTACGTTTTCACACCTTTTGATGCGAGAGTTGACCATGAAAAAGCTTCTTGGGATGCTGATGGCCCTTGGCCTGGCGACCGTGCTGGGCAATGGCGCCGCGGCGGCGGATGTCGAGGACGGATTCGTCTCGCTGTTCAACGGCCAGAGCTTGGACGGTTGGGTTAGGCGCGGCGGATCGGCCGAGTACCAGGTCGAGGATGGCGCGATCGTGGGCAAATGCGTGCCGAACACGCCGGGCAACACGTTCCTGTGCACGGAGAAGGAATTCGGCGACTTCGTTTTGAAGCTGGAATATCGATTCCTCGAACCGGGCAACTCGGGCGTCCAGTTCCGCTCGGCTGCGCGGCCGGAAGGTGATCACGAACGCGTGTACGGCTATCAGTACGAGATGCGTCCCGACGGCGACTCGACGGGGCGGATCTACGACGAAGGCCGTCGTGGCCACCAGTTCGGCGTGATCTGGCTCGACGCCTACACCCCGCAAGACCGGCTCGACGCCGCGCAGGCAGGCTGCCGGCCGGACGGCTGGAACGATGTCGAGATCCAGTGCGTCGGGCCGTCGATCAAGACCTGGCTGAACGGCAATCTGGTCGTCGACATGTTCGACAGTTTCTCGATGAAGGGCTTTTTCGGCCTGCAGATTCACGCCGGCGGATCCGGATCGGTCGCCTGGCGGAACATCCGAGTCAAGGATCTGGGCGAGAGCAAGTGGCAGCCGTTCTTCGTCAAAGGCACCGACGGCCAGTACCAGCTCGTAGACGCCAAGTTCGTGCTTCCGGAAGAATGGTCGTTCACGGACGACGGCGTGTTGCACGGCGCCCATTCCAAGGATCAGAAAAAAGACGGGCTGGTCATTTCCACCAAGGATTACGACAACTTCATCGCCCGCGTCACGTACCGCATGCACGGCGGCAACAGCGCCCTGTACTTCCGGTCAGAGGAGACCGAAGCGCCGTGGGTGCTGCGCGGATTTCAGAACGAGATCGCCAATGGCCCTCGAGATTCGGCGCTGTGGCACACCGCGGGCATCATCGACGGCAAGATGATTCGCGGCCGCGGCTGGGTCGTCACGAACGACGAGTTCATCGAAAAGGTCCGCAACAAGGACGACCAGTGGAATACGACCTGCACCGCGGCCTACGGCGATCGCCTGGTCCAGACGCTCAACGGATTCTGCACGTCGGACCTCGTCGACGAGGCGTGCGAAAAGACGGGCAAGCTCGGCCTGCAGATGCACGGCGGGGCCGATTGCGAGATGTTCTTCAAGGATTTTGAGGTCATGCCCATCACGGCGGAGATGATGAAGTTGATCGAACGCAACTAATTGCGCCGCTCCGCCGCGGCCCGACAAGACGAAAGGCCTGAACAATGCGAGACTCGGGAACCCTGCGTCTCCGCCGCGGCCCGGTCGTGGCGACCATCATTCTTGCCTCGTCGCTGCTCCACGGCTTGGCCGCGGCCGACGAGCCTGCGTTCAAGATCGTCGGATATCTGTCCGGACGCAATGTGCAGAAGATCGATCGCCTCGAGCTGGACAAGCTGACGCATCTGAACCTAGCGTTTGCGAACCCGAACCGAGAGGGCCAGCTCGAGTTCAGCGGGCGGATCGACATTCGGCCGACTGTGGCGAGCGGGCATCGAGCTGGGTTGAAGGTCTATATCTCGCTGGCCGGCGGCGGCCGTCCTGACCAGGAGCTGTGGACGAGAGTCCTGCAGCCGACCAGCCGGGCGCGTTTCATCGAGAACATTCTGGCCTACGTCCAGAGCAACGACCTGGACGGCGTGGACGTCGATATCGAGTGGAATCTGCTCCCGGCGCTCGACGAGCTGTACGCGCCGTTCGTGATCGAACTGAAGGACGCGCTGCACGCCCAGGGCAAGGGCATCAGCGCGGCCTTGGGAGCGACGGGCGTGCATCCCGCCGTCACCCAGGCGGCGATCGAAGCGTACGATTTCATCAACGTGATGGTGTACGACAAGACCGGCCCCTGGCGCCCGGACGATGTCGGCCCGCACTCGCCTTACTCGTTTGCCGAAGACGCCGTTCGCTATTGGACACAAAAGCGAGGCATCCGCGGCGAACGGATCGTGTTGGGCGTGCCGTTTTACGGATATGATTTCACTAAGCCCGTGCGTTCTTTTGCCTATCGCGAGCTGGTCGCGACAGACCCGGCCTACGCCTATCAGGACACCGCCGGAACGAAATACTATGACGGGATCCCCACGATCGTAAAGAAGACCCAGTTGGCCAAGCAGCAAAAGCTGGGCGGCGTCATGATTTGGGAACTCTCGTACGACACGTCGGACGAGCTATCTCTTCTACGAGCCATGCATCAGACGGCCGCGGCCGGCGACTGTGACGTGAAGACGTTCTTCAAGGACGAGGACGGCAATGGCGTCGGCGATCTGAGAAAACCGTTCCAGGCTTGCCAGCCGCCCGCGGGCTACGTGGAAAAAAGGTAATCGGCAGCGAGCTTGCCGATGACAAGAGGTCGCACAGACGACAGGAAGCGTGTTGGCCGAAGGCCATCACCAACGTAGCCTGGGGCAACGCCCCAGGAATCAGAGACGACAGCAACCGTGTTGGCTGAAGGCCAACATCAACGTGTCACCGTGGCCCGGAAGAATATGGCCTTCGGCCAAACGAGGCACGCGCGGGGCGCCAGCCCTCGGGCGTTGCCCCAGGCTACGGTGATCGGAGGCCTTCGGCCAAACAGATTCTTGGGTTGCGGGCACTGGCCCGCGTTAAGTGGAATTGTTATTGCATGACTGTTGCGCAGCGCAGACGACAGGAGGCGTGTTGGCCGAAGGCCATCACCAACGTAGCCTGGGGGAACGCCCCAGGAGTCAGAGATGATCGCAACCGTGTTGGCCGAAGGCCAACATCAACATGTCACCGCGGCCCGGATGAATATGGCCTTCGGCCAACAGAGGCACACGCGCGGCGTCAGCCCTGGGGCGTTGCCCCAGGCTACGGTGATCGGAGG
>JAVYAJ010000368.1:0-8502 GCA_032229885.1 Candidatus Anammoximicrobium sp. | reverse complement strand
TTTTGGAAACGCAGAGACGCTGAGGACGCTGAGATTTCGGCGCCCCGTCGTAGCCGGGAGAGACGTGACAGGCGAATCACGGCGGATGGACACGGATCGCGGGGATGAAGAAAAACGGTTAGACGCGATGTCTTTATTCGTGTGATTCATGGTCCTCCTCAATATTTCTCGCCCTTGTTTAGTTGCGGCTGCGGGCCGCGCTAGGTTTCCCATTCCCATATTTCCCATCTTATCGAGCGTGATGCAGTTCACCTCGTGTAACGATAACGCTGGTAGACTCGCCGACGTCATGGAGCGAGTCGAATGTGCGGGCTTGCAGACTCGCGTGCCGGATGACCAAGCCGTTCTGATCCCACCATGCCCGCTTGATCTGCTCGGCGGCGGCGCGTCAGGCGATTCGGACGCCAAGGATTAGCGTTTTGACGCCTCGCCGGCGCGCGATCCAAACGCCGCGCAGTGCGGGCGGACCGTGCGCGGCGGCAGGCGCCGGTTGTCGAATGTCGGGCCGGTTGTGTCGATGATTGGGCGTCGCTTATAATCGTTCCATTCGCGGTCTGCGCCTGCTCGCGACGCTGGGGCCGCACACCATCAGAAGCAACGCAAGGAGTTCGGATCGTGACCGCCAGCAAATATTTGTTCACCAGTGAATCCGTCAGCATGGGGCACCCTGACAAAGTTGCCGACCAGGTTTCCGACGGCGTCCTCGATGCGTTGATCGAGCAGGATTCGACCAGCCGAGTCGCGTGCGAGACGCTGGTCACGACGGGCGTCGTGATCGTGGCGGGCGAGATCAGCAGCAAGGCCGTAGTGGACTATACAAAAGTCGCCCGCGACGTGATCCGCAGCATTGGATACGTCGACGACCATCAGGGGATTTGCGCCGACACGTGTTCGGTCTTGCTGGCGCTGGACAAACAGAGCCCCGACATCGCGATGGGAGTGGACGAGAACGCGGCGACTGGCAAGCAGACCGGCGCCGGCGACCAGGGCATGATGTTCGGCTATGCCTGTGACGAAACGCCGGAGATGATGCCTCTGCCGATCACCTTGGCGAATCGACTTATCCACCGGCTGACCGAGGCGCGGTTCAAATCCGAGGCGGGCTGGCTGCGGCCGGACGGCAAGAGCCAAGTCACGATCGAATACGACGGCCTCCGGCCCGTTCGCGTGGACGCCGTCGTCGTCTCGACCCAACACAACCCGGACGTGTCGAATCAGGAAATCCGCGAGTTTGTAATCGAGCGGATCATCAAGCCGGTGCTGCCTCGCGACCTGGTTCAGGGCGAGGTCAAATATCACGTCAACCCGACCGGGCGGTTTGTCGTCGGCGGTCCGCATGGGGACTGTGGACTGACCGGGCGCAAGATCATCGTCGACACGTACGGCGGATGGGGACGGCACGGCGGCGGCGCCTTCAGCGGCAAGGATCCAACCAAGCTGGATCGCAGCGGCGCTTATATGGCTCGACACGTCGCCAAGAACGTCGTCTCGGCCGGCCTGGCTCACCGCTGTGAAGTCCAGTTGTCCTATGCGATCGGCGTGTCGGAGCCGATCAGCGTGTACGTGGACACCCAAGGCACCGGCCAGATTCCCGACGATGTCATCTGCGAACTCGTCCGCAAACTATTCCCCTTGACGCCCCGCGGCATCATCGACTATTTGGATCTCCGCCGCCCGATCTATCTGAAGACCGCGGCCGGCGGGCATTTCGGACGCGACGAACCCGAGTTTAGCTGGGAGAGCGTTCATCGCGCGGCCGAACTGAAAGCAGCTGTTGGGTAGGCGGGCGATGACGGTTTGCCGCTGACCGCGCGCCCGACCGCAGTTGAGCGTCGTGCGCACGTCACCCCAGCCGTGGGCCGGGCCCGCAACCCAATCGGGCGCGGCTAGCGCACAGGATGCGCGCACGACGCGCAGAGGTCGGGTCTTGACGAGCGATTCCGCGCGCAACTCCATCAGCGCTAAGAGTGCGTGGGAAGGCCGCGGATCAGCCACGTGGCACGGATACGCCATCGCATCTACACGTTGTCGACAGCCGCGTTCTCCGTGGTCGCAACGGGCGTCCCGGCGTGCCTCGTGCGGAGTGACACGCGGAGACGCAAATTGGACCATGCCACTCGGTGTCACCGGTGTTCTGTAACTGGCGCCCCCGACGCATGTCGTACGGCGTACGGCGTACGGCTGCCCTTGAAGTTCAGCCTTGCGTAGAATGCGATGAAGGCGTAGAACAGGGCGTCTCGTAGCCGCAACGATCGATCGGCGCTCCGAACTTCAGCAGGGGGGGGCGTCAGTGGTGGTCGAACGCGCAAGACGCGGCGACGCGACGCACGGGAAACGGAGTTCTCATGCAGATCATCGATCGTTACGTCTTGCGGCTGTTTCTACGCGTGCTCGTCATCTGCTTTCTGAGCCTGACCGGACTATACATCGTCATCGACTTTTTTACGCATCTGGACGACCTGCTGGACATCGCCGCGCGCCAGGGCAGCTTGGCCGGGTTGCTGGTCGATTATTACGGCGCCCGCGTGCTGGCGTTTTTCGATCGGACCGGCACGCTGATGACACTCATTGCGGCCACCTTCGTCGCCACCGGCCTGCAGCGATCGAACGAGCTTGCCGCGTTGATGGCGGCCGGGATCCCCAAAGTCCGCGTCGCCCGGCCGCTGATCGCGGCCTCGCTTGCCATCAGCTTGCTGGCGGTCGTCAATCGCGAAGTGGGCGTTCCCGCGTTTCGCGACCAGTTGATGCGAAACACGCGCGACTGGGATGGCCGGGCGGAAAAGCGAATCGATCCGCGCTATGACAACCGTACCGACGTGCTGATCAGCGGGCGACACACGATCGCCGCCGAACAGTGCATCGTCGAGCCGACGTTTCGTCGCCAGCCGGACTTGGGTGGCTTTGGCCCGCAAATCTCGGCCGCCAAAGCGTACTATCGTTCGTCCGACGGCGACCGGCCCAGCGGCTATCTGCTGACTGGGATCCAGGTTCCCAAGAACCTGGCCGAGGTCGAGGCGTTTTCCCTCGACGGCCAACCCGTAGTGCTCAGTCCGCGGGATACGCCGTGGCTGAAACCCGACGAATGCTTTGTGATAACCCAGATTTCGTTCGACCAGCTCACGGCCGGCAACGCCTGGCGGTTGTTCTCGTCGACGGCCGATTTGATCGCCGGATTGCACAACCCAAGTCTTGACCTGGCCGCCGATGTTCGCGTGGCAGTCCATGCCCGCATTCTCCAGCCGCTGTTGGATATGACGCTGTTGTGTCTGGGATTGCCCATCGTGTTGGGGCGTCAACAGCGAAATATTTTCGTCGCCGCGGGGACCTGTGTCTTAGTCGTAGCTGTGTTTATGATCACCATGCTCGCTGGCCATGCGGCTGGCAACAGCTATTTGATCGCGCCGGCGTTGGCCGCGTGGATCCCACTGCTGATCTTCGCGCCCCTGGCGCGTGTTTCGTTCGCATCGCTGTGGCAGTGACGGCGACCGAGCCGCCCCCCGGCGCCTCTCGGGCATCCTCGCGCGACGTACGCGGGTTCGGTCGCCTCGGAGAATCACACGCGTGCGACCGAGGCGCCGTATCGGCATCTCGGCGTCTCGAAGGCGACGGCTCGACGGCTTCACGGCTTCGAAAGCCCAGCAATCGATCTTGCCGTCATCCGACGGTTTGACTACAAGGACGGCATGATTCCGTCACGCTCACTCGTCGGTCTGCTGTGCGGCGTCGGCCTGCTGTGTTTAGGCGTCGGCGCGGATTGGGGCATCCTCTGTCCGCCGGCGAACACGATCGCCGCGGAAGGGTTGAAGATCGACCTCAAAGCCCAATTGGAGGCAGGGTTGAAAGCGCGTCTGCCGCGGGAATTTGCGTTCATCTCGCACGTCGCGCAGATGGTCGAGTTGGGCCAGTTGCCGCGCGAGCTGGTGGACAGCACATTTCTGTGGGCGCGGGCCAAAAAACCCTATCCGTTCCCGTATTTCGAAGCCGCCTTGCGCATCCGCGCCGCCCAGCGGGGAATCTCGATCTGACGCCGTTCGTGCGCGCCTCGGATGAGCCGCGCCGCGCAGGCAGCTCGCGTCAGTTGCGTACGAGAAGCACAACCGACCGGCCGACCACGCGGTATGAACGAGCGCGCACGACCGGCGCATCCGCTTCGGGCACAATGTCGTCGGGGGTCGGGCGAGCCGTATCCACGACGCGTCGCCAGTCGCCCGGTGCGCCTTCGTGAATGCCGAATTCGAGAGGCTGCCAGTAGGCATTGATCATCGCGTAGATGTCCGCGTCGCCGACCGACGCCCCGCGCAGACAGAAGGCCAGCGACCGAGACTCGTACGAGAGGTCCGGATTTCGGTCGACGCCATACCAGCGCACGTCGTCGCGCCAAAATTGAGCCCGCGCCAACGACGGATGCGCTTTGCGGAACGCGATCATCTGCTGGAAAAAGCGGAAGATCTCGGCGTTTTCGTCCAGTCGGCTCCAGTCCAGCCACGAAGTCTCGTTGTCCTGGTTATAGGGATTGCTGTTGCCGCGCTGTGTCTGGAGAAACTCGTCGCCCATGCGGAACATCGGCGCGCCGGCCGACAGCATCAGCAAGGTGAAGAAGTTCCGCACCTGTCGCCGCCGCAACTGTTGCACAGGCTGCGGCACGTCGCTGTCACCCTCCCAGCCGCAGTTCCAACTGAAATCGTCATGGCCGTCCGTGTTGTCATGCCCGTTGGCCCAGTTCTGCTTGCTGCCGTACGACACCAGATCGTACATCGTGAATCCGTCGTGCGAGGTGATATAGTTGATGCTCTGGAACGGGCGCAAAGCATGGATGCGATCGTCGGGAAATAAATCGCTGCTGCCGTACAGACGCGCCATCAGATCCCAAACCATGCCGGCGTCGCCTTTGACAAACCGCTGCAACGTGTCGCGGTAGGCCCCGTTCCACTGCATCCAACGGAACCCCGGAAAGCGAGCGCCCAGTTGATAGGCGCCGGCGGCGTCCCACGGTTCGGCGATCAGCCGCACATCTGTCAGATCGGGGTCCGCGGCGATTTGCCCAAACAAGGCCGGATCGCTCGTGTTGATCGAACCGTCGGCGTTTCGCGTGAAAATGCTGGCCAAATCGAAACGGAACCCGTCGACGTGCAGCTCGCGAGTCCAGTACCGCAGGCTGTCGAGGATCAACCGCCGCACGGCTCGATTCGAGGTGTGCATGGTGTTGCCGGTCCCGGAATAATTGGCGAACGGCAATTCGGGCTGGCCCGTCATCAAGTAGTAAGTCGTGCTGTCAATGCCCTTGAAACTGTAAGTCGGTCCGCGTTGGTCGCCCTCGCACGTATGGTTGTAAACCACGTCCAAGATCACCTCCAAGCCTGCGCGGTGCAGGGCTTGGACCAGCTCGCAGAACTCGAGGTGCTGATGCCGGTTTTCCGGATGGACACAGTAGGCGTCGTGCGGTGAAAAAAAACTGAGCGGCATGTAGCCCCAATAGTTGTCTTCCTGCGGATCAAACTGAAACACGGGCATCAGCTCGATGGCCGTCACACCCAGTCGCTGGAGATAGGGGATCTTGTCGATGACGCCTGCAAACGTGCCGCGTCGTCCCGCGGACACGCCCGAGTTTTCCCGATAGGTGAAGCCGCGGACGTGCATCTCGTAGATGATCAGATCCGATTGATGGCGTACGGGCGAATCGCCCTGCCAGTCGAACGGCGGGCTTTTCGAATCCAGCACGGACAGCGGGGCGCGTCCCCAATTCGAGCCGGGCCGCCGGGCCGCTTCGCGATCAAAATCGGGGGAAAAGTAGATGTCGCGGGCATAGGGGTCCAACAGCAGTTTCTCGGGATCGAACGTGTGCCATTCAAATCCCGCTCCCGGAGGCGGGCCGTCGATCTGATAGGCATATAGCTTGGCAGCCGCGAGGGCCGCACCCGAGATCCGACAGTGCCAAATCGGGCCGGTCTTGTTTCGTAGGTACTCGAACTCGTACCGATACACGGGCGTGACCAGATCATCGCCGAAAAATATCAACGTGACCTTTTCCGCGTGTTTCGAATAAAGCGCGAAATTGTAGGCATTTTCCTCCGCAATCCATCTCACGCCCAACCAATTCGGCGACCCGTCGATCGATTCCCAGCGGCTCATCGTTTCCACTGCTCCTAAAAACCGCGACCTCGTGGCGACGCTCGCGAGCCTCGCCACACACGCACGACCGGCGTCGGCCCGCGAAAATGTACCATGACGCCAGCGCCCTGTCCGCACTGAAAGTTTCTGATTACACTGATGCTTTCGTTAGATCGAACCATCGCACACGGCGGCAAGCTCGCGCCAACGGGCAATCACTCGTTGCCGAGCGGCAACTGGCTGAACACCTGCCTACAAAGTGTAGCTCTCGCCAAGACCGTGCGGTCCACGGAGATGTTTCATGTCGGAAAAAGCGATCTTGACATTTGGGGATCAGCGGATCGAATTGCCCGTTCTCACGTCGACCGATGGCGAGGTGGCAATCGACATCAGCAAGCTGCGAGACCAGCTCGGCATGATCACGTACGACCCGGGGTTGGGCAATACGGCGGCCTGTCAGAGCGCCGTCACCTTTATCGACGGCGACAAAGGCATTCTGCGATATCGGGGCATCCCGATCGAGCAATTCACCGACAAGCCGAATTTTGTCGAGGTGGCTTGGCTGTTGATCTTCGGTCGCTTGCCCTCTCGCAGCGAGTTGCGCGCGTTCAGCAACCAACTGACGGACAACGAGTTGCTGCACGAAGGGCTGAAGCACCAGTTGCAGCATATCCCCGTCGACGCCCCGCCGATGGCGATCCTGTCGGCGACGTTGAGCAATTTAGCTTGCTATCATCAAGAACTGCTGGCTTTGGGCGACGTCGAAGCGCTGACCGAAGCCGCCGCGCGGCTGATCAGCAAAGTGCGCACGATCGCCGCGTTCGCCTATCGCCGCTCGCGAGGCCTGCCTTTTATTTATCCGGACCCGAAACTGCGCTATTGTGCCAATTTCCTGCACATGATGTTTTCGTTGCCGCATCGGCAATATGTCGTGACGCCGGAGGTCGAAGACGCGCTGAACTTGGTCTTCATCCTCCACGCGGACCACGAACAGAATTGCAGTACGCAGACCGTTCGAACAGTCGGATCCTCGCGCGCCAACCTGTTCGCGTCGTGTGCGGCGGGGGTGAGCGCGCTGTGGGGGCCGCTGCACGGCGGAGCGAACGTCGAAGTCCTACAGATGCTCGAGGAGATCCTGGCCGGCGGCATGTCCGCCGAGGACTGTATCGAGGCCGCCAAAGACAAGTCTCGCGGGTTCCGGCTGTTCGGTTTCGGGCATCGCGTCTACAAGAACTACGACCCGCGGGCCAAGATCCTGCGGGCCTGCTGCGACCGGGTGTTCGCGCAACTGAACCGTCGCGACCCGCTGCTGGACATTGCGCGAAAACTCGAAGAACTGGCCCTGACGGATCCCTATTTCATCGATCGCAAGCTGTATCCGAACGTCGATTTTTACAGCGGCATTCTGCTGCGAGCGATCGGAATTCCGACGAACGCATTCACCGTCTGCTTTGGGATCGGCCGCCTGCCGGGCTGGATTGCCCATTGGCGCGAGCAGCACGAAGACCCCGCCGCCCGCATCATCCGTCCGCGCCAGGTGTACGTCGGCAACGATGCGATGGACTACGTCCCCATGGATCAGCGATGACCGGAACCCGTCGCGCCTCGCACGAAGTGGCCGCGGTTTCCAACCGCTGATTCGAGGATCACGTCGCGTTTTCACGCAATTCGATCCGGGGGATTGACAAATCCGGGCCGACAATAGACATTACGCACACTCGGCGGCAGACGCCGCTGGGCTGGCACAACGCCCCCTTCGTCTAGTGGCCTAGGACTCCGGGTTCTCAGTCCGGCAACAGGGGTTCGACTCCCCTAGGGGGTATTAGGTACAGTATCTTAACCATCGGGACGGCAACGGTTTGCGTTGTAAGTCCCGATGGTTTCTTTGTTTCCAGCGAATCCGCGCGAATTGGTGCTTTCGCTGACGGCACCAGCTTTTGCACCACGTCTGCACCGCCTGTTGCACCACCGTCGGACGCTGCGCGCCGGCAATACTCGTCCCGCATCTGCAAGTAGTGGTCCTGGGCGACCTTGGGGCTGCTCCCGAGCCACTCACACACAACGTGGATCGGGTACGTTTCGGCAAGCTCAGTTTCGTGGCAAATCCGAAGATGCTCGGACGGCTTAGGTCAGGCGCGGTCAATTTCTTAAACTACTACCGGTTCAACTGTTGCGCATTCGAGCGCAGATAGGCGCTAATTCTGTTTGGCCGAAGGCCATATTCATGCGGGCGGAGGCGACACGTTGAAGATGGCCTTCGGCCAAACAGATTCTTGGGTTGCGGGCGACAGCCCGCGTTAGAGTCTTAGTTCGTATCATGCGCGCACGGTCCGCGCATCTTGTACACTGGTCTGTACAGTACACTTGTGGGTTAGTGGCACGGGATTGGGTTAG
>JAVYAJ010000367.1:0-1666 GCA_032229885.1 Candidatus Anammoximicrobium sp. | reverse complement strand
CGGAAGCCGCGGAAGCCGCGGAAACGCCTGACGACGCACTGACCAGCTTTCTGCTCGAACGCACAGGTTATTTGCTGGCCGATGTGGCTCCGGTCGATGTGCCGCGACACGATGCCTTGTCCACCGCAGCGGGCACTGCGGCGGGCGAGCGCATCGCGTTCCCCGCATCCAGCTCGCCCCGCGCATCGGCCGAACCTGCCGAGACAGCCCGCGCCTCGGCAAGCTCGGCAGACGCCGACCTCTGACGTCAGCCCCGGAGACTAATGCGATGACAAGCCTAGACATTGGGGGTCGCCTGACCGTGGGAATCCCGCACGCTGACGAACGCCGCTACCCAAAAATCAGAACTGGACAACGCACGAATCCCGCACCATGAGCAATCCGAACTCGCCCGTTTCCTGGATCGTCCGCCGTCTGGCCCGTTGGTCGATGCCGGCGTGTCTGCAACCCCGCGCTGCGCGGCGTTTTCGAATCGTCCGCGCCGAAGACAAGCGACCGGCCCGGCAATCCGCGTTGGGATGCCATCTGCGGACAGACGGACATTATCAGCTCGAGGTTACGATCGACGGCGATGGGCGCGAGCTGCAAGCGGTGTCGATCGTGGCAGGACCGCTGCGGCGGGCCAACGCGCAAGAACAGCGATCGGTCGAGGACGGTCGGACGATTATTCGCTACGATCTCGAGTTCGACCGCCGCGACGAAACGCGACGGCACGCGGGCCGCTGGTGGTCGCGTCACGAGCTGGTTGTGGCTCGACTCGAGTACGACGATGGGCGAGACGATTGCGAGCACGCGCTGTGGGTGGTGACGACGCCTCGGCGCGGCGGCGTACTGCTGGCCCTGATCAGTTCAGCCGTGCTCTACGGTTTGGTTCCTTGGGCTTCGCGTCGGATTCTGGAGACCGAAAGCCTGTCGGCGGCTGCCGCACAGATCCTGCGCGTCGCGGCTTGTCCGGCCGTTTGGCAGGGTCTGATGCTGGTGATCGCCGGGCTCTGGTTGGGCGTGACATTGACCGATCGCGTGCACCTGGCGATGTGTGGCCATCGTTTGCGGCGGCAGATCCGCGACGAGGTTCAACACTTCTCGGCTCGGGCAGTTCAGTCGCTGGCAGCGAACTGAAAGGAAAGAGAGAGCGGAGAAACGGCGAGACTTGACGCGTGTCGGTATCCACCGCTCGCAAACGGCGGATCGGGATTGGAAAAACCGTGAGGATGGCGCGGCGCCCCAAAGCGGGCGTTCGGGGAACGAAAGACGCGAGTCAGTCAAAGACGCCTTGCAGGAACCAGCGTTGGTCCTGCAGACGACGGAACAGCCACCAGCGATCGCCGCGATCGGTCTCGACCCGATAGTAATCGCGACGGGAAGATTCCCCGCGCCACCACCCGGTCTCGATTCGCTCGGGACCAAAACAGCGAGCCACGCGATGCCGTCGCCGTTGGTAGTGAAACACCGCCGGCGGTCCGTCCACTGCGATCCCGACCACGACGATCGGTTGCGGAGGATCGAACAGCCGAAGCGGACGCAGCAACGGTCCGAACGGTGGCTCGCCCGGCGATTCACAAGACGATTCACAAGATGGCGGTTCGGGCGGCGATGGCTCGGACGGCGATGGTTCGGACGACGGTGATTTGCGCGGCGACGATTTGCGCGGCGACGATTTGCGCGG
>JAVYAJ010000366.1:0-11586 GCA_032229885.1 Candidatus Anammoximicrobium sp. | reverse complement strand
GTTCCGGCAGGATACTCCGCTCTTGGGCATGGCCGTCCTCGCAGGGATAGATATCGACCAGCAAATGCCGTTGCGGATCCAGCACCGCCAGGCATTGCCCCGGCAACGGCGTCGCCCTCAGCGAGCGCGTTTCTTTGATGCGGTGTTCCGTACCCCGCGAGTGGAAGCCGTTCAAAACTCTGGTCTCGTAACCGGGAATCAGTGGGCCTTCGGACCACCCCACGCGGTCCAGCACTTGCGCCATTTTTCCGGCGGTACGACGCACCAATTTCCGCGTCATTGGCAACTCGACGCCAAGCAGCCTCTGATAGACCGCCGTCACTGAAACGTTGATCGAGTCCTGATGCTGTCGGTACGCCTTGTTGAGTGCGGGCTGTTGCTTTGTCACCGCCAACGCGAGCAGATGTACCGCGGTAGAGTACAAGAGTTCGCCTTCGTATTGCTTCTCGGCACAGTCCTGGAAAATGGCATCCAATTCCTTCGGAGCGAGACTATTGGCGAACAAGGCTCGCGTCATAACAGCCACGGGGGCGTCCTTGGTGAAGCGATCGACCAGCGTATCCATCAACGACGTCGTACCTCTCCGTGGAATGGGCGGAGAAAACTGACTCCGTCCCTCCATTCTACCGCCGGGCTGCTGGTTCGACTGGTCCTAGATGGAAACTTCCCGCCCCCCCACATTGCCATATTTCACCAGATTCACGGAATTCCACCGTGGTCTGACGTACGTGGTAGCTTTAAAGGGCTGCGTCTCAGGTCGTATCGCGCGGACACGATACGAACTGAGGCTGTCTTTGTCGAACGACGTATGGGGCAATCGTCCCGGCTGCTGCACGAACGCTTATTCGTTGGGGCAATCGACGAACGGCCGGTTGGTCGAGACTTCGCGGGCCGCATGCGGCCCTAGTCGGTGGTGCGCAGACGGAGGGGGCCGAGGAAGGTGGCGGTGCCGTAGCAGCCTACGGGGCGGCGGTCTTCGACGCGGAAACGCAGCGCGAGCGGTTGGCCCGGCGTGGCGAGCTTGGTGATGTCCAGCGAGAGCCACTCGTGGCCGTCGCGGGAATCGGACGCATCCTCTTGCCAGATCCGCGTGTCGCCGACCCACAGCTCCATGAAGCGGTATTTGGTGTATTGCAAATCGAACTTTGTGTCCTGGACGAACAGATCCAGCAGCAGCCGACCCTGGAAAGCGGGCGTCTGCACCGTGGTGCGAAGCTCGGCATAGTCACCCACCTTCGAGGCCGTGTGGCGCGGGAACGCGATGGCGGACAACGTGCGGCCTTGCCAAGCAAGCGGGCCGATCGCCCAGCGGCCTTGCCAACGCGGCGGCGCGGCCAGCCATTGATCCGCGGCGAGCTCGGCCACGACGGGCCCGGCCGGCGGCGAGGGCAGCAGCGCAAACAGGTCTGCGTAGTCTTTGTCCTCGAGACGGGCGTCGACCAACACGGGCGCAAAACCGTCGGCGACCAGTTGTTGATAGAACTGTTGCATCTGCCCGCGGCGCTGTTGGACGCGAGCCTGCCAGACGTCCGGGCTCGACACCTGCTGTCTCCAGAACTCCGTATACGTGTCGATCCCCTTCAAGTCGCCCAGCTCGGCTTCGATGCGCGTCAACTGGGTGTTCACTTGCTGACGCACGGAGGCCACCAGCGCAGCGGCCTCGTCGGATTGGCCCGCGTCGACCAGCGAGATCATCTTCGATTCGAAATCCGGCAGCGAATATTCCGGATAGTCCAACGTGGCCGTGCGGCGGGCGTAGGTCAGCGTCGCCTGCAACGGTTCCAAATAGGTGGCTTCGAGCCGCCCCGGATCGAGCAGCGTCTCGGCCGGCGCTTGCGCGCGGAGTCGGGCGTGCAGGGATTCTAGTTCGTCGATCAACGCCAAGGCTTTCGAGCGATCCTCGACGCGTCTGAGCCGACAGGGCCAACCCTTGTTCGGTTCGTAGCGCCGCTCGGGCATGTGGAACAGCGATTTCAAGGCGACGTGCTTGTCGTCGACGTCCATCGCCAGATCAACCTGCCTCGGGCCGTACACATCGCGGTACACGGCGCGGCGCGTGGCATTCCAATCATGCCCGGCCGGGTTCCAGGACCAGATGCCCAGCGCGCCGAGCACGTATTCCTCGGGCCATCCGTCCCACAAGGCCCAGACCATCACCGTGTCGGTGTACTGGTCGGCGTCGCGGATCTTGTCGTAGTCCGGCGCGCCCCAGCCGTGCGTCAGCGGCTGCATCTCCAGATAGCCCGGCTTGCCGTCGGTGCGCATCCCGACCGCGATGTGCGCGTTGTGCAGGAACCCGCCGGGAACGCCGGCCACCATGTTGTGCCACCAGCCCGGCAGCAGTTTCAAACCGAGCTCGCGGGTGGCCTCGAGATCCGAGCGGCACGGCACGCGGGTGAAGAACCATTTCGTGGCCGCATACTCGGGGATGGCCGCCGTCTGGCGATTGAACTCGGTGTCGATGATGTTGTACGAGCCGGCCGGCTGGGTGTTTGCGACCCGCCGTCCGGTCATGCCGTGGCGACGGCCGCACTCGAGCGCGCGGCGGATGATCTCCGGCGCTCGGTTTCCCGGGCCGGGATCGTCGAACGAGATCCAGATCCCGTCGACGCCCAGCGCGATCAGATCTTCGAACCGCTTGATGGCCGCGTCGAATCGCTCGGGCGGTACGCCGCAGAAGACCGTGCCGTAGACGAACATGCCGCGGCGATGGGCCTGTGCCAGGGCTTGTTCCAGCACCGGAAGATCGAGCGGGAAATCGGGAGGGATGCCGAACATCCCGATGCCGTTGGGCCCATCGCGCAGATCGGTGAAGTTGAGCCGATAGCGGGCATAGCAATCGAACACACCGGGCGCCAAATGCAGCCGGACTCGCCAATGCGGCCGGCCGCGCCAGGCGATGCTGGGCCAGTCGCGGACGGATACGATCGGCAGCACGAGACGCTGGTCGTCGCTGCGCAACAGATCGAACAAAGCGTTCTGGCCATATACCACGCCTCGCGGGTTGCTGCCGCCGACCAGGATCACCTGTCGATCGGCGTCTTCGACGAATTCGATGACGAACCCATCGTCGCCGGGTGACGTCGCCGATAGATCGATCTGCCGCGCTTGGCACAGACGGTCCAGCGTCGCGTGCGTTGTTCGCTGGCCGAACGCAAAGATGTGGCGGCACTGAGCGGGAATCGCATCCTCGGTGACGATCGGCAGGCGCGATTGGAATCGCCGCTGGACGTGCGTTTGGAACTGCGCCGCGGCATACTGCTCGGCGTCGGTCGCCCGCGCGCCGACGACGATCGCGGTTGCCGCGGGCGACAGTTCGAGCGTCCGACCCGTGTCGTGATACGCTTTGGGCGCCGGGATGATGGGACAGGCAGCCTGCAGGTTGGCGGCGCCGACACCGCCAAGCAGGACGAGGGTCGCGGTCCAAGCAAGTCGCGTCATGAGTTGGATGTCTCCGTTGCTGTGCGGCGCGCGGGCGGGAATGGTCGCACGAGTGTCAGGCTCCGTGCGAAAAGGCCGCAAGTCAGACGTCACCGTCCACCACGGGCGGTTGTTGCCTAGTTCATCACGTTGCAGCGTATCCGTCGACGCAAACGCGTGCAACCGTGGAGGGCCACGCTCTGTCGTGGCCGTCGGCTCGCGATGCGGACGCGACGAAGCGCGTCCATCCACTGCACGCCGTGCGGGACGCTCGCCAACGCGCCGCTTGTCCACGACGCGGAATCGTCGATGCCGCGGCCCGCCGAGAGTGCGTCCAGCGCGGCGGCCGGCGCGCGGGTTTCGAAAAGTCAAACAGCTTCTGCTGGCAAGTCGCAAATTACGAGCCGACGCGTGCGTTTCGTGGCAATCGTCGCTTTTGCAAGCTGAATGTCGGCGGCAAGGCAGGATGGCCTTTTCGCAAAGCCGAGCGACGATTGTCGTCGATACGGTGTTGCGGAGAGGCCGATGATGTCCTGAATCTAGCCGTGGGAATGATCCGATGCCAGACGGAAAACGCAAACGCAGAAGCAGCCCGGACGAAGCCAAGCGACGTTGGTACGCATTCCATCGGTCGCGTCGCTTTCGCCGGCGTTTCTGGCTGGCGGCGGGCGAACCCGAGCGTCCGGCGACAATCCCACTGCTGTCGGCGCTCTGGCCCAGCGATGCGCCCACCGAGGCGATCGTATAGCTGAACGACCGCGGCTTGCTGCACGTGCGCCGTGCGCCGAGCCGCACTGCACCGCGCGACGCGGACGCTGCCCAATTTCGACTTGCGCGTCGGCTGCACTTGCCAGCGTACGAGACTCTCACGGTCCGAAGGCCGCAACGATCCCTCCCTGGGTTTGGTCCTGACGGCGCCTAGCGCGGCCAGCAGCCGCAACCAAACAAGGGCCACGAAATATTGAAGAGGGCCACGGATCATACGAATAAGACATCGCGGCTAACCGTTGTTCTTCATCCCTGCTATCCGTGTTCATCCGTGCTCATCTGTGGGTCCCAGAGTTGCTGCAAGCACAACGTGTAACTCTTCAACAACTCGGCGCTCTCGCTGCCTGAAAACATTGTCAAAAAGTGCACGATGTCTGAGGTTCGTAGTACAGGGGAAATCCCGCATCCGAATGCGCCGTTTGATGCGTTCGCACTTGCACGCAGGGCCGCGGCCGCGCGAGGCGCCCGCGCACTGTCGGCTCGGATCACTGGGGCCGACGCACGACGGCGTCGCGGTCACGTCCACCCGACGAAGCTCGCGGACCCCGACCAATGCTAGCACCCGCCGACGAAGGCATCAGCCGACCGGCGTCGCGGGACATGGCCGTTTTTCTGTTGCGTGGGCATTGACGCCACACGCCGCGTTGCGCGCGATCTGTGACTCGGTTGCGTGCGCCGCAAGCTCACACCGGCATCGGCGCATATTCTGCATTTTATCCAGGCCGCACTTGTTGCGCGAGCGGCCGACGCCATCCAGTCGTCCATTCAGCGCACAGGTTACAGTTTCGGGACCGAGTCGCCGAACAGTTTCTAGGGACGCGAGGCCAGGATGTCAGCCTGATGGGTGGCCCAAGCGGGTCTTGGCGAGGAACGCTTGGAAAGCGAGTCCATCTGTGAGCCGAGGCCGGTAATCAGGGACGTTCGAGAGGATCGACCATGGGATTGCGACGTGTTGGGAGCGGCGATCAGAGGCGGCGGCGCGTCCTGATTGAGGAGAGCCTAAACCTGATCGACGCGACAGCGGAGGCCGGCGCCGAACAAACTCCGGCGGCCGGAGTGTCTGCGGTGCGTGGAGCGTCGTATTCCGCCGCCGCCAGCCTGGCGTTGCAGCCGTCCGGTGTGATCGTGCTCGCATCGAGCCCATTTCAACTGACCGTTGCGGCGCTCGGCGCCGTGGTCGTGGTGGTCGGGCTGCTGGCCGCGTATGCCCAGTGGGCGATGTGGTCGCCGAACTCGGCGGTGTCGGTGCTGTCCGTGTTGGATTTGCAGCGCCCCGGCAGCTTGGCGGCGTGGGTTTGCTCGTTGCTGTTGATAACGGCGTCCTTTCAAGCCGTTCAGATCTATCGCTTGCGGCGTCACAAGACGGACGATTATCGCGGTCGTTATCGAGTCTGGCAGTGGCTTCCCGGGCTGCTGGTAGCAGCGGCCGCCGCCCAAGCGACCGGCGTGCACCGCGAGCTGATCAATCTGGCCGCGGCATTGGCTGCGCCGAAGATGGCGCCCGCTTCCCACGCGGCCTGGAGCGTGGCCGGCGCCGTCGTTTGGATCGGCGTTGCCGCGCGCTGGGCCGTCGAGATCCGAGCCAGCCGATGGTCCTTGACGTTCCTCGTCTTGGGGACGAGCGGGTATTTGCTCGGCTTGATTGTTGCGCAGATACCCGTGCAACCCATCAGTCAGATGCTGGTGGTTTTGGGAAGCTCGGCCTGCGTGATGCTGGGACACGCCAGCGTCTTCGTCTCGGTGCTGGTTTATGGCCGCCACGTGTTCCTCGATTCGCAAGGCTTGTTGCCGACGCGGACGGCGCAGCGTCGCCGTGGCAAGTCTCGAGCGGCGCAGACCGCAGAGGAGAAAAAGCCGGCCGCTCGCAGGCTCGCCGCCAAAAAGAAAGACGTCGCGTCCGAGCCGAAGCCGGCGCCGGCAGAAGAGCGATCCCCACCGACGGCTCAGCCGGCGACGGCGCCGCTGGCCGCCGCGTCGCCCCAGGCGCCGTCGCCGCCGGAAGAATCGAGCTCGGCGTCCGTTCTGCGCTGGGAAACCGAGCAGCGATCGAACGCGGCTCGCGATGCCCGACCCGATTCGGCCGCCGCGGATGCGGACGGCAAGCTCAGCAAGATGGAACGGCGACGACTGAAGAAGCTTCGCCAGCAGGAGCAATTCCGCCGCGCGGCGTGATCCGCGGAGATCGATCGAATGCCTCGCGTCGAGCGGCGGCAAGGCGAGCGAGCCGGGCTCATTCGAGGGCGGCTCGTCCGCGGTGGCCTTGTCCGGCCGACGGGCCCTACGCGAGGCGGTCGAGGCTCCGATCAAGCGCGGCAGGCCGCGGCGCGGTGGGAAAGGATGCTTGTCGGAACGCCGACGCCCGCTAAAATCTAGCCTCGTCGCCCAGCGCAGGTTGCCTTTCCGCCCGGTCGCCCGCAAAGAACTTCGACAATATATCGTCAGCGTTGGCGCGCCAGCCGGCCGCCCCGATACTCGTCTCCCGTTTGCCGACAAACACAGACAGCGACCGGACGGAACGACGGAAAGTGTGCGATTGAACGCTCAACCAGCAGCGGCCCATGCGCCGCTGAGGCTCGGAAACGAGCCCTCACCGCCAATTTTGCCAGACGCGCATGGGCAGTCTCGGATTGCTTGACGACCGTCATCCTTCAACACGCCTGAAGCTATGGTTCGCACTCGTTTTGCCCCCAGCCCGACGGGATACCTGCACATTGGCGGCGTTCGCACGGCGCTGTTCAACTGGCTGTTCGCGCGCCGGCACGGTGGGCAGTTCATCCTGCGAATCGACGACACCGATCAGCAGCGCAACGTGGCCGAGGCGTTACAGCCGATTCTGGATGGCTTCCGCTGGTTGGGGATCGACTGGGACGAGGGCCCCGACGTCGGCGGACCGTACGCGCCATATTTCCAATCACAGCGGGTCGAGCGCCATCAAGCAGCCGTTCAGGCTCTGCTGGACGGCGGCTATGCGTACCGGGATTTCGCCCGGCCAGACGAGGTGCAGGCCGAGCGCGAAGCCGCCGAACGCGAGAAGCGTTCGTTCGTCTACAGCCGTCGCTGGATGGCCGAGACCGCCCGGCAACAGGCCGCGTTCGAGGCCGAGGGGCGTCAGTCGGTGGTTCGGCTCAAGATGCCGCGCGACGGTCAGTGTCAGTTTCATGACGCTATTCGCGGCGACGTGGCGTTCGATTGGGCCGCCGAACAGGACCACGTGATCCAGCGTTCCGACGGCACGTGCCTGTACCATCTGGCCAGCGCCGTGGACGATTACGATTTTCGGATCACGCACGTGATCCGGGCGGTCGAACACCTGTCGAACACGCCGCGGCAGATCTTCATCGCCCGTTCGTTGAGTTACCCGCTGCCCGAGTATGCGCATCTGCCGTACGTCGCCGAGCCGGGCAGTTCGAGCAAACTGAGCAAACGCAAGCTGAAGCAGTATCTCAAGCAACGCGATTTCAAGGCCCTGTTCGACCAGGGGGCGCGGATCGCGGCCGCCGCGAGGCTGCCCGTGACCGACGAGACTTTCAATCCCGTGGTCGTGGACTTCTACCGCGAGACCGGCTATCTGCCCGACGCGTTGATCAATTATCTGTTGCTCTTGGGCTGGTCGCTGGACGACAGCACCGAGAGTTTCACGCGGTCCGAGATGATCGACGCGTTTACGCTCGAACGAGTGAACCGCGCGCCGGCCAGTTTCGATCCGGCCAAGCTGGCGGCTTTCCAAGAGCGCTACGCGCGGCAGATGCCGATCGAGCAGAAAACGGCGATGGTCCTGCCATTTCTTCACGCCGCCGGCCTCGTTCGGGAACCGCCGACCGAACGGGAACTCGCGCAGGTGTCGGCGGTCGTACGAGCCGCCGGCGATCGGATCAAGATCGCGGGCGACATCTTGGATTTCGCGGATTTCTTCCTGCCGGACGATCGCCTGCCGTGGGACCGCGCGGCGGTCGAGAAACGGCTGGTTAAACCGCCGCGCGCGGCCGAGTTGTTGCGGCAGTTCGCCAACCGGTTGCAGGCTGTCGAACCATTCGATTCGGCGTCGTTGGAAGGTCTGCTGCAGCGATTCGTCGAATCCGAAGGGATCCAGCTGGGCGACATCATCCATGCCCTCCGCGTCGCGGTGACGGGCAAGGCTGTCGGGTTTGGGATGTTCGAGACGTTGGAGATCTTGGGACGCGAGCGTTGCGCCGCGCGGATTGCCCGCGTTCTGTCGCAGCTCGAGCCGGGCGCGGGCGACGGCCACGGCGCCGTGGACTGACTGTGGGCAAGCCTGGCCTTTGTTGAGCGCCGTGCGCGAGCGAGAATGATGGGGCAAGCGCCCGTGCCCGGACGGCACGGGGCGGGCGGAAATCCGTCTGACACGGCGCTGTTGCGGGCCGTAGGACGCACAGAAACGCGCCAAGCATAGAAAGTCGATACGAGCCATGACGAAAGACGAACCAAGGCATGACGCAGCGGACGAGGGCGGCGACACGCCAGCCGCCGGCGGCCGGACCTTGAACTTCATCGAGCAGATCATCGAGGAAGATCTGCAGAGCGGCAAGCACGGCGGACGCGTGCAGACGCGGTTTCCGCCCGAGCCCAACGGCTACTTGCATATCGGACACGCCAAAGCGATCTGCCTGAACTTTGGGCTGGCCGCTAGGTACAACGGGTTGTGCAACCTGCGTTTCGACGATACGAACCCGTGCAAGGAAGAGCAGGAGTACGTCGATTCGATCATCGAAGACGTGCGCTGGCTCGGGTTCGACTGGGACGACCGCCTGTTCTACGCCTCGGATTATTTCGAGCAACTGTATCGGTGGGCCGTTCAACTGATCGAGGCCGGCAAGGCGTTCGTGTGCGACCTCACGGCGGACGAAGTCCGCGAGCACCGCGGGACCCTGACCCAGCCCGGACGCGACAGCCCCTATCGCAACCGCAGCCCCCAGGAGAACCTGGCGCTGTTCGAACGGATGCGCGCCGGAGATTTTCCGGACGGGAGCCGCACGCTGCGGGCCAAGATCGATATGGGGCATCCGAATCTGAACCTCCGCGATCCGGTCCTGTACCGGATCCTGCGCGCCACGCATCACCGCACGGGCGATCGGTGGTGCATCTATCCCATGTACGATTTCACCCACGGCCAGTCCGACTCGATCGAACGGATCACCCACTCGATCTGCACGCTCGAGTTCGAGAATCATCGACCGCTGTACGATTGGTTCATCCGCGAGCTGGGAATCTACGCTCCGCAGCAGATCGAGTTCGCCCGCTTGAACCTGACGTATACCGTGATGAGCAAGCGGAAACTGTTGGAGCTGGTCAAGCAGGAGTGCGTCAGTGGCTGGGATGATCCGCGCATGCCGACGCTCAGCGGGCTGCGCCGCCGCGGGTATACGCCCGAGTCGATTCGGCAGTTCTGCGAGCGGATCGGCGTCGCCAAGTTCAACTCGACGATCGACGTGGCCGTGTTGGAAGGTTGCGTGCGCGAACACTTGAACGCCGTCGCGCCGCGGGCGATGGCCGTGCTGCGTCCGCTGCGGGTGGTGATCGAAGACTATCCCGAAGGCCAGGTCGAGCAGCTTGACGCCGTGAACAACCCCGAGGACCCCGCTGCGGGAACGCGCAAGATCCCGTTTTCGCGCGAGATCTGGATCGAGCAGGAAGACTTTCGCGAAGATCCGCCGAAGCAGTTTCATCGTCTGGCGCCGGGGCGCGAAGTCCGCCTGCGATACGCCTATGTGATCAAATGCCGCGAGGTGGTGAAGGACGCCCAAGGGCAGGTCGTCCTGCTGCGTTGCACGCACGACCCGCAGACGTTGGGGCGACAGCCCGAAGGCCGGAATGTCAAAGGGGTGATTCACTGGGTCTCGGCGCCACACGCCGCGCTGGCCGAGGTTCGCCTGTACGATCGGTTGTTCACGACCGCCGATCCCGAGAATGTGCCGGACGGCCAGGATTACAAGCAGAATCTGAATCCGGATTCGCTCGAGGTGCTGCCCGAGCGACCGGTGGAACCCAGCCTGGCCGAGGCGCCGCTCGGTAGCCGTTTTCAGCTCGAACGTTTGGGTTATTTCTGCGTCGACGTCAAGGATTCTCGACCAGGACGGCTCGTGCTCAACCGCACGGTGTCCTTGCGCGACTCGTGGGCCAAGATCGAGAAATCGCAGGGCCAGGGGGCGGCCAAAGGATCGCAGAAACGGTCCGGGCGGAACGCCGGCAAGGATCACGCTCCATGACGCTGACCTCCGCGTCGGTCACCATTCGACAGGCTGAAGTTGCGGACGCCGCGACCATCGAAGCGTTGGTCGAGCCGTTCGTGCAACGGCGCATCCTGCTGCGCCGCTCGCTGGACGAACTTCGCGACCTCACCCGCAACGGGTTCATCGCAGAGTGTGACGGTCGGGTCGTCGGTTTCGCGGCGATCGACATCTACTCGAGAAAACTCGCGGAACTGCAATGTCTGGCGGTCGCCTCCGACGCCCAGCGTCAAGGGGTGGGCAAGCTCCTTGTGCAAGCCTGCATCGACTGCGCCAAGCAGCATCAGGTATTGGAGGTCATGGCCATTACGGCCGCCGAGGGCTTTTTTCGCGAATGCGGGTTCGACTATGCCCTGCCCGACCAGAAAAAGGCCTTGTTCATCAACACGAGCCCGCGCGGCTGACTGGCGTCTCGCCGCGTGGACGCGGCGTCTTGCCCCGTAAAACGCGACCCGGCGGCCGCGTCGGACGCGTTAACGACAGCAGGGCACGTATCCAGGCCCGTCGCCCGCCCTCGTCGCCCCGATTCCCCGGCGGGGCGCCGCCGCGCAGCAACGCGGTTATTTCGCGTCCGGAAGCTTGAAATCCTGGTTGTCGAACGGCGGCCGGTCGGGCGTCTTCACGACGTTGAATTCGAAGTTCGTGGCGCGGTGACAGGCGTTGCACGCGGTCGTCAGGGCAGCATAACTTTTCGCGAACTCGTCCGCGTCCCGCTATTTGACGGCGGCTCGGACGCGCGCCATGGCTGGCGACAGCGTGTCGATCAACTGGCTTTCTTTTCTGGCGCCCTGGTAGTTCCGAATATCGTCCACGCCCTCGTCGATTTCATGAAGTTCGAACTCCGCCAGCTTCCAGTTCTCGTTCTGGCCCGCAAACCAAAGCTTCGCGTGATGCACCTGGATGCCGCTCATCAAGTCGCCCAACCCGGGCTTGTACGCGTCGGCAAGCTTGGCTTCCAGGTTCGTCACTCGCTCTTCCAGAAGTCGTATTTGGTCCGCCGATCGTTGACAGCCGCACAGGGCGAGAGCTGCCGCGAACAGAGTAGAAATTGCCAAGCCTAGCGCGGCCAGCAGCCGCAATCAAACAAGGGCCAAGAAAATTTGTCAGTTGTCAGTTGTCAGTTGTCAGTTGTCAGTTGTCAGTTGTCAGTTGT
>JAVYAJ010000365.1:0-7110 GCA_032229885.1 Candidatus Anammoximicrobium sp. | reverse complement strand
CGTGATTCGTCTGTCACGTCCCTCCTGGCTATGACGGGGCGCCGAAATCTCAGCGTCCTCAGCGTCTCTGCGTTTCCAAAACGTATTCTCCTGTAGCCCGGCCAGTTCGCCCGCGCAAGGACGTCGATGAAACGCAGAGACGCAGAGGACACAGAACTACTGCAAGCACAAGATGTAATCCTTCAACAACTTAACGCTGTCGCTGTCTGAAAACAGTGTCGAAAAGTTCACGATGTTTGAGGTTAGTAGCCTAGATCGCAACCGGACACGCATTGATCGAACGATCCTTAACCGCCCAATGGATAGCCGTGATGTCGCACTCGTTGATCCGCCTGGCGCGGCGCATCCATCGAGTCAGGTCCATGCTACACTGGATGGCCACGCGCCGTCGTGGCCCCAATCGGTGGGACGCGACGCAGCGTGACGGAGGCGACGCGGCGCGTCCCTCCAGGACGGCGTATGTCTCTGCGGTCGCCGTCCTGCCATTTCGCTTGCCAGGATGTCGTGTCCAAGTTCTTCTTCTGGTAAGCTGGGACGACTTCCCGTTCCAGGTCCCGTCAATTCTGATTTATGGCGCTGGCGGACGTCGCCCCGTGACAATCACCCGATCCACAAGCGCACGCCATCCAAGGAAGACGCCGATGTCCGTCATTCACAACCATCCTGTGATCGTCTGCCTCTTGACCGCCACCCTGCTGAGCGGCTTGGCGAACGCGCGGACCCGTGCCGCCGACTGGCCGATGTGGCGACACGACCCCGGGCGCACGGCGGACACGCCCGAGCGGCTCGCCGACACGTTGCACCTGCAGTGGGTTCGGCACGATCATCCGCTGCGGCCGGCGTTTTGGCAGGTTCGGCAAGAACGGGTTCAGTTCGATGCGGGTTACGAGCCGGTCGTCTGCGATGGAACGATGTTCGTCTGTTCGTCGCGCAACGACAGCGTGACGGCGTTGGACGCGGCGACCGGCCGGCAGCGCTGGCGGTTCTACGCCGAAGGGCCGATGCGGTTTGCTCCGGTCGTGCTGGACGGTCGCTTGTTCTGCGCGTCGGACGACGGGCTGCTGTACTGCTTGGATGCGAAATCGGGCGAGCTTCGCTGGAAACACCGCGCAGCGCCTTCGGATCGTCGCGCCCTCGGCAACGGTCGTTTGATCTCGGTGTGGCCGGTTCGAGGCGGGCCGGTCGCGGCCAACGGTCGCGTCTATCTCGCGGCCGGCGTGTGGCCGTTCGAAGGGATTTTCGTGTGGGCGTTGGACGCCGAGACGGGCTGTCCAGTCTGGGTGAATGATCGCTGCGGCTCGCTGTACCTCGAACACCCCCACAGCGCCATGGCGTTCGGCGGTCCGTCGCCGCAAGGCTATCTGCTGATCCGCGGTGACGAGTTGGTCGTCCCCAGCAGCCGCGCGTTTCCGGCTTTCTTCGATCTTCAATCCGGCAAGCTGATCGATTTTACGTTCGGGCACGGCGGGTTCGGCAGTCGACCGGGCAGTTGGTTCGTGTCCACGAACGCGGGCGGCGAGCTGCTGGTGGATCCGCGGATCAATACCGAGATCCATGATGCGGGGCGACAGATCATTGGCCAGGCGGGCGCTCGACCGCAACCCGACGAGGTCTTGCCGCCCCAGGTGGTGATCGGTCGCGAAACGTATCGCCTACAGGATCATACCGCCACCACGATCGCGCTGGGCGATCGGACGCTGTGCTGGGCCGACGGCTATCCGGATGTCATGGGCGACGTTCACGCGATGCTGGTCGCCGACGGACGATTGTTCGTCGCCACCAGGCAGGGCGACATCTATTGTTTTGGACCGCAGGCGACCGCCCCCGTGATGCACGAGTTGGTCATCCGGCCGCTCGAGCGGCCCGTTGATCGGTGGCGCGCCACGGCCGCACAAATCCTCGACCAGACCGACGCGCGCACAGGCTATGCGCTCGTGCTCGGGCTGGGCACGGGACGCCTGGCGGAAGAACTGGCCGTCCAGTCCGATCTGCACGTGATCGTGATCGAACCGAACGCCGACAAGGTCGACGCCCATCGGCGGCGGCTTGATGAAGCGGGCCTGTACGGCGCCCGGATCGCGATCCATGTAGGCGATCCGCTGCATTTCGCGCTGCCGCCCTATCTGGCCGCGTTGATCGTATCCGAAGATCCGGAGGCGACCGTTTTGCCCGCCGCGAGAGCCTTTTTCGAGGCCGCTTTCGCCGCTCTCCGCCCGTATGGCGGCACGCTGTGTTTGGAACTGCCGCCCGATCGGCAGGAGACGGTCGAGCAGCACGTAGCCGAGGCCGGTTTGGCGGGCGCGCGCGTCGGGCGGCGCGGCGCGCTCTCGCTGATTGTCCGTGCGGGGGCGTTGCCGGGCGCAGCCGACTATCGCGGGCGACCGAATCACGATCAGCTCGTCCGCGCCCCGTTGGGTTTGCTGTGGTTCGGCGACACGTTTCATCATCACAAGCTGTTCTACCGGACGTTTACCCACGAGGCGGGCCGCGGCCTGCCGGAGACGATCGACGTCGCCCACGGAGTGATGCGGTACGAGGTCACCGAGCAGCCCTACGGTCCGAATCCGAGCGGGATGGGCTATCACGATTATTTACGCTGGCTCGAGCGCGAGCTGTCCTATCGCGCGGCTTATACGGACGTCTACACCGGCCGCGTGCTGAATGACGGCGAAGCCGAGCGGGCTGCCGCGGGGTTTGCCGAGCGGGCGGATGATCCGCCAAGCCCGCCACCCGCGCCGATCCGCGAGAATCCGGTGACTGGGATCGATGAAGCCCGGACGATTCCTAAAAACCACGGGTGCGATTTATCGCCCGTCGATTATGGCGATGTGTGTACGCTCCGCTCGGGCACGGCGGCGTACTACGACAAGCGGCTGGAGAGCGGTACGATCAGCATCGGCGGTACCCGCTCGGGTTGCCGCAACAGCATCATCCCAGCCGATGGCGTGCTGAGCCTGCCGTCGTGGACGGGCAACTGTGTGTGCAACTATCCGGTGTACACCTCGCTGGCCTTGGTGGCGATGCCCGCCGAGTTCGAACAATGGTCCGCCTGGGGCGATGTCGCGGTCGAAGCGCCCGTGCGCCGCGTCGGGATCAACCTCGGCGCGCCCGGCGACCGTGTGACCGAAGATGGCACGTTGTGGCTGGACTGGCCGTCCGTCGGAGGCCCGTCGCCGATCGTCCCCGTCCAGATCTCTCCCGAGGATGCGACCCCATTCTACCGACACGCCATGTGGATGGACGGCGGCCAGGGCTGGCCGTGGGTCAGCGCGTCGGGGATCAAAGGGCTAAAGCGTCTGCGGATCGAACCGGTGGCTCTCAGAAGCGGCGCGCCCGGCGACGCCTTCAGCGTCCGCTGGCTGGGCAGTATCCGTCCGCCGCACCGCGAAACGTACACGCTGTCGGCGCGCAGCGACCACGGGCTGCGGGTTTGGATCGACGGTCAAGTCGTGCTTGACAACAGCGCCCAACTGCGCCGCGGCGAGCACGGCGAGGTATCCGCTGCGATCGAGCTGACACGTGACAGGCCGACTCCGATTCAGATCGAATACTATCCACCCAAAGAGCGCCGGCCGGATCAGCCGGCCGCGTTTGAACTGAGCTGGAGCAGCCCGTCGATGCCCAGAGGCCCAATCCCCGCCGAATGCCTGGTCTCGGCCACCGGACAGTCCGGTGGGCTAAGCGGGATTTACTATGCCAGCGCTACGCACAGCGGCCCGGGCGCGGTGCAGCTCGATGCCCAACCCGGCTTGGACTGGGGGCGCTCGTTGCCGCCCATCCTCCGTCGGGCGCGACGCCCACTGCCCCAGACGTCGCGACCCTTTACCGTCGCGTTGACCTTTGCCGAACCCGACGGCCTCGCGCCCGGCGAACGGGTGTTCGCGGTGCGCATGCAAGGCCGCGAAGTGTTGGCCGAGTTCGACATTGCCCGCGAGGCACAAGGCCCTAATCGCGGGGTCGTCCGCGAGTTCCGCGACGTGGTGATTCAAGACGCCCTAGAACTCGAGTTCACCAGCGCGACCGAACATCCGGCCGTGCTGTGCGGAATCGAGCTGATCGAGGATGCGGCTCGCCGGTAATCGTCGAGCAAGTGCTCGGCCGAAAACACACTCGCGAGTCTTGAAACTCATCCCAGGCAAAGACGCAATCCTGCCAAGACGAATATTCCGCCGTGCGTTGGTGATCATGTAGGCGACGATGGACGATCACGTGTGACGCACCACGTCATGTCAAGGAAACGCCACCGTCCAAACCCTGTCGTCGCGATCTTGCTGCGCTGCGATTGCGAATCCGACCGCGATCGAGTACAGTATGCGCGGATCCTAACAGCAAAGTCCGCAGTCGCATGCGGAACGGACGTAAAAATGGCCGTTCCCCCCTTGAGTCAAGACGACCTGCTTCGCTAGACTTTACGTTTAAACGATCGACTGCGACCGTGCAGGACCGCGACGTCGCGACCTGGGCGACGCAAACCTCGGGGTGTGGCTCAGCCTGGCTAGAGCGCTTGGTTCGGGACCAAGAGGTCGAAGGTTCAAATCCTTTCACCCCGACTGATCGGAACATATTGAAGTGGAACGACTTGCGAAGCGGCCGCGAAAGCGGCCGTGGTCGTTTCTTGGCTTCGGAGATACGTTTGGAGATGCCTTTGTGTCGATTTTCGGTACAATGCGAGCGACGAAAACTGTCTGCTGCCTGAGAAATTCTGAGCGTGCTTGAGTGTCACTCCGAAGTGGCGTTTTCTAGGAACCTGACCAGATATTCGAAAAGCCTTCGATCTGGTGACACGGGTGATATGTCTGCAGCTCAGTCCGAAGCTCCGTTCCCAATGGGACGCCGCATTTCGGCGCCGGGGCATTTCGCCGATCCGATGGTCCTCGAATCGGTGCGTCTGTTGGGTGCGGGCTGCGTGCCGCGTCCGGTTGCCGGATGGAAGTCTGGAGGAGGTCGTTCTCGCGCGAGAACGACTTCGACTTGATCGCGCCGCGGGATTCGCTTCCGACCGCTCCGCAACTCGTCGATCCAATCGATTGGCAACTGCTTGTCGAGTCGGCACGCATCCGCCTGGCCTACGCGTACGACCGGCAGTTTGCGGGCAGCCTTTCCGGTATTCGCACGCTGCCTCACCAGATTGAGGCAGTCTATCAGAAAAGGTCGTTTTCTCGAGATCCATGGTTCCCGAGAGAAAAGCACAGACCCGTCGCCGCTGAAGCTCAAAGAGCAGCCCTTTAAAGCTGTCATTCGCGCCGCCGGCGTGTAGCCAACACCCGTGCAGCCCAGACGTGTGACTTACGGCCTGGGCGTTTGGGAGGGCGTTTCTTGGGACCACGGCGATCCTTGAGATAACGCTTCAGAGTCATGTGCCCCGTATGGTTCTTCAACGCCTCGGCCATTTGCTGGGCACTTAGCTCCGCGTATCGCTGGCGCCGTTCGTGAGAATCAATCGCGATCTGCATACCCTGCGAGACAACCGCAACCTCCGGCGCCAGGAAGTACGTCGAGAGGTTGTCCCGCTTCTCCTGACGTGCCGGGGGAGGTTGCACCTGCGCGATCGTCGACTTCACCACACTCAGCACGTTGTACGTTTACAACCACATCTACCATCCAACCGAAGGGATGCTTTGTTATACCCTGCCCACTGGGGGAGATTGCTGCGTCTCCGGCTGGACCTTGGGGACTGCGTTTGTCTGGCCAACTCAGCTCCGCCTCGCCCAACAACGACCTGAGATCACTTTCGCAGCCCCTCGACATACCGGGCCCTGGTCTGGAGCCGCCTTCCACGGCGTTTCGATTGGACCTGGGTTGATACTCTGTTTGGTTGCGGCCGAGCACAGCGAGGCCGCGCGGGGTGGAATTGACGCCCGCAATCATCCCCTCACCGCACCAAGGCTGTCGCATCTTTATGTACTGAACTGAACGCCTTGGGCACTACATTTCCCGGGACGTGTCTCCGCTTTAAGTTGGCCATTCGGTCGCACGAACCGCTCACAACCCCATAGCCGTATGAGATCTGAACTTGGACCACGGAATATGGTTTGAACGCTACCTTTTCCCGTTCGGAGGCGCCATCTCCGGACGCCGTTTCGGCCACTTTCTCAGAAGCCATTTGAAGCCGTCGAGCCGCTGCTGAGACATGCGCTGCCCGACACCAGCCCGTCGTTGTAACCCATAGCACGTGCCCGTCCGGAAATCGATGTGTCTTCGCCAATGAATGGTCGGTGGACCGCGTGGCGACGGTCAAGGGCGATGCAGAGAACGCTCTACTCTACGTCCGTTGCCCTCGGAGCGAGGGGCATCCAGTAGCGAGACTAGTGCCACAAATCGGGACAGATGGGACATGGAACGGGCAGTCGTCCCGGATTACCGGAAAAATGATTTGGGCCGAGATATATGGTAATCGAAATGGCTGGACAACGAGCGCGGGGCAGTGCGCCGCCCTGGACGGACGCGCTCTGGCACGGTCCATTTCTTAAACTACGGCTGCTTCGGCTGTTGCCCGTTTGAACGCAGATCGCCGCTGATTCTGTTTGGCCGAAGGCCTCCGTTCACCGTAGCCTGGGGCAACGCCTCTGGACTGGGCGCCGCGCGCGAGCCTCTTTTGGCCGCAGGCCCTATTCATGCGGGCCGCGGTGGCACGTTGATGATGGCCTTCAGCCAACACGGTCTCTGTCGTCTTTGACTCCTGGGGCGTTGCCCCAGGCTGCGTTGAAGATGGCCTTCGGCCAAGGGGATTCCGATCGTCCGTGCTGCGCAACAGCCTGGCAAAACCAATTTCGCCTAAACTCCGCAGTTTCCGGTTTTTGACTGCGCCAGATGCGCTCCGTCGCGCCCGCTCGGTTGCGGCCACGCGTGAAGCGCGCCCCTCTATCGCTTCATAGTCTGCCAAACGGTGTGCTTCGGGCTGGCAGGCTAGTGCGTTGTCAAGGCTGAATATGAGGGTGGCCGTGGTCTGCCGGCCGCGGAAATCCCGTACGCCGGCGAGCCCGGCAATCCGAAAATACCGATTGGACAACGAACTAGTGCCGCAAATCGGAATTGATGGGACATGGAACGGGAAGTCATCCTAAATTACCCAAAAAAGAGCTAGGACGAGATACATGGCAATCGAAATGG
>JAVYAJ010000364.1:0-5151 GCA_032229885.1 Candidatus Anammoximicrobium sp. | reverse complement strand
TGGCCGAAGGCCATCACCACCGTAGCCTGGGGCAACGCCCCAGGAGTCAGAGATGACAGCAACCGTGTTGGCCGAAGGCCAACATCAACGTGTCACGGCGGCCCAGATGAATATGGCCTTCGGCCAAAAAGATACGCGCGCGGCGCCAGTCCTGGGGCGTTGCCCCAGGCTACGGTGAGCGGAGGCCTTCGGCCAAACAGATTCTTGGGTTGCGGGCGCTAGCCCGCGTTAGGGAGGGCGAGACGTGCAGAAAGCCACGAATTTCGCGGCGGGGCGTGCGTGGCGCGGCCAAAAAGCCGGAAACTGCGGTGTTTAGGCGGAATTGGTTTTCTAAAGCTATTGCGCAGCACGGACGACCAGAATCGTCTTAGCCGAAGGCCATCACCAACGTGTCACACGTGTCACCTCCGCCTGCATGAATATGGCCTTCGGCCAAAGGAGGCACACGCGCGGCGCCAGCCCTGGGGCGTTGCCCCAGGCTACGGTGATCGGAGGCCTGCGGCCAAACAGAATCAGCGTCTATCCGCGTTCAAACGCGCAACAGTTGAAGCGGTAGTAGTTTAAGAAATTGACCGCGGCAGGGCGTGCGTCCGGACGGCCGCCGCGTTTGCTGGTGGACTCGCCCGGACCTGGAATTCGGGGCCAGGGCTGAACCATCGTGCTGGAACCGAACCATCGTGAACGTGCCGACCGCCGGGCTCGAGGTAGAAATACTGGCCCTTCCAATCGCTTTTTCCGATAAATACGGACTGGCGCAGCACGTCGTTCGTTGGCTGGCACTACGATCATGCTTGGCGACGCTGTGGGATTTTGCGGAGGAAGGAACGAACTCATGCATCGCATGTTCGTGCTGATTTTGCCTTGGATCCTGGTGCTCGGCGCGGAAGCGACGGCTCAGGACTGGGCCAAGAAATTGTTCCAAACCTACGAGCACGAATTTGGCATCGTCGCCCGCGGCTCGAAACAAGAATACGCTTTCGTCGTTACAAACCCGTACAAAGAAGAAGTGCACATCTCCGGCGTACGCTCGACCTGTGGTTGCACGATCCCGCACGTCACCAAAGATCGGATCAAGACTCACGAGCAAGCTGAGGTTGTCGTCGTCTTCAACACACGCTCGTTCCTGGGCGCCAAAGGAGCCACCGTTACGGTGATCATCGACGAGCCGTTTTACGCCGAGGTCCAACTGAACGTCAACGGGTTCATCCGCAGCGATGTCGTGTTTCAGCCGGGCGCGGTCGAGTTCGGCGCGGTCGATGTCGGCCAAGGCGCAACGCAAAAAATTGCCATATCCTACGCCGGTCGCGACGACTGGGAGATCACGGATGTCCGCAGCGCCAACGAGAATTTCGAGGTCACGCTGAACGAGACGTCGCGCGGCGACGGCCGCGTCAACTACGACATGGTCGTTCAACTGAAGCCCGATGCGCCGGCGGGGTACATCAACGATCAGTTGTTGATCGTAACCAACGATTCCAACGGGGGGACGGTCTCGTTGCCGGTCGAAGGCCAGGTCGTCGCCGCCATCAGCGTCAGTCCGGCGGCCCTGTTTCTCGGGGTATTGAAGCCGGGCCAATCGGTCAAGAAACGGCTGGTGGTGCGCGGCAACAAGCCGTTTCGGATCGTAAGCGTCCGTTGCGACGACGACAATTTCACGTTCGACACGAGCGATCAAGACAGCAAACCGCTGCACTTTGTGCCGGTCGAGTTCAAAGCGAAGGACGAGGCGGGGCAGATTGAACGCAAGATCGAAATCGTGACCGATCTCGGGCAAGGGTTTTCCGCCCAGTGCGTGGCCAACGCCACGATTAAACGGTGACGCCCCGCGGTCGGCCCATCCCACCCACGGTCGGCGACGGGCCTGTTGATCGCGACCGACGGCTCGTCCAGATCCGTCCGCGCGTCGAGATCGAGACGTCGCGTTTCAGGAACCACGCGCTTCGTATTCGTCCTGATCTCCCAGGCTCGTCCGACGGACGGTTTGCCGGTTTCAGCCCATTTTGGGTCGGCCGAGCGTCGCGCGGGGCGCGAGCTTCTCGAGCCCCGGTGGTCGGCGGCGTGGGGACCGTGTCGAAGCACAGCTCCCCCTCGTTGTGAGTAGGGGCCTCCCCGCCGCGCCGAGCGGCCCGCAGGCCATCCGCCAATCTTCGGGACGAACCTCGATTCCCATCCGATTTCGCCCCACCCGCAGCGCCCCAATCATCGCTGCCGCGGATCCGCCGAATGAACCCAATGCGCCTGGACGAAGCTCTCGACATCCAGGTCGTCCAGCTTCGGGAATCCAGCAAGACGTTGGCCGCCTTGCCACGGATCTAGACTTGTGGCCGTGCTTCCTGAAAAATGGACGGACGCACGAAGCCGCCGTCTTGCTTGCCGAGCGGAATCGGCCAGCGCTCTGCAAAGGGCGCAGCGCGCAAGACAGACGGCGCAATCGGCCATTATCAGGAGCCATGATCGATGATGTCATCCGACGATGATTTGGGGCGAGTCGTTTTCGACGCCGACCGTACCGTATCCGCCGGTCGATTGTGGACCAGGCGCGACGTACGGCGGGCCGTGTTGAGCATCGCGTCGTGTGCGCTCGCGGTGGGATTGGTTTCGAGGTCGGACAGTTGGGCGGCCGATGATCAAGTCGGCCTGGTCGTCCATGGCCAACCCACGGCGCTGATCGTACTTCCGGCTGCGGCCGATCGCCGTTCGGTCGAAGCAGAGGCCGCATCGCTACTGGCGGATTATCTCGAACAGATGTCCGGTGCGCGGCTTCAGATCAAGCGTGAAGACGAGCTCGGCGCAGCACGGACGGTGGGCGATCGACTGGGGTACGAGGCTGAAAAAATCCCGGCGGGGATCGCCAGCTTTGTGCTGGTCGGCGATAGCCGCACGGCTCGCGACCTGGGGCTGACCAGCGAGGGCTTGGGTCCCGGCGGGATCCGGCTCGGCACGCGTGGAAACATCCTCGCCCTGTTGGGGCCGCGAGCGGACAGTGACGCAGGCGGCACACGATACGCGGTCATCGAACTGCTCGAGCGGCTCGGTGTGCGTCATCTGTGGCCTGGCGGGACGGGGCGCGTGGTCCCCAGACGAGATACGATCACCGTCGGGCCGCTCGACGTGAGTTACACGCCGCCGATCGGCCAGCGACATATCCGGTTCATGAGCCTGGGCGAGCGTTCCGAGACCGGCCTGGCGCGACTGCAGCTGACGCGCGAGCAGTGGGATCGAGCGGCCCACGAGGCCGTTGCGCTGGATCGCGGCGTTCCTTGGGCGACGTGGCATCGACTGGGCGGCCAGCTTGGCATCGGCGGTGGGCACGCGGGGGCGGGACTTCGTGGAGGCTGGGCCGAGCACGGCGCCGAGCACCCGGAATGGTTTGCCTTGCAAGCCGACGGCACACGAGACCAGAGCGCGGCCGGCGACCGGTGGCGGCTGTGTAAATCCAACCTGGGGCTGATCGAGTTCGTCGCGCACAGCATCATCGCACGGGCCGACAAGGATCCGAATCTGCGCTGTGTTTCTCTCTGCCCCAATGACGGGGGCTACTCGAGCCACTGTATGTGCGAGAATTGCAGAAAACTCGATCCGCCCGACGCGCCGAAGATCCAGTTCACGGTTTTCGACCATGTCGGCAAGCCTCAGCGGAGCGAGATGACGTACGTGGCCCTGACGGATCGCATGGTCTGGTACTGGAACCAGGTTGTTCAGCGCGTCGTCCGCGTGCATCCGAATCTGCTGTTCCTGGTCGAAGCCTACAGCTACTGGAGCACGCCGCCGGTGCGAGAACGGCTGCATCCCAACATGGTCCTGCGGTACGTGCCCAGCGATCGCGAGGGTTGGGAAGGCTGGCAACGCGCAGGCGCTCGACGCATCTATTGGCGGCCCAATATCCTGTTGGACGGCCGACGCGACGGAAAGCTGAACGTCATGGTGCAGCGGCTGGCCGACACGATGCAGTTCATGGCCGCGCGCGGGATGTTGGCTACCGACTTCGACTCGATCATCCACAACTGGGCGGTGCACGGGTTGAACTACTATGCGACGGCGCAACTGACCTGGAATCCGAATCTGACGGCGGACGAGATCCTGGACAGCTATTGCAACCCTGGATTCGGCGCGGGGGCCGAACATATTCGACAGTATTTCCGACTAGCTCAGCAGATCTCGGCCCGCTCTGACGCGTCTTTCACGCCGCAGACGATCCGTGAACTTCGCGGCCGGCTCGACGCTGCCGAGCAGGCCTGTGGCGACGATCTCGCGGCCTGCGAGCGCGTGGCCTTTCTGCGGATGGGGTTGAACTTTACCGAACTGCAAATGACGCTTGACGGGCTCAACGAGCGGGCAGCCAACAAAGACCCTGGCTTGGATCGCTCGCAAGTTGAACGACTGCTCGAGTTGAACTACATAACGCTTCGCGACCTTGCATTGCACCACAACTTGGTAATCCACGCCCCGCATCTGATGTGGGCCAACGGCGAGTTTGCCCGCTGGGCGCCGATTCGCGGTCGCGGCTATCGACCAGCGGCGCAACGACTGGCCGAAATCGAAGCACGAGGCTTCAGCCTGACGGGCCGCGAAAATAGCCTGGACGAGATGATCACGGCGCTGGGTTTGACTCGCGCGTCCAACAAGACGTCGGCTGGGCGTCCATAACTCGGGCCAGCGACCGCAACCCAAGAATCTGTTTGGCCGAAGGCCTCCGATCACCGTAGCCTGGGGCAACGCCCCAGGTCTGGCGCCGCGCGCGTGCCTCTTTTGGCCGAAGGCCCTATTCATCCGGGCCGCGGTGACATGTTGATGTTGGCCTTCGGCCAACACGGTTTCCGCCATCTCTGACTCCTGGGGCGTTGCCCCAGGCTACGTTGGTAATGGCCTTCGGCCAACACGCTCCCTGTCGTCTGTGCTGCGCAACAGTTATCCAATGCCAATTTCACTTAACGCGGGCTAGTGCCAGTAACCCAAACGTGTACTGTACAGACCGGTGTACAAGATGCGCGCGTGATACGAACGAAGACTCTAACGGCCAATAGCACGCGGTCGGGCAGCCCCGTTTGGACGGGGAATCTGTTGGCCGAAGGCCTCCGATCACCGTAGCCTGGGGCAACGCCCCAGGACTGGCGCCGCGCGCGTATCTTTTGGCCGAAGGCCATATTCATG
>JAVYAJ010000363.1:0-3423 GCA_032229885.1 Candidatus Anammoximicrobium sp. | reverse complement strand
GGCGCTGGTCCGACTGCACTATCATGGTTTGGCTACTGCCGTTTGACAGGAAAAAGATGCGCGCACGGTGCGCGCATGATACGGAGTAAGACTCTAAGTCACCTTGCGGCGTCGCGGATCTGTGAGTTCGGCGAAGTGATCCTGCTTTCGGGCGGACTTCATACTGGACATGGCATAATCTCCCGGCTCGTGCGTATTCTTCAATCCTCGCTGCTCCGCAGCAGATGGCGGAAAGTCATCTTGTCCAGTTACGCCAACCCCCCAAATATGGCGCAATCCCCCTGCGCACATACCACTCCCCATCCCAGGCCGCCAAGGCCGACCACCAATCCAACCGCGTCTGCGATCCGGGATGCTCGCAACAGAGGGGTACGAAATCCATGGCGAAAACAGCGGCCGCGGTCACGGGTAAACTTGTCAAGTGCCACATCACCAGTCCCGTGATGCAGAATTGCGGTACACTCTCTGGCGGCGCACGGCGCACACGACGTAAAGCCTCTTCGATCTGGACATACTGGTTTGTCGTCATTTCGGGACTCGGGGGTTAGTGCGCAACGCAAGAACCAAACCAAGAGCGATCAGCGCCAACGAAATCACCATAACTTTGACATGCCGTGATGCGTCAGGCGGTCCTCCGTACCACGCCGAAAGCTCAAGCTCCTCCGTGTTGCTCAGCAACAATCGCATTCGTCCATCCGGGAGTCGTTGCTGTTCAAGTTCGGCATCTGTCAGAAGCCGTCCATTCAAACGCGCCTTCCAGCCGGGAAACCACAGTTGATTGATCACCACTTGCAAAGCGGCGCCTCGTGGCACGACACAGCGAAACCGGTACTCATCGCCTTCAATGACCAAGGCGGCCCCGGCGGGCTGGCGGCTCTCCAATAGCGGCCGGGATTGACGCGGCCCCACCTCCGCAATGCGTGCAGCTGTCCTTGGGGTGAACTCGTCAGTGGCTGCGTAGCTTCGGAACTCGTCGCGCAGAGTGCGGCGGTGATGCTCCAAGCGACGCGTCACGTCCGTGAGACGTTCTCGATTCGCGGAGAACTGCTCGATCTGCCATCCGATGATGCCAAAACAGGCCAGCCCGAGGACAACATGGCGGAGCCGGCCCAGCGAGGCAATGGCCTCATGCAGACCGCATGCGCAGGCCACCTGCAGCGTCGCCGTGACGGACAGAACTCGCCAGGGAAACTGCACATAACGAAGCCACAGCACCCGGTCCCAAATGAAACCGCATACCGGCGTCATGAACAGGACCAGCCCCAAATACAGAACGAACATCACGCGGAACATGGTCTGGCGGCGCTGCGCGAACGCTCCGGCGGCGGCAAGCGCAAAATGGGCGAGCCCGAGGGACATCGGCATCAGGTCCTCTCGGCCGGGCATGGAATAGCCGAACATCCACTTGCGCGAAAAGAACTGATCGGCGTAGACGCTGTGATTGCTCGGAGTGAAATAGCCTTCTATGGCGGTTTCGTGGGCGACCCGGTCACGCAGGGTCAGCGCCGGAAACCAGTACGGAATGGCCAACACGACACCCAGCGCTAGGCCCAACACCAGACGAAACAATGTATGACGCCCGACGGCGCGGCAGGCTGCCAACGACAGACTGGCCAGCACCAGGGAGGCCAGAAGAAACAACGCGGTGGCCGGGTGGGAATAGATGACCGCCGCGGTGGTCCCACCCAGGAACACCACCCCTGTGGCCACTCCCGGCCGCGTCGCGTTCTCCTCGCTGGCTAAGCGCACGAAGAAGTACCAGGGCCAAGGCACGATCAGCATGGCCATGAGTTCGCTCAAGTCCCCACGCACGTACAGGTTCACGTACAAATACGGTGTAAGCAGGAACAGAATTGCGCCAAACAGGCCGCATGTGCGGCCCGCAAGCAAAGCGCACAGGCGGTAGGCCCCGGCGGCACCGAGAACGAGGAGCCCGAGGACCGACAGGTACATCGCTTGCGGCACGTCTCCCAAGAGCAGTCCCAGCGGCAGACACCAGAAGAAAAAGCCGGGTTGGTAGTAGACAAACGTTGGATACCCGTATCCTCCAAATGCGTTTGGCAGCCACCGCGGATACACCACTCCATGCCGAAACGCGTCGCAGAACTGGTCGAGCAGATACGCGTACCTCAATCCCGACTGACTGTCGGGCCAGTCGCTCCAAGGGAGTAGAAAGGAGGATGTCACGAACGCGGCCGCACCGATCACGAGATAAGAGAATGCGCGGTCTTCGAGCAGGCGGCGTGAGCCTCGCATGGGAACCGAAGCCTCCCTACGGCGAAACGTCCGCCGGGTTCGAGGCCGTTCGAAGCCGCAACCGGACGGGAAGTCTGCAGAGGACCTCGGAGGTCGCCGCGTTTCCCAAACCGACATCGAACGAACCGCACTGCGACGGGTTTGTCAATATGCAGTCGAGCTCGATGACCTTCTGGCCTGGCGCGACGTCGCGAATTCGAACGTTAACATGAGGGGGCTTCCGGAGCACCGCCAACTCGCCGACGGAGCGGTCGTTGATCGCACACTGCACCTTCCTCGTCAGTTTCTCACCCAGTCGATCGTACTCCAGAACCAGGACTCGCTGAGTCAAGCCGATCCGCGGCGGCGGGGCGCGCCAAATGACCGGGACGCGCTCGGCCGGCTGCGATGAGTCCTCCGGGACAAACTCGACATGTTCACCGACTGACTCGATCCCGTCTTCTGGAACGAGAAACACCAACCGAAGTCGGGAACGCGTTGTCCAGCCTGTTTCGCGCGACGCAACTTGTTGATCCGGATCGACCGGCTCCAACGTTCCGCGCAAATGTTGCTCGTCCGAGTAGCGGACTTGCTTGATCGTCACCCCGGGATCCGGAAAGGCGTCGGACAGCGTGAGTTCGGAACGCGCTTCTCGCTCGCCCGGTTCTGAGTGGAGGACGACGGTTTGCGGTTCCACGCGTAATCCGGCCAAGACTTGAAGGCGGATGAACGCGGCGGCAGTGAATCGCCCCCGCATGCCATTGCCGCCAGAGCCGGCGGCGCCGACGGCAAACTCCCGGGCCCCGCTGTACCCCCGAGTGTTCAGCCGGACATGCAGCGGAAGCCTCTCTCCGGGGGCCAGAGCGATGGGCTGGGAAACCGTCTTCCCGCCCCGCGTCACAACTTCCATGCAGCCACACGACGCGACCACGGATTCCACGTACGCCACCTGGGAAGAGGCATTCCGAACGGCCAGATGAACCGACGTAACTTCTCCCTCGCGCACCGGTTCCACGAATTCGACCACCTCAGGTTCCAGCACCACGTCTGGCACGTCCCGGCGCAGCCATCCACCGTGCCCCACCACAAACGTGAGCGCCCATCAGTGCCATGGTTGACGGCTTCCTTAAGCTGAGGGGTTGGCAAATCCATTCCCCTTTGGCTGGAGGCAGATTGATGGCGAGAACG
>JAVYAJ010000362.1:0-3084 GCA_032229885.1 Candidatus Anammoximicrobium sp. | reverse complement strand
GCGTTGCCCCAGGCTACGGTGAGCGGAGGCCTTCGGCCAAACAGATTCTTGGGTTGCGGGCGACAGCCCGCGTTAGAGTCTTACTCCGTATCATGCGCGCACCGTGCGCGCATCTTGTACATTCGTCTGTACAGCACATTTTCTGGTTGCTGGCACTAACCCGAGATAGGTGAAATTGGCATTGGATGACTGTTGTGCAGCACAGACGACAGGAAGCGTGTTGGCCGAAGGCCATCACCAACGTAGCCTGGGGCAACGCCCCAGGAGTCCGAGATGATCGCAACTGTGTTGGCCGAAGGCCAACATCAACGTGCCACCGCGGCCCGGATGAAGATGGCCTTCGGCCAAAAGAGGCACGCGCGTCGCCAGCCCTGGGGCGTTGCCCCAGGCTACGGTGACCGGAGGCCTTCGGCCAAACAGATTCTTGGGTTGCGGGCGACAGCCCGCGTCAGGTAGTCAGACAGAGTCGGGCTCGTTGTCCTTATTTTGGGTCTCGCGTTTCAGCGAACCGCACTCGGGCCGTGCCCGCGAGAAACTCGTCGCCCGTTACCCGGAGAAGGTTGGTGAGGTCATCTTGCAGCGTGCAGCCATCGAACATGCAGCGCCCGTTCGCATCAGTCGTTTTCCGCCCGCGGCTACTTGGTGATCCTGTACGTGATCGCCGCGGCCCCGGGCTTGCTCTGGATGGTCACCGACAGGCCTTTCTCCATCAAGTCGCGGCCGGCCATTCGGGTCGGCGTTTCGTCGTCGAGATCGGTCACTTCGTACTGGGTGTTCGGGTCCAGGCCGCCCAGGCACAGCCGCCGAGTCGCCTCGGCGCTCGCGGGATGGCGAAAGGCCTCGACCAGCCCATCTCCTTCCTCGGGTCGGTGGAACTTGCAGCCCGCGCGACGCGGGGCAAAAATATCCCTCGGACAATTTCGACAGAACTGTCATTCCGAGGGACCGATGATGAACGCCACCTCGTGCGCGCTGGGCGCCGGCCTGATGGCACTGGCGCTCGGCGCGGCGTCGTCCGCCACGGCGGACGAACTCGCGAAACCGTCCCAGCCCAACATCCTATTCATCGCCATCGACGACCAGAACGATTGGATCGGCTGTTTGGGCGGCCATCCCCAGGTACAGACGCCGCACATCGATGCCCTGGCCCAGCGGGGCACGCTGTTTGCCAACGCTCACGCGCAAGCGCCGCTGTGCAACGCCTCGCGCAGCAGCCTATTGACTGGCCTGCGGCCGTCGACCACGGGGATTTACGGGCTGGCGCCGGGCATTCGCGACGTCGCGCGGACACGGGACGTCGTCACGCTGCCCCAGACCTTCACCCAGGCCGGCTATTTCACATACACTTGCGGCAAGATCTACCACGATGGCTCGATCCCGCCACGACACCACGCGCGCGAGTTCAACGAATGGGGGCCCGCGCCTGGCCAGGGGCGTCCGCTGCAACCCATCGCCACGCTGCCCCAGCCACGGCACCCCTTGATGGATTGGGGCGTGTTTCCCGATCGCGACGAGGACCATGGCGACTACAAGATCGCCAGCGCGGCGGTCGCTGCGCTGCAGCGGGCGCCGCGGGATCGGCCCTTCTTCATCGCCTGCGGTTTCCGCCTGCCCCACGTGCCGTGCTATGCGCCGCAAGAGTATTTCGACCTGTACCCGGATGCGACGCTACAGATGCCGCCGGTGTTGGAGGACGACCGCGACGACACGCCCCGATTTTCCTGGTATTTGCATTGGCGACTGCCTGAGCCGCGGCTGCGAACGCTCCGCCAATACAACGAGTGGCGTCCGTTGGTGCGGGCGTATCTGGCGAGCACTTCGTTCATGGATGCCCAGGTTGGCCGTGTGCTGGAGGCCCTGCGGGCCACGGGGCGGGCCGATGATACACTGGTGGTGTTGTGGAGCGATCACGGCTGGCATCTCGGCGAAAAACTGATCAGCGGCAAGAATTCGCTCTGGGATCGCTCGACACGGGTCGCGCTGATCTTCGCCGGCCCGGGCGTCACGGCGGGCGGCAGATGTTCACGCAGCGTCGAGCTGTTGGACATCTTCCCCACGCTGCTGGAATTGAGCGGATTCGCCGCCCGCACCGACCTGGAAGGGCACAGCCTGGTCCCGCAACTGCGGCGCGCCGACGCGCCACGCGTTTGGCCGGCGATCACCACGCACAACCACGACAACCACGCGGTGCGGACGCAGCGCTGGCGCTATATCCGTTACGCCGACGGCTCCGAAGAGTTGTACGACATGCAGGCCGACGCGAACGAATGGAAGAATCTGGCCGGTGAAGCCAGTTTGGCCGAGGTGCGGCGCGAACTGGCTGCCTGGCTGCCAAAGGTGAACTTGCCACCCGCACCCGGCAGCGCCCATCGTATCCTGACCTACGATCCGATCACCGGCGAGGTCAACTGGGAGGGGAAACCCGTAGGCCGGGATGAACCGATCCCGGATTAGCCGCCGACGCAGGACCTAGCCAGCGGACCTAGCCCGCAAATGGATGCGCTCCGCGCCGCGGTGGCGTCCGCGCCGCGCTGGGGCGCCGCCCCTGTTGATGGCAAACCTCGGCTTGCCACCGCGTGTAGCGTTGGAACTTGTCCAACCGCTGTGCCGCACGCGTCGGCCCATGAAGTGGTTGGCCGTGCGTTTGTGGGATCGCCCAGTTCTTGAAATCGCCCGGATGGACGTATTCGCGTTGGATGATCCGGCATCCGCCGATGCCGCGCACGATCTCCAGCGTGCCATCGGTGGAACCCGAGTCCGCCACTAGGATCTCATCCGCCAACCCGCGCACCGATTCGATGCAGGCCCGGATGTTGGTCCGCTCGTTCTTGCACGGAATGATCACGGTCCGGCGCGTTTGCATGGGAGTCAGAGCCTTAGTTCGTATCATGCGCGCACGATGCGCGCATCTTGTACATTGGTCTGTACAGTATACGTTCGGATTACTCGCACTAACCCGCGTTAAGTGAGATTGGCATTGGATGACTGTTGCGCAGCACAGACGACAGGAAGCGTGTTGGCCGAAGGCCATCACCAACGTAGCCTGGGGCAACGCCCCAGGATTCAGAGGCGATAGCAACCGTG
>JAVYAJ010000361.1:0-13184 GCA_032229885.1 Candidatus Anammoximicrobium sp. | reverse complement strand
GCGTTTCATCGACGTCCTTGCGCGGGCGAACTGGCCGGGCTACAGGAAAATACGTTTTGGAAACGCAGAGACGCTGAGGACGCTGAGATTTCGGCGGCCCGTCGTAGCCGGGAGAGACGTGGCAGGCGAATCACGGCGGATGGACACGGATAGCGGGGATGAAGAAAAACGGTCAGACGCGATGTCTTTATTCGTGTGATTCATGATCCTTCTCAATATTTCTCGGCCCTTGTTTGGTCGCGGCTGCGGGTCGCGCTAGGGTAATCTGTCGAGCTGCCATTACCGCGATTCAGCTGGGGGAGATTTTGTTGAAAGCGCAAGACGCAAAACCGAAGCGACCCGTTGTTTGGCGCATCGCGTGGTGCGCGGGGGCGAGTGTCCTCGCAGCACTGCTCCCGATGTCTTGGTGGGCGTTCAAACACGAAAACACAGCCGTCTCCGTAGCCGTTTGGCTGATGGCGATACTGGCGCTCCTGCCGACCGTTCTGTTGACCCTGAACTTGGCCGCTTTCCCTTGGGACTACTCGATGTTTGGTTCTCTGCGCCGGACGGCGGCGCCGATGGACAGCGAGGGGGTACGGCTTCGAGGAGGGATTGTCATCGGCCGCTACTTTAGACAGACCTGGCCTGGGGTGCACTATTTGTTTCATCCCTTGGGATTGGGACTGAACAGCGAACTTGTCGGGACGGCGTTTGTTCCCGCCGAGAACATCACGCGCATCACACGGAGGCGGTCCCCCAGCCAGCTTTTGATCGAACACAATTTTCGCGAATCACGTGGCCCGCTGTTGCTCTTCTGCCCCGGTCTTTCGACAATCGAACCGGATCTCCCCGGGTGGTTCCGAGAGAACTTGCGACCCAGCGGAAGCTGTCAGGAAGCACAACCAAAAGAGGATGAACAAAACACAAGAGTAAACGAAATGGGGAAATGATGGGGACATAGGGTCAGGTCTCATTGTCTTGTGGACAGCCCGCGGAATGAGTAGGACGGCGTCATGCCCTGACGAGCGCGAATCGCAACCGGGGGGGATGCGTTTACCACGCGCTGAACCGCGCGGTCGGTCGGATTACGATCTTGGAGAAGGCCGACGAATACGCCCGTTTCCAGGGCAGGCCTGGAAAAGGCCCGGGAGCAGGTCGACATGCGGCTGCTCGCCTATGCGTGACGCCCGATCACTGGCACTTGGTGCGGTGGCCTCGTGAAGATGGGGATCTGGCGGATCACATGGGATGGCTGACCAACACCCACACACGGCGTTGCTGCTTGCGCACGGGACGGTTGGAACGGGGCCTTTGCACCAAGGGCGGTTCAAGTTGTTTCCGATTCAGGAAGACTAGTGCCGCAATTCAGAGCTCATCGCCCACGACGGGCAATTGTTGCCTAGTTTACCAGCCGGGCGCGCATCGCTCGAGGTAAATCCATATCACGCTGGGGGGCCGCGTTCCGTGTGGACGCAGCCGTGTGGACGCAGCCGTGTGGACGCAGCCGTGTGGACGCAGCCGTGTGGACGCAGCTGTGTGGATGCGCGGGACCGTGACGAAACTCAACGGACGCGACGGAGCGCGTCCCTCCAAGGCGGCGCACTCGCCCGCGCTGGTCGTCCGGCCAGTTTGATTACCTTGATCTCGCGCCCAAGTCGTCACCCAGGTAATCTGGGGTGACTTTCCGTTCTGTGGCCGATGAATTGTGATTTGCGGAATCAGCACGACAGCAGGGCTAGATATTAGGGCGGCCATGATTGGCGGGCCGCGGTTTTCTGGGGAATCGCCTACTCTATCGCCGTTTTGACGCCGATTGTTTGCAATTGGGGGGTTACCTTCCTCGGTTCGCAGGCTGCGCGTTCACAGTCCGCTCGACGAGCGGGCGGCTCGTGCTCGTCTGCATCGGCTCGGTGTGGACTTGCGATCGCTAGCACGTTTTGGGCGGGCGACCCCGCGTCGACGTCCTGCCGGTCTCGAAAACTCTCCCCTTTGTTTCGCGGTGTTTTCCGGTTATGCTCACGGCTGTGAACCAAAATCGAGTTCCCTTCAGTTTGTCCTTTGTCACCTTCACCCGGGAATCGGCGCCAGGATGCATCGCCCGCGGTCCAAGTCTGAGTGACAGCCCCGCGCTGCTGTGCGATCGCCAGGCCTCGCGGCAAGAAGCGAAGAGAGCTGCTTTATGAGTCTGATTGAAGCCCTCGGTCTGAAGAAGACCTACCATACCGGCGAGGTCGGCGTCGAAGTGCTGCGCGGCATTGACCTGGAGGTCGGCCAAGGCGAGTTCGTGGCTATCATGGGTCCGTCGGGTTCGGGCAAGAGCACGCTGCTGCATCTGCTGGGCGGCATCGACGTGCCGTCGGCGGGACGAGTGATCCTGGACGGCGAGGATCTGTCGACGCTGGGCGACGACGGACGGACGCTGTTGCGCCGCCGTCGTCTGGGGTTCATCTTTCAAACGTTCAACCTTCTGCCCACGCTGACGGCCGAGGAGAACGTCGCGCTGCCGCTGGAATTGGACGATGTGCCGACGCCGGAGGCGCGCGAGCGAGCAACGCAGGTTCTCGAGCTCGTGGGCATGTCTCACCGCCGCGACCACGTGCCGGGCAAACTGTCTGGCGGCGAGCAGCAACGCGTGGCGGTGGCGCGTGCGCTGGCGATTGAACCGTTGATGCTGCTGGCCGACGAACCGACCGGCAACCTGGACAGCGCAAACGGGCAGCAGGTCACGGCGCTGCTGCGGGGGCTGGTCGACGAATATGGGCAGACGATCGTCATGGTCACGCACGACGCGGCCGTCGCAGCCTTGGCGGATCGCTTGGTTCAACTGCGAGACGGGCTGGTCGTCAGCGACGGCCAGCCGATGGCTGTCCTACCGAAGCATTGCGCGGTCTACGGCGAGGAGCGGGTTGGATGATTCTCTGGAGATACACGATCCGCGAAATGCGGCATCGACCGGGCCGCACGACGCTGACCTTGTTGAGCATCGTCATCGGCGTCGCCGCCGTGGTGGCCGTGACGCTGTGCGGAAAGACCACGCGCCGCGCCTATCAGGAAATGTACGAGAGTCTGGCGGGCCGCACCGGCTTGGAGGTCGTCGCCGACGGGCCGGGCGTGCGCGCGGACGATCTGGTGCGCGCGCTCGAGCGACTGCCCGGCATCGAGACGGCCGTCCCGACGATCCAGCAGACGACGACCGCGTACCACGAGGGCCAGCGCACGCGGGTGTTGATCATGGGCGTCGACACCGAGCGCGAGGCGGCGATCCGCGACTATGAGATCCAGGAGGGCAGTCTCTTCCAGGATGGCCACGGCGCCGTTCTAGAAAGCGGTTTCGCCGAAAATCTGGGCCTTCGACTGCACGACGAGATCAAGGTGCTGACTCGCCGCGGACTGAAGACGACCACCGTGACGGGCTTGATCAAGCTGCGCGGCGTGGCGGGATTCAAGCAGGCCGGCGTCGTGATGATTCCGCTGGAAGACGCCCAACGCTGGTTTCTGCGGCGCGGGTATGTCAACACGATCAATCTGGTGTTGGCGGACGGCGCGTCCGCGGACGAACTGACCGAGGCGGTCCAAAAGCTGGCGCCGCCGGGAGCGCTGGTGCGGACGCCGGTCGCCCGCACCAAGCTGGCTGCCGCGACGATGGCCAGCCTGGAACAGGGATTGAAGTTCGCGTACGGGACGACGCTGGCCCTGGCGATGCTGATGATCCTGAACACATTCTTGATGAACGTCAAGGAACGCCGCCGCCATCTGGCCGTCCTCCGCGCCGTGGGCGCGACACGCGGCCAGATCCTGAGCATGTTGCTCCGCGAGGGATTGCTGTTAGGCGTCGTGGGCACGGTGCTGGGCTGTCTGGCCGGGGTGGTCGGCGCCGCCCAATTGATGAAGGTCATGGGAGGCGTCTACGAGGCGGATCTGCCGAAGGTGCAGTTTGACCTGGCCTCGTTCACCGTGGCAGCCGTCCTAGGGCCGCTGATGGCGCTGCTCGCCACGTACATCCCCGCCCGCCAAGCGGGCCAGGTCACGCCGCTCGAGGCGCTCCGGCCGCTGGTCAGCGACGACGCCGCGCAGATGCCGCGGTGGTTCATCATCACCAGCGTGCTGAGCTACGTGCTGGCCGGCGCGCTGCTGGCGTCCTCGATCGCCGGCTGGCTTCCGGTCGAGCTGTCGATTCCCGTGGGCGTGGCTTTCATGGTGGCGACCGTGCCGCTGGCCGTGATCCTGTTGGGGCCGCTGGTTCGCCTGACGGCGATTCCCGTGCGGCAGTGGTTGGGCGTCGAAGGCGCACTGGCCTGTCGCCAGTTGTTGCGACGGCGCGCTCGTTCGGCGTTGACCCTGGGCGTACTGGTCCTGGCGATTGGCACCGGGATCGGCCTGGGAACCACGATCACGAACAACATCGACGATGTGCGGGCCTGGTTGCGGCGAACGCACGCCGGCGACTTCTTCGTCCGCATCACGATCGGCGATCCATCCGAAGACCGCCGCGCCGACATCCCCGAAGAGCTGGGCGACGAGATTCGAGCAATCCCGGGGGTGTGGGGATTGAGCAGTCTGCGGTTTGTGAACACGCAAGTGGCGGACCAGCCGGTGGTGCTCGTCGTGCAGGGGATGACCAAGGGCCAGCCGGCGCCGTTCAATTTGATCGAGGGCGATCCGGACAAGGTCGCCCAGCAGATGTTCGACGGCGAGGCCATCGCGGGCACCGTGCTGGCGCAGCGCTGTGGCCTGAAGGTCGGCGACGAAGTCGAACTGAGCACCAACGCAGGGCCGCGCCGCGTCCGCATTGCCGCGCTGGCCAACGAGTACCTGGTCGGCGGGCTCGTGCTGCACATGGAGCGCGAAGCGACGCGGCGGCTGTTCGACATCGGCGGCGTCGACGTGTTCATGGTCAAGGCCTACCCCGTCGAACGCGACGCCGTCCAGGCGCGGCTGCGCGAACTGACCCGGCAGCACGGACTGATGTTGTACTCGTTCGCCGAGCTGAGCCAGCGGTTGGAGGGCATGTTGAACGGCGTCGTGGGCAGCCTGTGGGGCTTGCTGGTCCTGAGCTTCATCGTCGCCGGATTTGGGATCGCCAATACGCTGACGATGAACGTGCTCGAGCAGACTCGCGAGTTGGCGCTCCTGCGGGTCGTGGCGATGACCCGCCGGCAGGTGGCCAAGACCGTCCTGGCCCAAGCCTTCGTCATCGGGCTGATCGGGGCCGTGGTCGGCTTCGGCTCGGGAGCGGTGACGGCGTGGATCATCAGCCTCACCATGGCGCCGCTGCTCGGGTATTCGATCGCGTTCGCCCTGCACGCGGATTTGGTCCTGGGCTGTCTCGTGCTGACGCTGGTGATCGTCCTGGTCGCCGCCTGGATCCCTGCGCGGCGGGCCACGCGGCTCGAATTGCTCGAAGCGTTGAAATACGAGTGACCGTGCAGCTCGCGAACGCGCCGGCTCGTCCGACGCTTCAGCGCATCGCTGCGACGGCCGCACACACTTCGACCAGCGCCTCGTCCGGACGCGAGGCGTCCAATTGGAGAGTGGGTCCGAGCCCGGGTTGCTGCACGAGTCGCCGCAGCGCTGTGCGAACCGGCTCCCAGCGTGGCGGCGTCGGCTCGCCATCCAACAAGACCAACAGCTTGGGACGCACCGCGCGGCAAGCGGCCGCGGCATCCGCGGCGGTGAATATCGCGGGCGATGGACCGTTCGACGGTGGGCGACGGTAAGCGTCGGCCTGCCCCAACCAAAAATCGCTGATGACGCGTGCGTCGCCCGCGGACGGGCAACAGCGGTCCAACAGTTGAGCCCGTCGGCAATAGCGGCTTCGTTCGGACGTCGCCGGGCGAACGGCCGCGCAATCCGCGGCTGATCCGCGCGGCTGGGGATCGGCGTTCGATTCAGGCTCGACGCTCGACTCGGGGTCGGCCCCCGGATCCGGGTCGCCGATGAATCGGCTGTCTGTCGCCGCCGCCACGTCTTCCGCCAACCGCGTCTTTCCCGTGCCAGGCGCGCCCGTGATCGCCACGTAATTCGGGGCTGTGTCCAGGTGCGTCAGCAGCCGCTGGATCGTCCACCCGATGACAGGATGCACGAGATCCGGGGCGACCTCCGCCGCCGGTTCCAGGACGAATCGACGGAAAGCCATCCGCGGATGGGGCAGCTCCAATCGAGGCAGCCGCAAGACGAGATCGTCGAACAGCAGAAGGTCCAGATCGACGTGTCGCGGCGCCCAACGCTGGTCTCGTTGGCGGCCGAGTTGCGTCTCGATTTCGCCGAGCGCCGCGAGCATCTGCAGCGGAGTCAACGAGGTCTCGACGCGAGCCGCACCGTTGAGAAATGCAGGCTGGCCCCGCGGGCCTCCGACTGGCGAGGTCTGGAACCAACGGCTGCGAGCCGCCACGCGCAGCGCAGGCGGGCGGTCCAACAGACGCAGCGCTCGCTCCAGATTGCCCGCGCGGTCACCGAGATTCGCGCCCAGCGCGACCAACGTCGTTGTCATGCGTGCTCGTCAAAGCGCATCGGATCCTGACTCGTTGTCGGCAAGACCATGAAAGACCCGCCGGTTTGCCCTCAGCCTACCGGGTCGTCCGCCGTCTGAACCGCGGACCGCGGGCGTCCGCAATTCCCGTGTCGCCCCGCGGCCTGATGATCGGCGCTACGCCGGCACTTTGCCTGGGCGTCGCACTAGCCTTTTTTGACTGCTTCGGCATGACGCTCGGCTACGGCGTCCCAGTTGATGACCTGGAAAAAAGCCTTGATGTAATCGGCGCGGCGATTTTGGTACTTCAAGTAGTACGCGTGCTCCCAGACGTCGATCCCCACCAGCGGGACGTGGCCTTCGGTCAACGGGCTGTCCTGGTTGGCCGTGCTGGAGATGGCGAGCTTCTTCGACTGGGGCACGTAACACAACCAGCCCCAACCGCTGCCAAAGCGTTTGAGCGCTGCGTCGCTGAGCGCCGCCACGAACGCGTCGAACCCGCCCAGGTCTGCGCGGATCGCCGTGGCCAAATCGCCCTTGGGTTCGCCGCCGCCGCGGGGCGACATGATGCTCCAAAACAGGGTGTGGTTCACGTGTCCGCCACCCGAATTGCGCACCGCAGTCCGGATCGACTCGGGGATCTCGTTCAGATTGGCGACCAGCTCGCAGGGGCATTTCCCGGCCAACGCCGTGCCGGCGACGGCCGCATTCAGTCCTGCCACGTAGGCCGCATGATGCTTCGTGTAATGAATCTCCATCGTCCGCGCATCGATATGCGGCTCTAGGGCATCGTAAGCATAGGATAGCTTCGGCAACTCGTACGGCGCCGGCGCCGCGGCCGCAGCCAGAGCGTTGCTCGACAAAGCCACTCCCGAAGCCACCGCCAAGGAACCAGCCAGGAATTCACGACGTTTCATGGTGCTCGACTCCACTTAATCTAGTCAACATTGCCTCAATCGTCCGACGCAGTTCGGCAGATCTTGCGCAAACGCCTCGGTTGCCTTTCGCCGCGCGGCCCCTCACGTGCGCGAAAACACGTGTACAGAAACACGTGCGTAAAGACACGGGGCAGCGACCGCGGACGGTCGCTAGCGGCGCACACGAGCGCGCGTCATTCTGCCTTTTTTCGTTATTCTAGCAGACCGGGCAAGAGGCGACGACCGACGGGACGCTGTGCGGCACGCTGCGATACGCCGCGGCACAGCGCGCCGCACCAGAGACAATCACGCGGACATCAGACATCAAGCGACCGCTGACGCGTTTACCGTCGAGACACGCCTTGGTTCAGCCATAGGTCCACGCGCGGCGCATCCCAGGTGTACGGTTTGGTCACGATGTCCAACCGGCCGTCGCCATCGACATCCGCCACGCGTGAATCGTGGTTGCCGATTCCGATCGACAATGGATAGACTCGGAACTGGCCTTGGCCATCGCCGTACAGGATCCACGCGGCGCACTGGTCCTTCGGTCCCGGCGTGTGCATCTCCGCGCAGAAGATGTCCAGATGGCCGTCCGCATTGATGTCCGCCACGGCCAGCGTGTGCCCGGACCGCAGATCGCGCTCGAGCAGGCGTCGCCGTGTCCAGGCCTGGGCGTCCGTCGGATCGCCTTGGCATTCGACAAACCACAGCGGTCCATCGCCATCGCCCGGCGCCAAGACGATCTGGGCCGTCTTGCCGGGCCGAAAACGTCCGGCGGCGATGCGGCCCGGATGGTCGGCCACCTGGATCGGCCGAAAGACATTGCCTCCTTGATACTGAAACCAGTAGATGCCGGCCAAGAGATCGACGCGTCCGTCGCCATCGACATCAAACGCCGCCACGCCCTCTTGCTTGATCGCCGTCCGTGTCGTCGAAGTGTCCAGAATCTCGATCAACGGCCAGTTTTCCGCCCGGCGCGGATCGGCCGGGATATCGGCCAGGAACAACTTTCTGGCGCCTTGGTTCCAGAACGCGAGCTGCGATTTTCCCGTGCCTCGAAAATCGCCGACCACTTGGTCGTGATGCGCCCGACCGCCGCCGCGTTTGATGATTCGCCGCTTCCACGGGGTCCGCGGATCGAACCGCGGAGCGGGATTCTCGTACCACCACAGCTCGTCGCTGCTCGCGTCGCCGCCGATGATCAGGTCAAGGTCGCCATCGCCGTCGACATCGCACGCACAGCCGCCGGCTTCGGGCCTTTGCGCGGTATCGTCGATAACGTACTTGCGCCAGCCGGTGGCCGTATGCCGCAGCCAGACGATGGACGGTGCTTGCGTGCGTTCGGCGATGACGATGTCCGCCGCGCCGTCCTGGTCGATGTCAAAGACGACGCACGCGGTCTGCTGTTGACCGCCGTTGGGCGGCGGCAGTTCGCCTCGGCTGCTAGACAGGTGTTTCCAAGTCGGCAGCGGGACATCCGCGGCATGCGCGCATGTCCAAAGCAAGCCGGACAGCCCGATGACCAAGATCCGCGCTGGTGTCTGCATTGCTGATCGCTCCGATGTCTCGAGCCGACAGTGTACCATTCGCGGCTACACGGTGGGTGGCGCGCCCAAAGTGTGGCGAGCACAGATGGCCATGTCGACGTCCGTGATTTATATTGCGCGCCGTTCGAACCGATCGCAACTGCGAGGCGTCGGCGGGGCACGACCCGTTTTCCTGTTCATGTCTCGTCCAGGCCAAGAGTCCGGGCTGCGAACCGTGCGCGGCGCGAGCCGGCGGCGACGTACTGCATCGGAAGGCTGGCGCCCGACCGCTGGCCGCCCGCCTACTGGGGCTGGGCGGCATACCAACGTATAGCTTTCGGAGCGATGCGATGCGCGCCAATGTCTGGATTCTGGTGGCTGTCGTCTGGGTCGGTTTGTGCGGGTGGCCGCCTGCGAACGCATCGGACGCGCCGGATTTGGTCGCGCGGCTTCGTGCGGCGCCGCGGCTGCGAACCAAAGACCTATGCGAGCCCGTCAAGTCGGTCCGCGCGGGCATGTTGCTCCGGGCGCCGAACCCCGATGGCCGAACATGGGATCTGCTGCAGATCTATTTTCCCGCGTATGGCGGCCCCAACACGATCGTGATGATCGACACGGGCAGCGGCCAGGTCACCCAATTCCAGACCGATCGCGGCTGGAATTTTCATCTCTGTCCGGCCGTCGTAGCACCGAACGGCAAGCTGTTCATCTCGGTGCTCGACTCGCGCCTGCGGCAGAAGATCGTGATCTACGATCCGGCGACGAACGGATTGACGCTCGACGCCGTGGCGATGCCGGACGAGATTCTGGGCGAGACGCATCCGCTGGCGCTGGGCACGGACGGCAAGCTGTACGCGATCGGCCAGCATCCGGGTCGGGCCGCGACGGCTGTCCAGATCGACCCCGACACGCGGCAAGCCGTCGCCTATGGTCCGATCGGCCCCAGCCATGAACCGAACGCATGTTGGGGCTACTCGGGCGGAGCGGATGACCGATTCATCTACATCGCCAGCGGCAAGATCCCGTGGTATCTGGTGGCTTATGACCGCCAGATGGGCCAATCGCGCACGCTGGTCGAGACAGAAACGGTGGGTGGCGCTGTCAGCGTCGGCCAACGCCCGGGCGGTTGCGTCGGCAGCGCGTCGGGCATCGTCAACACCGATGGCCAGCGCGTCGATTACTGGCTGTACGAGGGCCGGGCGATTCCGATCGCGCGGCGGGACGAGTCGCCGCCCTGGCCGTCGGCCGAGTCGCCCGCCGGCCGGTCGTCGGCCGCCGCTCCGCCGCCGCTCGAGGTCAACACCGCGTTGGCGGCGCCCGACGTAGACGGTTGGGCAGAGATCTGGACGCGCACACCCGAGGCCAAGGCCGCGGCGGCGGCTAGCGCAACCGGCGATCCGACGGCCGGAGGGGACGCCGCGGGCGGCCGTGATTCGACGCCCGAACAGCAAGGCTGGCGGCGTTTCCGCTTTCAGACACCCCTGTACGCGCACAGCATCTATCGGCTGATCGAACTGCCCGACGGACGCCTGTTCGGGACGGCCGGATCGTACGAAGGCAACTTTGTCTACGATCCGCGAACCGGCCAGCACCGACATCTGGGAAAGATCGAACTGAGCCATTACGCGACGGCGATCTCCGGCCAACGGCTGTACCTGAGCGGCTATCCGGGTTCGGCGCTGTACGTCTACGACCCCGCCCAAGCGTGGACCACCGGCACATTCGTCGACGGCCGAGCGATCGACGAACAGAGTCCCGAGGCAAATCCCCGCCTGTTGCTGCGGATGGGCGACAAGAAGCTGGCGGGCACGCATAAGATGTTCGCGGCGGCCACGGGCGCGGACGGTCGCGTCTACTTTGGAGGCGCCTGGATGCGCGACGGCGCCTGTGGCGGCGTCGCCTGGTACGACCCGCAGACGGGCAAAGCGGCTGGGGTGTGGCAGCCATTGAGCAACTATCAAGTCACGCATCTGGCCGCCGCGAACGAGGGACGCACGATCGTCCTGTCGACGCGGCGTGTCGCCGACCCGGTGTTGGGAAAACCCAAGCCCGATCAAGGCGCGTTGTGGTTTCTGGATTGCGCGCAAGGCCGGCTGACCGGCAGCTTCGAGCCCGTTCCGCTGGCCAAGGGCGCCGGTCCGATCGTCGCCGTCGGGGGCGACCGCATCGTCGGTTGGACCGTCAATCCCCAGGATGACCGAGCCAGCGTCCTGTACGCGGTGGATGTCCGCGGCCCGTCGCTGGCGTATCGCCGCGACTTGCCGTTCGCCCTGCCCGTGGCGATCGGCTCGAACCAACAGGAACCCTGGGATTTCCGGCTCGGTCCGGATGGTCAGATCTGGACGTTCGCCGAAAACGTCCTGATCCGTATTGCGCCAGACGACGGCAGCGTGTCGGTCGTCGGACGCCCGCCGAGCGCCGGCCGTCTGGCGTTTGCCGACGGGCGCGTGTATCTAGGGGGGACCACGGCGCTGCGACGGATCGAGCCGTGATTCAGCGCACACGGCGTGCACTCGGATCGAGCATGTTGGATCCTATCTTTCAAGAATCGCTGATCGAAGCCGGACTGTGGCCCGCGTGTCAGGTTGAACCGCCGGCCGCACTGGCCGACAGCGCAGGCGATCTGCTGCCGGGGCTGACCGCGGCGTGGGCCGCGGCGGCTCGGGTCCGCGGCGCAGGGGGGCGATCGCTGGCCGTTCGGGCCGAGGCGCTGAGCCGCGCACAGACGCGCGGCGCGCGGCTGACATGGGGCGTCCCGGGGCTCGATAGGGTCCAGACGGCCGAATGGTTTGGATGTCGTCTGGCGTGGTGGCCCGGCGGAATGCCGTCGCAACGGCGGATCGGGTTCGTCAGTTCCCGGCTGGGCCAGGACCTGGATCGGCGCACATCCTGGTTCGCCGTTCTGCGGACCGCGTGCGTGCAGCTCGATCCACGGCGCGACGTGTTGATCACGGCGGGTCGCACGGCGGCCCAGCGATTCGTCCGGCGGTGCGGACAACTGTTTGCCCTGCCGACGCTGGACATCGAGGTCGGACGCGAAGGCCGGGATGACAACTGGCAAACGTGGGGACGGCGGGTAGTCGAGTCCCTCGAGCGTTTGCCGACGACGCCGGATCGCGTGCTGCTGTCGCCGCCGATCCGTGCAGCCGGCGTGCCCCAAGAACGGAGCGAGCTGCGCGAACTGCCCGTGGCGGATCGGGCGCTCTGTGCGCTGAGCCAGCGACTGCTCGCGCTGCACGTGCGGCCGCACGGAAACGTGCGACGCCTGTTGCAGGCTCGTCTACATCTGCCCGGGCCAGCGACAGGCAATCTGTTTCTGGCCCTCGGCCCGGAACTGATCGAACGCACGCTGGGCGAAGAACTGTTGGACGCCGGCGCCGTGGGGTGGCTGGTCATGAACGCGGCGGGCGAGCCCGATCTTCGACCATCGCCCGTCTGGCCGGATCCGCCGGCGGCCGAAGATCGTTTCGCGCCGATCATCGCCTGTCCGACTCGGATGCCGTGGCCCTTCCTGACGCACTGTACGCGGCGGCGCGCGGGGCCGTGGCCAGGCCAGAATGAGGACCAGTATCTGGACGATCTGATTTTGGACCGCGCCGGCGCGGACCATTCGGCGCTGGCCGCCCTATGGCGAATCGTGCGCACCGAGCGTCTGATGGCCAGCAGCCAGTTCGTCCGCGGGTCGACGCGGGTGATTAGCTGGACCGCCGTGCCGTTGCACGAGCTCCAGCGGCTGCGGACGTATCGTTCGCACCTGGGCCGGTGGGATTTCGAGCCCTATGGAATCTGTATTCGACGCGAATGGCTCGCGCGGCGCGGGACGCGCCCGGTGCGGTACGGCGACGCTGCGCTGTGGGCCAGCCTACCGCCGGCCGAACGTCCCTTCTTCCAGAAACACGTCTCGACGACCGACAGCGGCCGACAGATCGACTGGACCGTGGAACAGGAATGGCGACACGTGGGCGATCTGAGGCTCGAAGGCATCTCGGCGGACGACGCGTTGCTGTTCGTGGCTTCGGAAGCGGACGCCCAGCGACTGGCCGCGGCCAGCCCGTGGCCGATCGTCGTGCTGGAACGGCCGCGCAGGTCGGCGTCGCGCCCGGATGACGGCCTCGAGTGAACGGGGCGCGACGCGCGGCATCGCGTGCCCGGTGCGAAGCCGGACGGTCACAGGTGGCCACGTCGAATGGTTAGAGTCTTAGTTCGTATCATGCGCGCACGGTGCGCGCATCCTGTACAGTGGTGTATACAGTACACTTGTGGGTTAGTGGCGCCAGACTGGGTTAG
>JAVYAJ010000360.1:0-8357 GCA_032229885.1 Candidatus Anammoximicrobium sp. | reverse complement strand
GCCTTCGGCCAACACGGTTGCGATCATCTCTGACTCCTGGGGCGTTGCCCCAGGCTGCGTTGGTGATGGCCTTCGACCAACACGCTTCCTGTCGTCTGGACTGCGCAACAGTCATGCAATCACAATTCCACTTAACGCGGGCCAGCGCCCGCAACGCAAAAGTGTACTGTACAGACCAGTGTACAAGATGCGCGCACCGTGCGCGCATGATACGAACGAAGACTCTAAGCCCCACAATTTCCGACTTTTTGGCCGCGCCAGACGCACCCAGTCCCGGCACCGCCCGCCGCTGCCCGTGGGCGAGATGGCCACAGAGGCCTCGGATCTCGCCAAACGCCCGATCTTGGTTGTTTTCTCGGCCTGCCCGGTCGGTAGAGATTGACAGACGAGCCTGACTTTGGGCAAGATAGAAGCGTAGCGTCAAGTTGCGAATGTAGACTAGGTCGCCGACAGCGAACGCGATAAAACGGGTTCCAGGGCCATTTCGGTCCACGCTGTGCCCGCGCCCATCGCCGACACCCTTGATCCGGCAGCTTGGACGTTTTCGTGAGAGTGGCCGGCCTGGACTGCCAACCTCAAACATCGTGAACTTTTTGGCAATGCTTTCAGGCAGCGACAGCGTTAAGTTGTTGAAGGATTACATCTTGTGCTTGCCGTAGCTCTGTGTCCTCTGCGTCTCGGCGTTTCATCGACGTCCTGGCGCGGGCGAACTGGCCGGGCGACATGATAAGACGTTTTGGAAACGCAGAGACGCCGAGGACGCTGTGCGAGTGGCCGCGCGGTGTTGGTGGGCGGCGGACGACGGCGCCGGGCCAGGCCGAGCGAGATTGAGCCTGACGGATCCACCGAGTTGGCGGGGATCAGGATTTGTAGGGGTGGCGCACACGGATCTGGCGATATAATCGTATCTCGTTCAGGGATGCGACGGGCGCCGGTGGCCGGATCGGCGGGGCGCGAACGCAGCTCGGCTCGCAGCGCCCGAGGATGGTTCACGTCGAATATCGAAACAACACGAACTCTTTTTTCTCGATTCACGCGAGGCGCTCGTCTATGGCTAAGACCATCGCTAAGGGTATCGCCAAGGGATTAGGTTACACGGAAATCCTTCTTCGGCGCGGCATCATCAGTCCCGAGCAGTTGGCCGAGGCGCAGCAGATGGCCTCGGAGCACGGGCGAGACGTCGGGGACTGTCTCGTCCAGTTGGAATATGCGACCAACGAAGACGTTGTTCGGGCGCTGGCCCAGCAGCACGGCATGGATTACGTCGACCTGTCGGCCGTGACCATCCCCGAACATATCATCGAACTGGTTCCGGAAGCGGTCGCCCGCGAAAACTCGGTCATTCCGCTGAGCGAAGAGGACGACACGCTGACGGTCATTCTCAGCGATCCGCTGGACCTCGAGACGATCGAAAAACTGCGATTCATCCTCAACCGGCGCATCGAGACGGCCCTGGCGCCAAAACAGGACATCCAAGGCGCCATCAACCGACACTATGGTCAGGTCGAGGGCGAAAGCGCCGACTCGATGCTGCAAGAATTCACCGACACGGCGATCGATTTTACGGAGACGACCGAGGACATCTCCGGAGGCGAGGCGGTCGACGAGAACAGCGCACCGGTCGTCCGGCTCGTCCAGTTGCTGATCTCCGAAGCCGTCCAACTGCGGGCCTCGGATATCCATGTCGAACCGTTCGAAAACCGCGTCCGCATCCGCTATCGCATCGACGGCATGTTGATCGAACGCGACAGCCCGCCGCGCCGCCTGCTGTCCGCCATCACGTCCCGCATCAAGATCCTTGCCAAAATGGACATCGCCGAACGGCGGCGACCTCAAGATGGACGAATCAAGGTCACCGTCGGCGAAAAAGAATTGGATCTTCGGGTCAGCATATTGCCTACTAACCACGGTCAAGCGACCGTGTTGCGACTTCTAGATAAAGATAACATCAAAATCGGTGTGCGCCAGTTGGGCTTGTCCGAGTACAACTATCAGCGCTTTCAGAAACTGATCCGACGTCCCAACGGAATCGTCCTGGTCACCGGCCCGACCGGATCGGGCAAGACGACCACGCTGTACGCCGCACTCAATTTCCTGAATCGTCCCGACAAAAAGATCATCACCGCCGAAGATCCTGTTGAATACTACCTGCCGGGGATCAATCAATGCGAAGTCAAACACAATATCGGACTCGATTTTTCACGGATCATCCGCGCCATGCTGCGACAAGCGCCCGATGTGATCCTGGTCGGCGAGATGCGAGACCACGAGACCGCAGCCATGGGAATCCAGGCTTCTTTAACTGGACACTTGGTATTTAGTACATTGCATACGAACGATGCGCCCAGTGCTATAACACGCATGGTGGATATGGGCGTTCCCGGTTATCTGGTGGCCAGCAGTGTCGTCGCGGTCCTGGGTCAGCGTTTGGTGCGAACGATTTGTCAGCGGTGCAAGCAGCCCTATGTGCCGCGCGAGACCGAGTTGGCCGAGGCGGGGATTCCGCCGGAGGTCGCCGAGACGGCCACGTTCATGCGTGGCAAGGGGTGCAATCAATGCCAGCGAGGAGGGTACAAAGGCCGCTTGGGGATCCACGAGCTGATGATGGTCACGAGCCGCATTCGCGAGCTCATTTTCGCCAACAAAACGGCGGCCGACATTCGCGAAGTGGCGATTACCGAGGGTATGTCGACGTTGTATCTCGACGGGTTATTCAAGGTTTTGCGGGGAATCACCACGATCGAAGAGGTCTTTCGCGTCGCCAAGCGAACCGAGCAGGACACGCACCTCGATTTCACACGCATGTGAGGCCGACCCCGGCGCGGGGCCGCGGGCAAGGCGAGTCCTACGCGGCCGGTGGGTCATCGAAGCCAACACCGGGCGCGGCAGGCGCCGGGCTGCGAGAGCTTCGCCCGCTGACGAGCGTGGCGATCTAAAATCTGGATTTGGACAACACACGGAGTTTCGTCTCAGGCGTAAATCGTCAGCGCGCCGCGCGGCATTTTGCCGCTTGTCGCGCCAAAAGCTGAATTTTTTTTCCGTTTCCTAATCGCCCGCGAACAATGCAGTGGTCCCGGGCATCGACCGAGGCGACTTTTTCATGGCTACGATTCTAATCGACAAACTGTTGCAGGCGTGCGTCAAGCAAGGCGCGAGCGATATTCACATCGCGGTCGGCCAGCCGCCCGTGTTCCGCCTGCATGGCCGGATGCGAAAGCTCGAGACCAAGACGCTCGAGGCCGAGGACACGGTCGGCTTGATGAAGAGCATCACGCCCGAACGGTGTCAGCGAGAACTGGCCGAGACGGGCAGCACGGACTTTGGGTTCGCGTTCGGCGACCAGGCCCGCTTTCGCGTGTCGGTGTTCAAGCAACGCGGCTTTATCGGCATGGTGCTGCGGCAGATCCCCAACAGCATGCTCACACCCGAGCAACTGGGGCTGCCGGACATCGTGACCAAAATGGTCATGCGCCCGCGCGGCCTGATGCTGGTGACCGGGCCGACCGGCTCGGGCAAAAGCACCACGCTGGCCAGCCTTGTCAACTATATCAACGAGAACGTCGATCACCACATCATCACGATCGAAGATCCGATCGAGTTCTATCACTATCATAAGAAATCCACGATCAACCAGCGCGAGGTCGGCGTAGACGTGACCAGTTTCGCCGAGGCGATTCGTCGCGCGTTGCGGCAGGATCCCGACGTGATTCTGGTCGGCGAAATGCGCGATTTAGAGACGATCGAGGCTGCGATTTCGGCCGCCGAGACGGGCCACGTGGTGTTCGGCACGCTGCACACCAACAGCGCCCAGGGCACGGTCAACCGAATCATCGATGCCTTTCCCGGCAATCTACAGGATCAGATCCGAACCCAATTGTCGACGGCGATCATCGGCGTGGTGGCCCAGCAGTTGTTGCCCAAGATCGGCGGTGGGCGCGTGGCGGCGTACGAGATCCTGGTGTGCACCGCGGGCGTGGCCAACCTGATTCGCGAGAACAAGACCTTCCGCATCAACTCGGCCATCCAGACCGGCGCCAAGCACGGGATGCAGATGATGGACGACGCGCTGTTCAAGCACTGGAAGGAAGAGCGGGTCACGATCGAGGACGCTTTGGCCAAAGCGGCCAACCCCGACGATCTGGCCAAGCGGATCGTCAACGCCAAACGAGGTATCGAAGAGCAGGAGGCCGAGCACGTGCCCGAGGCCTTCAAAGCGTAGTTTCGCACCGAGTGGACTATGCCAAGCGGGTTATGCCAAGTCGGCCGCCGCGGGCGGCAACTGGATCGGCCGCCGCGGGCGGCCCGCAGCGGCTGGCCCGTAACTTGGGCGGCCCGCAGCGGCTGGCCCGTGCGGTCCGAATAGCGCGATAGCCGGCCTCGGCGCCGTCGTGGCCGCGAATATTGGAGGGCCACGCGCCGTCGTGGCCGAGGATGCGACGATTGGCGCGTCCGCACGGGGCATACTGGACATGTTGGATCAAACAAACCAAACGCCGCTGACTGCGTAAACTGGCCGTATAAACATGGCGGGCATTCGAGCGGGACGCGATTCCCCCCGAGGATCACGGCAGATGGCAATTCGACGCATCGGACAAATCCTGGTCGATCTGGGGTTCATCACCGACGAACAGTTGGAAGTGCTGTTGGAAGAACAGCAGCAACGCCCCGGCGAGTTGCTCGGCAAGATCGCCGAGGACATGGCGCTGATCAACGACGACCAGTTGGCCCAGGCGCTGGCCGAGCAGATGCACATGCAGGTCGTGAGCCTCGAAGGGGTCGAGTTGAGTCGCGAGTTGATCACGACGCTGACCGATTCGATGGCTCAGATGTATCGCGTCATTCCGGTGATCAAAGAGGATCGCACGCTGACGCTGGCGACGTGTGATCCACAGAATCTGGCGATCCAGGACGAGCTGCGAAACTTTCTGGGCTACGACATCCGCTTGGTGGTCGCGACCGAGGGCGACATCAAGCGGGCGTTGAGCAAGTATTACGCGGATGATACCGAGAGCATCGAAAGCATTCTGAGCGAGCTGGAGGAAGACGAAGAGCTGAAGCAGGCCGTGGCCGCGGCCTCCGCGCATGGGGCGGTGGACTTGACCAGCGTCGAGACGTTGGCCGACAGCGCGCCGGTTCGCAAGCTGCTGAACATGGTGTTGTTGATGGCGATCAAGGACCACGCCAGCGACATCCATTTCGAGCCGTTCGAGGACGAGTTCCGCATCCGCATCAAAGCCGACGGCGTGCTGTACGAGATGGTTCCGCCGCCGCGGCATTTGGCTTTTGCCATCACGACGCGGATCAAGGTGATGGCGAACCTCGACATCGCCGAGCGGCGGTTGCCTCAGGACGGGCGGATCGAGCTGTCGGTGGGCGGGCACCCGGTCGATCTGCGCGTCAGCGTCCTGCCGACGATGTTCGGCGAGAGCGTCGTGATGCGGGTCCTGGACCGCTCGGTGGTCTCGCTGGACTTGTCCCGTGTGGGGTTGGACGACGAGACGCTGGCCCGCCTGCGAAAATGCATCTCCGTTCCCAACGGCGTGATCCTGGTCACGGGCCCCACGGGCTCGGGCAAGACGACGACGTTGTATTCGGCGCTGGCCGAGCTGAATCGCATCGAAGACAAGATCATCACGACCGAGGATCCGGTCGAGTACGACATCGACGGGCTGGTCCAGATCCCGATCGATTCCGACATCGGCGTCACGTTCGCGGCTTGCCTGCGCGCCATCCTGCGCCACGATCCCGACCGGATCCTGGTCGGCGAGATCCGCGATCTGGAGACGGCCGAGATCGCCGTGCAAGCGTCGTTGACCGGGCATACCGTGTTCAGCACGTTGCACACCAACGATGCGCCCAGCACGATCACGCGGCTCAAGGACATGGGGGTTCCCACGTTCTTGATTACGGCCACGGTCGAAGCGATTCTGGGCCAACGGCTGGTCCGGCGGATCTGCACGCAGTGCCGCGAACCGCTCGAGCCATCGGACGACCAATTGACCGAGCTGGGGATCAAACGCGAGGATCTGCAAGGCCGCATGTTCTATCGGGGCAAGGGCTGCGACGCCTGCAACAACACGGGCTACAAAGGGCGTCTGGGGCTGTTCGAGCTGATGGTGATGAACGATACGCTTCGCGACATGGTGATGTCCAACACGACGACCGACGAGCTGCGCGACGCGGCACGCGAGTTCGGGATGGTGACCTTGCGCGACGCGGGAATCAAGAACGTGTTTGACGGCGTCACGACCGCCGATGAAGTGATCCGCGAGACGGTGCTCGAGGGCTAGTGCGCCAGCCGGAGGAAACGCCCAGAGGAAAACGGTTTAACGGGAGCGCGCAACGGCGCGAAAGAGAGAATGGGCTCACGCGGAGACGCAGAGATGCAGAGACAGAGAGGAACACGGTCTCAGGCCACGACGCGTAGACGCAAAGGCATACAAGCTCGAAGCCGCGAAGAACCGGCGTCCGATTCTTTGCGCCTTTGCGCCTTTGCGTGAGCGCGCCTTGCCGTGAGTGTCCCCAACGTCTGCTCTGCGTTTATTCGATACTTGTTGGGCACTTGTTGCGATGACGGGCGATCGCCCGTGTGAGGAATGTGTCATGCCGACTTATGAATTCGAAGCGATGGACGCGCGGGGCGACGAGATCCGCGACGTAATCGAAGCGCCGACGGAGGAAGAGGCTCAAACGACGATCCGTCAGATGGGCTACTTCGTCACCAAGATCTCGGTCAAGAAGGTCAAGAAAGGCGCGACCGCGGCCGGGGCAAAGAAGCGCCGTGGTTTCTCGTTTGGCGGCGGCGGCAGCAAGGTCGTCACGACTTTTACCCGCCAATTGTCCATCCTGCAGGATGCTGGTCTGCCGATCGTCCGCAGCTTGAAGATCCTCGAGGGCAACGCCAAGGGCGGCAAGCTGAAGTATGCGTTGATGGACGTGGTCGAGGAGATCGAAGCCGGGGCGACGTTGTCCGAGGCGATGGGCAAGAGTCCGAAGATGTTCAATCGCCTGTATGTGAACATGATCAAGGCTGGCGAGGCGGGCGGCGCGCTCGAAGTGATTCTGCAGCGTCTGGCGGACTTTCAAGAGCGGGCCGAGGCTTTGCGGCGCAAGGTCAAAGGTGCCATGATCTACCCGGCGGTGGTCATCACGGTGGCCATCGGCATCTTGACGTTCATCATGCTCAAGATCGTGCCCGTCTTCACCAAGATGTTTGTCGAGTTCGGTCTCGAGCTGCCCGCCGCGACGCAACTGTTGATCGCCATGTCCGAGTGGGTGGTGAAGTGCTGGTTCCTGATCCCGCTGATCCCGGTCGGCGTCTGGCTGGCGATCAAGCTGGTGCGCAAGTTCCGGCACGGCCGCATCGGCTGGGACATGTTCATCCTCAAAATTCCCATCATGGGACGGCTGATCGAAAAGAACATCATGGCTCGCACGACGCGGACGTTGGGCACGCTGGTGGCCAGCGGCGTGCCCATCCTGGACGGTTTGCAGATCACCCGCGACACGTCGGGCAACGCGGTCTTCGAGCGGTTGTACGGCAAGGTGGGCGAATCGATTCGCGAAGGCGACCCGATCGCCAAGCCGCTGCGCCAGTACTCGGTGCTCGGCTTCCATCCGGCCGCGCTGATGTTCTGGTTCTTCGCCGGCGCCTTGCCCGGATTCCTAGTGATGGTCTTGCCGAACATGGCGCAAATCGGCTTGGGGATGGGCGTCGGCCTGGGCGGCCTGTTGTCGCTGTTATACATCGCCAAGATCAAAGCCCGTGTGGTGGACGACTTGGTGGTCAACATGGTCGACGTCGGCGAGGAGACGGGCGAGTTGGACACGATGTTGTACAAAGTGGCCGACACCTACGACGACGAGGTGAAGGTCATGACCGAAAGCCTCACGTCGCTGATGGAACCCGTGATCATCGTCTTCCTCGGCTTTGCCGTCGGTTTCATCGTGATCTCGCTATTCCTGCCCTTGGTCAGCATGATCCAAGGCCTGTCGTAAAACCAACGCGCAAACGCGCGTATTGTGGCCTGTGGCCAGACTCGCTGTCTGGCCACAGGCGACCAGTCGCCGTCTTGGCCGCGGGCCAAGATTCACCGTAGCCTAGGGCATCGCCCTAGGGCACAACGTCGCAACCGTATATTTTGGCCGAAGGCCATATTCACCGTGTTTTGGCCGTAGGCCATCGTTCACCGTAGCCTAGGGCATCGCCCTAGGTCGCAACGCCACAACCGTACATTTTGGCCACAGGCCATATTCACCATGTTGGCCGTAGGCCATCATTCACCGTAGCCTAGGGCATCGCCCTAGGTCGCAACGTCACAACCGTACATTTTGGCCGCAGGCCATATTCACCGTGT
>JAVYAJ010000359.1:0-4059 GCA_032229885.1 Candidatus Anammoximicrobium sp. | reverse complement strand
TGCGGCTCGCGCGGCGTTGCGAAGTTCGCAATGAACGGGGCCGCCGTCCAGGATCCGGGAACGGTTCGGTTGTGCCGCGGTCTCTAGCCGGATGACGCGGCAGGGCGCCGCGTCCACGAAGGGGCGCGGGTCATTTCGTCACGTTTCGTTGTTGATAGACGGCCTGCAGCAGGCTCTCGACGTCTTTGAATTTCTGCTTGCTGGCCAACACGCCATCCAACAGGCGGCGGGCGTCGGATTCCGAGTGCCCCAGCGAACACAGGATCTGGAACGTCTCGTCGACCACGCTCCGCTCGACGTGCGCCGCGTCGCCGTCGTCGCGACCGACCAGCAGCGCGAACTTGGGCATCTTCCGCCGCAGCTTGGCGATGATTCGCTCGGCGATCGCCGGCCCGATCCCCGGCAGCGTCGCCAGCCCCTTGGCGTCCTGCTCTTCGATCAACACGGCGACGTCTCGGACCGGCCGCACCATCGCCCGCAGCGCCTTGCGCACGCCGACGCCGTCCACCGAGCAGAATAGCTCGAAGAACTCGCGCTCGACCTCGCTCAGGAAACCGACCAGCCGCGGCACGACGCGGCCCTGAGCCGGGTTGCCCTCGAGATAGTGCAGCGTGTGCAAGCTGACCCGTTCACTCAGCAGGGCTTGCAGTCGGCGGCGGGCGATCTCGGGGATCATGACTTCGTATTCGAAGGCGTCCACCTCGACCGTGGCGGCCGTGTCGCTGACGGCCAACAATTTTCCGGAGATCTTGGTGATCATAGGGCTCGCTTCACGGGCGACTTGCAAAAGTATACGTGACACAGGGCGATCGCCAGGGCATCCGCCACGTCGGGCGGCTCGGGCGCTTGCGCCAGGCCGAATTGCCGGCAGATGGCCATCTGAACCTGCGGCTTCGGCGCCCGCCCGCTGCCGGTCAGCATCTTCTTGACGTGCGTCGCGGCGTAATGATGGATCGCAACGCCGGCCTGCGCCGCCGCCAAGCAGATGACGCCGCGCGCATGCCCCATCAGGATCGCCGTGGTCGGGCGCTCGTAATGGGAATACAACTGTTCAAGCGCCACCGCATCGGGATGAAACGCGGTCAGCAGTTCCGATACGCCGCGGTGGATTTCCAGCAGTTTGCTTTCGAGCGGATCGTGCGCTCGGCTGCGCACCACGCCGGCCTCGACCAGTTGCGGCCCGTCGGCCGTCATCCGGATCAGGCCGTAGCCCGACGTGTTCAGTCCGGGGTCGATGCCCAGCACCAGCGTGTTGTCCGTGTCGCGATCCATCGCCGTTTCCGAAGCCTCCTCGCGCCGCGCCAGTGCTGCGGGTGGCGTTTGTTCGTGTGGCAGACGCCGACGGCGATCCAGCGCACGGCAGAAAATGGCCGCACGATCGTCAAGCCCTGCGCGGCGCGGGTGAATCGAAGTCCGCCCTAGGGCAGACGCCACACCGTGCCTTCTTTGCGATCTTCGAGCGTGATCCCCAACTCGCCCAAAACCTGCCGGATGCGATCCGCGGCGGCAAAGTCCTTGCGGTTGCGGGCATCCGCTCGCAGCTCGACCAGCAGCCCCATCAGCCGGTTGACCAACGCGACATCGCCGCCCGCCGCCGAGGTCGGCGCCGTACGGAACAGACCCAACACGGCCGTCAGTTCGCGGAGGGTGGCGACGCCCCGCTCGAAGACACCCAGTGCGTCCGCGGTGCGGGCCTCGGCGTCGTCTAGCTGTTGTTGGTCGGCGTACTTGTTCAACGCGCGAAGCAGCTCGAACAACTCGCTGATTGCGCCGCCCGTATTGAAATCATCGTCCATCTTGGTCAAAAAGGCGCTGCGCCGCTGGGCAACCTCGGCCAACATCGGATCGTCCGCCGCCGCCTGCTCGCCATCCGCCCGCCGCCTGGCGGGAGCCAGCTCATAGAAGCTGTGGCCCGTGACCCGCTGGCAGCGTTCGAAGAACCGGGTGAAGCTGTCCAGGCCCGTCTTGGTCTCCGCCAAACCCTGCTCGCTGTACTCGACGGTGCTGCGATAGTGGGTCCGCAGCAGAAAAAAGCGAATGGTCTCGCCGCCGAATCGGGCGATCTGATCCGCCAGCCCGCCGGCCCCTTTCGAACGACTCATCTTCGTGTCGGCGGTGGCGTCCGCTGCTTCGCGCTCGGCGCGGCCGCCGACCTTGCCTGCCGATGCGGCGCGCAACAACCCATTGTGCATCCAGTACTTGGCCATGGGCTTGTCGTGGCAGCACTCGCTCTGCGCGATCTCGTTCTCGTGATGCGGAAAGATCAGATCCAGCCCGCCTCCGTGGATGTCGAACGTCTCGCCCAACAACCGCCGGCTCATCGCCGAGCATTCGATGTGCCAGCCGGGGCGGCCTTGGCCCCAGGGGCTGTCCCACGAAGGTTCGTCAGCCTTGGCGGATTTCCACAGCGCAAAATCGCTTGGCGAGCGCTTTTTCGCCGCCGCTTCGCCGCCTTCGCCCTGTTGGGCATCGGCGCTGCGGTTGCCCAGTTTGCCATATCCGGGATCTTTGGCGACGTCGAAGAACACGTCGCCATCGGCGGCGTAGGCAAAGCCGCGATCGATCAGCGTCTGGATGAACCGGATGATCTCGCCGATGTTCTCCGTGACCGTCGGCATATGATCGATCTGGTCGACGCCCAAACCGGCCAGATTCTTCAGGTAGTCGTCCGTGTTTTCACGGGCCACCTCGGCCATCGACAGGCCGCGCTCGCGGCCTTTCTTGATCAGCTTGTCGTCCACATCCGTGATGTTGACGACCCAGGTCACCTGATAGCCGCTGTAGGCGAGATACCGCTTGATCGTGTCGAAGATGACCGGCCCGACCATATGCCCGATGTGCGCTTTGTCGTACACGGTCGGGCCGCACAGATAAATGCCCACCTTGCCGGGCGCGACCGGGACAAACTCTTCTTTGTTCCGGGTCAAGGTATTGTACACGCGAATCGTCATAGGCTCTCTGCCCTGTGCGGTTGAACGCCTGACTGCAGCTCGAGCAACGCCACGCACTGCGCTTCGATGACGGCCTGCGTCCCGACCGGGCCCACCCCCTCGCCGGTTTTGGCCTTGAGCCCGATCTGCGCCGTCGAGACGCCCAGCAGATCCGCCAGACGCTGACGGATGGCCGGCTTGTAGGGCGTCAGCCGCGGGCGTTGTGCGAATACGATACAGTCCAGATTGACAATATGGAACCCCGCGTCGGCGACCTTTCGCGCTGCGATCCGCAGCATTTCGCCCGAATCCCGACCACGGTTCGCGGGATCCGTATCGGGAAACAGTTCGCCGATATCGCCCAGCGCAGCGGCTCCTAGCAGGGCGTCCGTGACGGCGTGCAGCAGGACATCGGCGTCTGAATGACCGACCGCGTGGTGATCGTGCGGCACGCGCACGCCGCCCACGATCAGCGGCCCGCCCTCGGCCAGACGGTGCGTGTCGTGCCCGATTCCGACTCGTAGACCTGTCGTGACAGAACCTCCTCCACGGCAGCGGCCACGGATCGCGCGCCGCACAGCGAACCGGATCGATGCACTGCACGGGCCGAAATCGTCCGCACGGCGACGGCGACTCGAGCAACCTGTCGGTCGGACGGATCCGAGAACCCTATATGGTGATGCCAAGCGCGGATTGTAGCGAATAGCGCGACTGCGAACAATGCAGCCCGACAAGCTGGAGGGGCGGTAGGCGGCGCTGCGTCCGATGGCCATCCGGCCGATGCTCCGTCGGATGCGTGGCGCGAGTGATGACGTCCAGCAGCAACGCGTAGTGATGGCGCGACGAGCGCAAAAAAAATGAGGGCCCTTGCTCGCCGCAGCAAGGGCCCTCGATGGTTGGCTGACCGGACCTGACGCACGCCAGTGTCCGGAGACCCACAGCCGTTGAACGATATCGGACGGCGCGTAGCGATGACTTGAGAGCCCCGGCGAACCGCGTTTGAATTTCGCCTGTCCGGGCACGCGGCTGATCTTGTTCCAACACCTTTAACTGATTTACGCTCTGCGCGGCTTGGCATACTGCGCCGCGCGCATGCGGAACCACTGACGACTGACGACTGACGACTGAC
>JAVYAJ010000358.1:0-7208 GCA_032229885.1 Candidatus Anammoximicrobium sp. | reverse complement strand
ACAAACGGTTAGACGCGATGTCTTTATTCGTGTGATTCATGGTCCTCCCCAATATTTCTCGACCCTTGTTTGGTTGCGGCGACGGGCCGCGCTAGGTTTCGAACAGGGCGATCAGCGACTGTTGTTGTTCGGCCGCGCGCTGGCGGACCGCGGCGCGATTTCCCATGCCGAGGTTTTGGAGCGTCCACACCATCCCCAGCTCGACATCGCTACGGCCGCCCCAGGTGTCCAAACGGCCATTTTGTCCGCCCCCGAACAAGCTGCCGTTGAGCGCATCTTCCGGTCCGCGGCCCTGTAGCACGACACTGGGGATCAACGGCCGCAACCGTTCCTGCCGCAGGCGTTCGAGCGTCGCGTCGACCAAAGCGCGCTGCGAGGCCAGCTCGGGCCGCGTCGTCAGGCCGATGGGCACCAGTTGGTCTACGGCGATCGCCGGATCGAATAAGGTGACCTGAAGATGGGGCGGCTCGATCGGTGCGATCACGGCGGCCGGATTCAAACGCAGGACACGAGCCAGCCGCGCGCTCGATACGCGCCACGCGCCTCGGGCGCCGGCCACCTGCTGCTGCAAGTCCAGCAGGCTGGCCCGTGCGCGATCGATCTCGATTTCCGGGACCAAGCTTTCCGCCAGGCCGGAGACTCGGCGCACCAGATCTTCGCCTTTTGTTGCCGCGTCGACCGTTGCCGCCAGGCGACCGCGGGCATACTGGACGTCGAAGAAGGCGGCGGCGACGGCGAGCAGCGCGTCGTTTCGCGCCGCTTGCACCTCGAACTGTTTGGCTGACAGTTCTCGGCGGGCGGCGAGCGGTCGAAAGATGGCGTCGGTCACCCCCAGGCTCAGCGCGGCGCCCGCGCCCGCGTCAAACGCGCTGGTGCGCGGAAAGATGACGCTGCCGCCGGATGTCTGCGCGGCGCCGGCGTGATCGTAGTACGCGATGCCCAGACTCAGATTCGGTAGCCACAGGACGCGAGCCTGTTCCAGTTGCGCCGCTGCCCGAGCTTCGCTGGCCTGGGCGGCCGCAATCACCAGCGGCCGGGCGTTGGACAGATACAACGCGGTCGCCAGGTTGATTGGCAGAATCTGGTCCGCGGCGGATGGCGCCGCGGGGGCGAACTCGGGTGGTCGAGTCAGCGCCGCCACGGGGCCGCCGGCGCATTCGTCTCCGTCGCCCGACCCGATTGCCTCGGCTGGGGGCCGCGCCATCTGTTCCCACGCGGGCGACTCGCGATCGGAGACGCGAATACGCGTATCCGGTTCCGCTGCGCCTTTGCAAACCGAGACCCCGGCCAGCGGCAGCGCGAGCAGGAGTGCCCAAGCGGTTCGCATGTCTTCGATTCCGTTGAGGGCGCGACCGCAAGCTGACCCTATCGAACGCGGACAAGCCCGATGGCGCCGTCCCGAGCTGCAACGCACGGATTGGGCCGCCGAGACTCGAATCAATTTGGCGGCAAACCTCTGAAACGGTCCTTCACCCGTCACATGGTACCTGTTGTATCGGATCTGCCGGACAGGGTTCTGCAGCCGTTTATGCGGCGCCGGCAAGCTTGGCCGCGCCCGCGGCGCGGCGTCCCGCCACGTCCCCGCGCCGCCGTAGCCAACAGACTTGTCGAACGCGTATCATTAAACGGTCGTGACGCCTCGCGGTCGCACGGCCATCTGGCTTGAGGTATGAAGATGACGCCCATCGTCTTAGCGCTTCGCAAACCGATCTCGCTGCTCGCCGTGCTGGCGGGGCTGGTCGGCGCCGGGATGCTGGCTTTCAGCCAGATGCGCGTGGACATTTTCCCGACGTTGAACATGCCCCAGATCTTCGTCGTCAACAACTACGCCGGCATGGATGCGAGCCAGATCGAAGGCTTTATAACCAACGTCTACGAGCAGAATTTCCAGTACATCGATGGGATGAAGTCCATCGAGTCGCGGAACATCCAAAATTTGACGGTGATCAAGCTGACGTTCTATCCGGGCGCCGACATGTCGGCGGCCATGTCGCAGGTGGTCAGCCTGGCGAATCGCGCCGGCGGCCAGATGCCGCCCAGCGTTCTGCCGACTTTCGTGATGCGGTTCGACGCGGCCAACGTGCCGATCGGCTATCTCGTGTTGGACAGCCCCAGTCGGCCGTTGGGGCAATTAACCGATCTGGGCCAATTTCGCATCAAGCCGTTGTTGGTCGAGCAAGTTCCCGGCACCGTTTCGTTTGCGCCGTTCGGCAGCAACACGCGGGCGATCATCGTCACGGTCGACCCCGATCGCCTGCGGGCCTACAACCTGTCGCCCGAGGAGGTGGTTGCCGCGCTGGACTCTGGCAACATCGTGGCGCCGTCGGGCAATTTGCACACGCCCGGCCAGATGCCGTTGGTGCAGACCAACGCGATGGTGGTCGATCCACAGGAGCTGGCGGACATCCCCATTCATCCGGGAACGAATGTGTACCTCCGCGACGTAGCCACGGTCCAGGATGGCACCGATCTCAACTATGGGTGCGCACTGGTGAATGGCCGCCAGTCCGTGTACATCCCGGTTGTGAAAAAGGACACCGCCTCGACGCTGACCGTCGTCCATCAGATTCACCAAACCATGCCCTTGTTTCGCGACGCGCTGCCGCAGGACGTCCAGATCCATTACGAGTTCGATGAATCGCCGACGGTCCGCGCGGCGGTCCGAACGGTGGCCAGCGAAGCGGCCATCGGCGCTTCGTTGGTCGCCCTGATGATTCTCGTCTTTTTGCGAGACGTGCGGACGGTGGCCGTCGTTCTGCTGAGCATCCCGCTGTCGCTGACCGCCTCGCTGGTCGGTTTGTGGTTGACCGGCAATACGCTCAACATCATGTCGCTGGGCGGCTTGGCGCTGGCGATCGGGATCTTGGTCGACGAGGCGGTGGTGACTGTCGAGAACACCCACGCCCAATTTGCGTTTACCGATTCAGTCGCGCGGGCCGCGCGGCGCGCCTATTCGGCCACGGCGGCTGCGCGATTCCTGGCGATGGTCTGTATTCTGTCGGTCTTCATCCCGACGTTCATCATGGACGAGCCTGTCCGGTCGCTGTTCATGCCGCTGACATTGGCGGTCGGTTTTTCGATGGTCGCGTCGTATGTGTTGTCCAGCACCCTCGTGCCGGTGATGTCGATCTGGCTGATGCGACATCACCCGCAGGCCGCGCAGCGCCGGTCACGGTTGGATCGGGCGTTGCCGTATTTCGGACATCTCGTGCGCGCGTTGATCGCGGCGCGGTGGCTGGTGATCCCGGCGTACCTGATTGCGTGCGGCTTGACATTGTGGTTCATCGGACGCCAGGTCGGGCGGGAGCTGTTCCCGCAGGTAGACACTGGCCAGTTCGTCCTTCGCTTTCGGGCCCCTCCGGGAACAAATTATGAACTGACGCGAAAATGCGCCGGCCAGATTCTGCGCGTGATCGACGACCAGACGCAGCACCAAGTCTCGATCTCGATGGGCTACGTCGGCTTGGCCGCGACGAACACGGCGACCAACAACCTGCTGTTGTTCACGCGCGGGCCGGACGATGGCCAGCTTCGCATCCGGCTACAGGAAGACTCGCGGATCCGCCTGCGCGAGCTGCGCGATCGGCTGCGTCGCGCGCTTCCGGCGCAGCTCACGCCTTGGCTGGCGTCGGTCCTGCAACAACAAGGCTGGACGCCTCAGGCCGCCGAGGCGCGCGCGACAGATGTCGTTCGGATTCGAGCCCGGAGATGTGGTCAGTCAGGTCATGAGCTTCGGGTCGCCGACGCCTGTCGAGGTGATCGTGCTGGGGCCCAACCGCGACGACATCCGGGCTCACGCCTTGAAGATCCTCGCTCAGATGAAACGGATTCCGTCGCTGCGCGATGTGCAACTGTATCAACTGTTGGATTACCCGACCCTGCAGGTCGATATCGATCGCCAGCGGGCGGGGCTCAGCGGCGTGACCACGAAGGACATCAGCGACGCGCTGTTGGTGGGAACGTCGTCCAGTCGCTATGTGGCCCGCAATTATTGGCGCGATCCGCACAGCGGCGTGGACTACCAGATCCAGGTCCAAACGTCGACGCGGCGGATGGATCACGCCGACCAGGTGGAAACCCTGCCTCTGCGAAAGGTCGATGCGGACGCCAACCTGATGATCCGCGATGTGGCGAAGACACGCCTCGGCACGACACCGGGCCAGATCGATCGTAGCTCGATGCAGCGTTATCTGAGCATCACGGCCAACGTCGAGGGCGAGGATCTCGGGCGGGCTGCGCGGCAGATTCAGGCCGCGTTGGCGGCGGCCGGCGCGCCGCCGCGCGGCGTCCGCGTCCAGGTTCGCGGGCAGGTGGCGCCGATGAAGGAAATGTTCCGCTCGCTGGCGGTGGGATTGAGCCTCTCGGTCGTCGTCATCCTCGTCCTGTTGACCGGCTATTTCCAATCGCTCCGCCTCGGGTTGGTCTCGATCGGCTCGATTCCGGGCGTGGTCTCCGGCGTGGCGACCGGGCTCTGGTTGACGGGCACGACGCTGAACATCGAATCCTTCATGGGCGCAATCATGTGCGTCGGCGTGTCCGTGGCCAATTCCGTCCTGTTGGCGACCTTTATGCTGGAAAATTGGCGTCAGGGCAGCACGCTGGCCGACGCCGCCGTGCAAGGCGCACAGGATCGGCTGCGGCCGATCTTGATGACGGCCATCGCCATGCTGCTGGGCGCCATGCCGATGGCGCTGGCGTGGGAGAAGGGCAGCGAGATGACGGCCCCGCTCGGCATCGCGATCATCAGCGGCTTGCTCGTCTCGACCTTTGCCACGCTGCTGATCGCGCCGCCGCTGTTCTCGATTCTCCTGCGCGGCGTCCCGCGGGCGTCGCCGTCGCTGGATCCGGACGACCCTCAAAGCCGCCACTACGACGCGTCCGCGGCCAACGCCGACGCCCCGCGCCCGCCATCGTCGCAAAGGCTGTCGTCGCCAGATCGGTCGCCGCCAGGCGTCACGCCCCGTTTTTCCGGAGACTGACGACGATGCGCACGCCTCGCCTCACACCCGTTTTTGCGTTCGATCGCGCGGACGTCGGCCGGGTCGTGCGCCCGCCGTCGTGGCATGGCTGGCAGCGTTGTCGAGGCCGTCGCGGGCGTTGTCCGAGCGGTTGGCGGCGCCGTCGGGACGGCTGGCGCTGGGGGCTGTTGATCGTCCTGGCGCTGGGCTGTCGCCAGCCGGCGGAGCCGAGCAACCGTGCGCCCCAGGCCGTTGCGCCGGTGCAGGTGATCAAGCCGGACATCCGCCGCCTGACCCACACGGTCGTTCAGCCCGGCGCCGTCGAAGCCTACGAGCAGACGGCGCTGTATGCCAAGGTCTCGGGCTTCATCGAATCCTTCTCGGCGGATATCGGTCAGGAGGTCAAGAAAGGCGACGTCTTGGCCGAGATTTTCGGGCCGGAACTGAGCGACGAGCTGGAGCGGAAAACGGCTCAGGTCGAGCTCGCTAGACAAAACGTCGAGCACGCGCTGCGGCTGGTCGACGTGGCGCAGAGCAGTGTCCAGACGGGCGTGGCGCAACTGGCCGAGGCGCAGGCCGGGGTGCGGAAATGCCAGGCCGAGGTCGTCCGCTGGGAGTCCGAGCTGACTCGTCTGACGCAGATGGTCCAGGAACACGTGGTCGACCGGCAGGTGTTGAATGAGACTCGAGAACAGTTGGACACAGCCAAATCCGCCCACGACGCCGCCCAGGCTGCCGTGGCGGCGCGGCAGGCCGAACAGAGCTCGGCCGAAGCGCAACTGGGCAACGCGAACGTCGCGGTCGACGTCGCCCGCTCGCAGGTCAAAGTCTGTGAGGCGGACGCCCGCCAGACGTCGACCATGGTCGGGTACACCAAGATCAAGGCGCCCTACGACGCGGTCGTCACCGTGCGGAACGCCAATACGGGAGATTATGTACAGGCTGCGTCCGGAGACTGGTCGGGAGCCAAAGGAGTGCCGATCTTTGTGATCGCCCGAACCGATTTGTTTCGCGTCTTCGTGGATGTGCCCGAGGCTTTCGCTCGCTACGTCAACACCGGTACAAAGGCCGCCGTGCGAGCCGAAGCGAGCGGCGGGATCGAGATCCAGGCGACGGTCACCCGCACCGCCTGGAGTCTCGATACGCGATCCCGGACGCTGCGGGCCGAGATCGATCTGCCCGCCAAAGACTGTGATGGGCTTCGGCCCGGGATGTACGCCTCGAGCCGCGTCTTCATCGAACAGCCTGCAGCCGCCGCGCTGCCTCAAGAAGCGCTGCTCGCCCAGGGCAACGACACCTTCTGTTATCTGGTGGTGGACGGCAGGGCCGTCAAGACCGCCGTACAGTGCGGCCTGAGCGACGGCGGTTGGGTGCAGGTGCTGCGCAGGAAGGCCGGCGACGCCTGGACGGCCTTTACCGGCGACGAGACGGTCGTGGCGGACGCCCTGGACGACTTGACCGACGGCCAGACCGTGACGACGGTCCCGGCCCACGTTGCGGCCAGCATGCCGCACGCGCCGCCGAGCGGCGAGGCGCCGAGCGGCGAGGTAGCGAGCGGTGAGGCGGCGACTGATAACCGCCCGGCTGTCGCGCGCACCTCGTCCGACCCGCGGCCTGCCGCGCCATCGCCGACCGCCGGTGCGCGCGATGCGCAATGAATCGGTCGCGATCGCGCGCGAGACGGGTGCAATAATTACTATATTTCGCGCGGCTCGAAAGGGCACATTGGGCAGACGGACTTCCCTCTGTCAAATGGCGCAGTTCCTGGGTGTACGCCGCAGACGCACTACGTCAGCGCCCCGGGTCACGAGCAGCCGCGCACTCTGGGCGCCAGGCGTCGCACGCTGCTGCGCGCCGATCGCGAGGTCAGACGTTTTCGCAGCGATGCCCAGTTGGACTCGCCAGGATTCCGCCAGCTGGCGAGGGTCGCGTCGCGCCCGCCCAACGCGGAGGCTGGAAAATCCGACGACTGGCCTGCGGCACGCGCAACGTCAAAGACCTCAGTTCGCCTTTGTCGCCCTGAATCTGACCGGCGTGCAGCCACGGCCACTCGCGCAGGGTATAACGTTAGAGTCTTAGTTCGTATCATGCGCGCACGGTGCGCGCATCTTGTACACTGGTCTGTATATTACACTTTTGGGTTGCGGCACTGGCCCGCGTTCAGAAGAAGAGGTTTGAACCGCAGAGACGCAGAGGTCGCTGAGGCAGTAGACAACGTGAAACTCTGCGTTCTCTGCGTCCTCTGCGGTT
>JAVYAJ010000357.1:0-4536 GCA_032229885.1 Candidatus Anammoximicrobium sp. | reverse complement strand
TTCAGCTTTCTGCGGTTCAGCTTTCTGCGGTTCAGCTTTCTGCGGTTCAGCTTCCGGGGCCACGGCTTCTTTCGGCTGATCTGTCTGTGGCGATGACGCGTCGGTCTTCGCAGTTGTCGCGGACGCGGGCTGCGCCGGTTCAGATTTGGTCGGCGCCTGGACGGGCGGTTCGGCTGGCGGGTTCGGCGCGACGGCGTCCGCTGGCTCGGAGCTCTGAGCGGGGGCCGGCTGTGCAGCCTGCTGCGCAGCTCGGCGCTGCAAATCGCGAACGTGCAGAACCAACCGCCAACGGTCGTCCTGAGAAAGCTGGAAGCGGGAGGCGGGCATATTGTTGCGCCCGTAGCTGATCACATGAAACAGCTCGCCGTCTTTCAACACCTTTGTCTTCTCTCCGCTCAATGGCGGCGGCGGCGGGTATCCACGGAGGGCAATCGGGCCGTCGCCCTCGCCGCCCGCACCGTGACAGGACGTGCAGAAATTGAGGAACACCGTGCGGCCGCGTTCCAACGCGGCCGCATCGTCCGCCGCGAAAGGATTCGTCAGTTCCTGGCCGGCTCGTTGGGCGTCCTCGGGTGTCGCCTGATACGCCAACGGATGAGCATCGCGGGCCAGCGTCCCCGGGATGGGGCGCGTGTACGGGAGGCCGGCCAACGCAGTTTGCGCTTCGACCGGCACGGCGCGCCGCATCGTAGGCATATATTCCCAGTTCGGGCGCAACGGATCTCGCGGCAGGTACAGCACGGCCAGCACGGCGATGACGAACACGGCCGCCAAACCACGATTCAGCCAGATCAGGGCCGGACAGGCGTCGGGGTCGTGATCGGCCGCGTCCGGGCACTGCTCGATCACACGCTGTTCCACCTGCTCGGCCTGATGTTCTCGCAGCAGGGCGGACATCTGTTCGACGTCGAACGCCGCGTCGGTTTGTTCGATCAGCAGGGCAAAGCGATCGTCATGCACCCCCGGATAGATCGCGCTGCGCCGCTTTCCCGGCCACAGGCGCGCCACCGCAAAGAAGGCCAGCACGGTGCACAGAGCGCCGCCCAAGACCATCGCCTCGAACGTGACCGGGACGAACGCGGGCAACGAGTTGTAAGGCTTGCCCCCGATGTTCAAAGGCCAGTCGACGGCCGATGCCCATAATTGAAACCACAACATGGCGGCGGCGGTGGCGCCCCCGCCGAGCGCACAGGCCCAGGTCAGCCGCGACGGTCGCCAACCCAGCGCCTCGTCCAAACCATGGACGGCGTAGGGGCTGTACACGTCGACGATCACCGCGTCGCGGGCACGCACCGCCCGCACGGCGTTTTTGAGGTTCTTCTCGTCGCGAAAAATAGACAGCAAGATTCGTCGGCTCATGATTTGTTTCCGGTTCAAGAGTGCTCCGAATGCGCCGGCAAAACGCCCTTGACTTCGGCGATGTTGATCATGGGCAACACGCGGCAGAACAAGAGGAACAGCGTGAAGAACAGCCCAAAGCTGCCCAACAGCGTGGCGATCTCGATCGAGGTTGGCGTGTAGCTGGTCCAACTCGAGGGCAAGAAGTCCCGATGGAGCGAGACGACGATGATCACGAATCGCTCGAACCACATCCCGACATTGACAGCCAGCGTGATCAGAAAGACCAGCGGCAAATTGCGGCGAACGGCCGGGAACCAGAACAACTGGGGGATCAGCACGTTGCAGGCGATCATGATCTGATAACCCCAGCCATAGGGGCCGGCCATGCGGTTGACCAGCATGAACTGCTCGTACGGGTTGCCACTGAAAAAGGCGATGAACGCTTCGGTCGCATACGCCGCGCCGACCAAACTGCCCGTCGCCAGGATCAGCTTGCACATCGGGTCGATGTGCCGCTGGGTGATGTAGTTTTCCAGATGTACGACTTTGCGTGCGATCAACATCAGCATCAGCACCATCGACATCCCGGAGAAAATGGCCCCGGCGACAAAGTAGGGAGGAAAGATGGTCGTGTGCCAACCGGGGACCACCGCCGTGGCAAAGTCCGCGCTGACGATCGAATGCACGGACAGGACCAGCGGCGTCGCCAAGCCGGCCAGCAACAGGTACACCGTTTCGTAGCGATGCCAGGTCCGGAACGAGCCATCCCAACCCAGACTGAAGAAGTCATACAGGCGCCGCCGCAAACCCGGCGCCGTGCGGTCGCGGACCGTCGCCAGATCCGGCACCAACCCCACGTACCAGAAGACCAGGGACACCGTGAAGTAGGTGCTGATGGCGACAAAATCCCACACCAGCGGCGAACGGAAATTGACCCACAGCGACCCGCGGAAATTGGGATACGGCACGATCCAATACGCGAGCCACGGCCGGCCCATGTGAATCAGCGGAAAAATTCCCGCGCACATCACGGCGAACAAGGTCATCGCTTCGGCCGAGCGATTGACGGACGTCCGCCATTTCTGCCGAAACAGAAACAGGATCGCGGAGATCAGCGTCCCGGCGTGCCCGATGCCGATCCAGAACACGAAGTTCGTGATGTCGAACGCCCAACCTACTGTGCGGTTCAATCCCCAGGTGCCGATCCCCGTGGCAACCTGATAGGTGACGGCGACGGTCCCCAACCCCAACAGCAGCAACGACGGCAGGAACGCCGCCCACCATAGCAGGCCGGGCCGACGTTCCAGCGGAGCGCTGATGTCGTGCGTGACGTCGGTCAGCGTGCGATCGCCGCCAATCAAGGGAGTCGTATGCAAGGCCATGTCAGACATGAGAGCTTCCTCACGCGGCTCGCGGCCGCACCAAACACGTTGATTCTCCGATCCGACCTGGTCGGGACAAAAGGGCTCGTCCATCGCCGCCCAGACCTGACGCGCGTCCTCACCAGATCAGGGCCTAGGTTCGCTCCTTGCGGTTGCGAACCACGCGCAGATAACCGACAGCCGGTCGAACGTTCAGCTCGGCCAGAACCTGGAAATGCCGATCCGACGCGGCCGCTCGGGCTACGGCGCTCTCGGGATCGTTCAAATCCCCGAACACAATGGCATCGCCCGGGCACGATTGCTGGCACGCCGGCTTGATCATTCCATCGGCGAGCGGCTCGCCGCGTTGCTTGGCCGCGAGCTTCGCCTCCTGAATCCGTTGGGCGCAAAAGCTGCACTTTTCCATCACGCCGCGGGACCGCACGACGACGTCCGGATTCAGCGCTGCGTTCTCTAATCGCGAGTCCTGGCTGTACTGGAACCAGTTGAAGCGACGAACCTTGTACGGACAGTTGTTGGCACAGTACCGCGTGCCGACACACCGGTTGTAGACCTGCTGATTCAGGCCTTCCTCGCTGTGCACGGTGGCCGCCACCGGGCAGACGTTCTCGCACGGCGCATTGCCGCAATGCTGGCACAGCATGGGCTGATGCACGGCGCTCACTTCCTCGCCTTTTTCCTCGAAGTAACGGTCGATGCGCATCCAGTGCATCTCGCGGCTGCGGGCCACCTCGTCGCGCCCTACGACCGGAATGTTGTTCTCTGCCTGGCAGGCGATCACGCACGCCGAACAGCCCGTGCAACGGTTCAGGTCGATCACCATCCCCCAGCGGTGGCCCGTGTAGGGATGGTCGTCCGACCAGAGCTGCCCTTCGGACTCGTGCTCTTCAGGCGCCCCGGCCGAAGGATTCTTTCGATAAGCGGCCAACGTGGTTTGCTGAACGATCGGCCGGTATTCAGTGCCCGGTGTGGCCAGATGTTCGGGGACCGACAGCGTGTGGTGCTGTTGGGTGGTCGCCAGACGGCGTCGCTGCCCCGTGCCTTCGATGCGGACATCGGCTCGCACGTAGCGCACCGCGCCGCCCTCGCGCATCAACAGCGGCGCCGCGTTGACGCCGACCAGCCCGTTCGGGCCGACCGACGGGCTCGCTTCGATCCACTGCGGTCCGACTTGGGCGAACCGGTCCGTCCCCCGCCGCCCATACCCCAGGGCGACCGCGACCGTGCGATCGTCCTGACCGCGCTGGATCAACACCGGCAGTTCGATCGAGACCCCATCGGCCGTAATGCGGACTACGTCGTCCTGACCGACGCCCAACTGGGCCGCCCCGTTGGGCGACAGGCAGGCATAGTTGTCCCACGTCGCCTTCGTCACTGGATCCGGCAATTCCTGCAACCACGGATTATGCGCTGCACGGCCCTCGAACAAGCCGATCTTCGGGTACAGGATCAACGACCAGGCGTCGGTGGACGCCGTCGGCAGCGTTGTCAGGGCGACGGGCCGGAGCTCGACGGTGTCGTCGGACGCGGGCGCAGGCTGCAGCGCAACGGCGCCCGTTCGCAGCGCATGTTCCCAAAAAGTCGTGGCATCCAAATCTTGTTCGGTTCGCCGCGGAAACACGTGTTCTTGCCAGTGGTCGCGGACCGCCTGGTAGGCGGCCACGGGGCCGTCAAAGCCGGAACTCGTGTCCGGTTGCGTCCAGGCCAGCAGACATTCCAGCAAGCTGCGCGACGCGCCCAACAGCGGAATCGTGGGCTGGCACAGGCTCAGCGTCCCGGTCACCGGCTCGGCGTCCGACCAGCTCTCCAGCCA
>JAVYAJ010000356.1:0-5527 GCA_032229885.1 Candidatus Anammoximicrobium sp. | reverse complement strand
TCATCTCGGACTCCTGGGGCGTTGCCCCAGGCTACGTTGGTGATGGCCTTCGGCCAACACGCTTCCTGTCGTCTGTGCCGCGCAAAAGTCAGGCAATAGCAATTGCACCTAACGCGGGCTAGTGCCAATAACCCGAAAGTGTACTGTATAGACCGGTGTACAAGATGCGCGCACCGTGCGCGCATGATACGAACTAAAACTTTAACACAGGCTGGCAACGACGACCAGTTGGGCGAGTCCCGCGTGACGGCGATCGCCCGGGGAGCTCGACGCCGGCCGATCGTTGCCGAAAACCCCATCGGAGGACTCGAACGATGACATCGCAAACCGAGGCCAAGGGGTCCTGTCGTCGCTCCTTATCCACCAGATCGATAACTCGCGGCAACCGGCCGCGGACATCGCCATCGTACTCGATGATCCCCGTGGGCGGACCGCCATCGCGCCCGCGGTTGAAACGAGCACGGCGGCCGGCGGTGTGGGTGATCTTCGCGACCCTGCTGATCGGGATCGGCGCGAGCTTGCCCACGGCCCATGCCCAGTTGGATTTTGATCGGGAACCGATCCGCTACCGCGCGTCCGCGCCGACCGATCGCGTGGCTCGCCTGCAAGCCGAGCTTCAGGCCGGCCACACGACGCTCGCGTTCGATCCGCGAATGGGCTATCTGCCCGCGCTGCTCGAAGCGCTGAACATTTCGCCAACCTCGCAGGTGCTGGTGTTCTCGAAGACCAGCTTTCAACGAACGCGCATCAATCCCGAGCGGCCGCGCGCCCTGTATTTCTCGGACGACGTGTACGTGGGCGCGGTGGACGGAGGCGATGTGATCGAGATCTCGACGGCCGATCCCCAACTGGGCGCCGTCTTCTACACGCTTTCTCAACAACCGGGCGACAATCCGTCACCCGTGCGGCAGTTGGACAACTGCCTGCAGTGCCATGTTTCGTCAGCCACGGAAGACGTGCCCGGCCACGATCTGCGGTCCGTGTTTCCGGACGAGCGAGGCCGCGTGATCCTGAACGCCACCTCGTTTCACACGACCTACCACAGTCCCTTGCGCGAGCGGTGGGGCGGCTGGTACGTCACCGGACAACACGGCCAGCAGCGACATCTGGGAAATACGCTGTTTCGCAAACCGGTTGATCCGGAGAAAATCGACTACGAATCCGGCGCCAACGTTCGAGATCTCAACGGTCGGTTTGACCCGAGCCGCTGCCTGACGCCGCACAGCGACATCGTGGCGCTGATGGTCCTCGAGCACCAGATCCCGTTGCACAACCAGATCGCGGCAGCCAATTATCGGGCCCGCGTGGCGTTGCGCGAGCAGCAAGCGCTGAACGAAATGCTCGGTGCGGCCGCGTCCGAAATAAGTCCGGGCATTCAGCGGCGGCTCGAACGCGCGGCGGACGATGTGCTGCAAGGGCTGCTGCTGGTCGGCGAAGCTCCGCTCGAGGACCGGATTCAGGGAACCGCGGGCTTCGCCGAGCACTTCGAGGCGTTGGGCCCGCGCGATCGCCACGGTCGCTCGCTGCGCGAACTGGACCTGCGCACGCGGCTGTTCAAGTATCCGTGCAGCTATCTGATCTACGGCGAGCCGCTGAACGCGCTGCCCGCACCGGTGCTCGGCCACCTGTTCCAGCGGCTGGGGAAGATCCTCTCGGGCGAGGACGCCGATCCTGACTTCGCCCACCTGACGCCCGCCGATCGTCAGGCGATCTACGAAATCCTGGTGGACACCAAGCCGGATCTACTGGCTCACTGGAAGTCCGCCGACGGGGCGTGACTCCTGCTCGGAATAAGCCGCCTTGCGATGTCTCTGTGCGGCCGCGGCAGGTTCCGCACTCGCCGACGCTCGTCGTCATAGCCGGATAGATCGCGATTCGCTATCCGTCCAGGCTCGACGCGACGCGGTAATGGGCGATCGATCGCCGCAATCCCTCTTCGAGATCGACGTGGGTTTCGTATCCCAGCCAGCGGCGGGCCTGGCTGATATCGGCCAAGCTGTCGCGAACGTCGCCGGCGCGCGGCGGTTCGAACTGGGGATGGACATTGCATCCCAGCAGGCGATTCAAGACCGCCAGCAACTCAAGCAGATCCGTCGCGCGGCCACTGGCCAGATTGATGATCCGTCCCGCCACGCCGTCGGCATCGGCCGCCAGTAGATTGGCCCGGGCCACCTCGCCGACGTAGCAGAAGTCTCGTGTCTGCCGCCCATCGCCGTAGATGGTCGGCGCTTGGCCTTGCAACAGGGCCGTGATGAACCGGGGGATGACGGCCGAATACGGACTGTTGGGATCCTGGCGCGGCCCGAATACGTTGAAATATCGCAAGCCGACCGTCTCAAGTCCAAAGCTGTAGTAGAACGCCTGACAGTAGTGCTCGCCCGCCAGTTTGGCCGCCGCGTATGGCGATCGCGTCTGGGGCAGGTCGGTCTCGCGCACGGACATGAACGGCTGGTCGCCGTACGCGCTGCTCGAGGCGGCGTACACGATCCGTCGCACGCCTGCGCGGCGGGCGGCGTCCAGCACGTGCACCGTGCCCGTAACACAATCGCGGTGCGTGTCCAATGGGCGCGCCAGGCTGAGCGGCACGGACGGCAGCGCAGCCTGATGAAACACCACTTCGACGTCGCCCATCGCCCGTTCGACCGCGGCCAGGTCGCCGACGTCGGCTTCGATGAACTCGACCGCGTCGACGACGCCGTCCAGATTCTGCCGTCGTCCGGTGCTCAGGTTGTCCAGCACGCGGACACGATCGCCGCGCTCCAGCAAGGCCTCGACGATATGCGAGCCGATGAAACCAGCGCCGCCTGTGACCAGACAGAGTCGAGCCGACATGAAATCGATTCCTTTCCCGTTACGGGATGTCTTCGCGCAGGCGGGTGAACAGGCGGCGGTATTCCTGGCGGTGGGCTTTGCCCGGCACACGGCTCAGTTGGCCGACGTGCGCCTCGGCGTCCAGCACGATGATCAAGTCGCTGTCGTCGGGAGGAATCGATCGCAGCGCCGCGACGCGCACCGTGGCCGGAGGCTGGCCTTCGTCGCCGAACTCGGCCTCGCTTGCCTCGTCGTTCGCTCCGCGCCTCGTGTCGCCGGCCACGTTGTCCGGCACGCGATGCGGCGAGCCTCGGGTCGCCGCAGCGTCAAGATCGCACTCCGCCGCGCGGTCGGTCTGATCGAGCGCGGCGATGGCCGAGGGCGAAACATGGTCCGCGGGTTCGATCGCGCCGCCGGCGCGCGTCGCCACGGGCGTCTGCGCTACGCGATCCGACGCCGTCTGAAGAATGGTGGTCTGAGCGAGCGGCGCGCCGGCGGGTTCGGCATTTGACAGTGGCTGGAAGATCTTTTCCAACGCGGTGGTGAATTCGTGTTCGGCCGGGCTGCGAGCCGCTCGACCCTGCCGCCTCGATTGGGCTTCGAGCGACGCATAATGGTCTCGAACCTCCTCTTCCTCGTCGAACGAATCAGCGAAAGGGTCGGACATCCGAGCAGCGGAAACGACCGAGCCGCGAGCTTCGGCGATCGTCGATGGCGAGGATAACGCCTGGCCACGCGTTTCGGTGACTACCAATTCCGCGGCAGGCAATCCGTGCGGTTCAAGCTGGCTGGTCAGATCAATGACCTCGCGCGACAAATCGGCGAAGCTCTGTCGTTTGACGCTCGCGGCAGCTCCGTGCGGACGCGCGCCGCAGCCGTCTTGTTCCTCGATGGATCGCGCGTTTTCTCGACGGATGACAGGTTCATCCTGTTCATCGTCCGGCGTCAACGAGCCAAATTCGATCGTGGCGTCGGGTGCGCTGGAGGCGGCGGCCTGAGACACGGCATTCCAAGGCAGCGGCAATTGCTGGAGATCGGCCCATGCTTCCTCGACGAGCGCGCCGTCGAGCGCTCGACGACGCCCGGCGGCCAGGATCAGCCCGTGGTCGCACACCTGGTTGATCAGTCGTGGAATCCCGCCCGAGGCATGGTAGATGGCCTGCCAAACGCTGTCCGTCAGCGTGCGCGCCGGATCGCCTCCGACCGCAGCGATCTGAGCCCGAACATAGGCGGCCGTCTCGTCGTAATTCAGCGGTTGCAGATAACAACGGGCGGCGACCCGCTGGTTGAACGATTCCAATTTAGCGCTGGTCAACCGCTCTTCGAGTTCCGGGCTGCCTGCCAGCACCAACCGCCAACGCGGCTGACCATCCACAACCACGTTGCCGATCATGCGAATCTCTTCGATCAACCGGGCAGACAACGTCTGCGCTTCGTCGATCAGCAATAGCACGCCTTTGCGCGGCTGATCAGGCGCCTTGGCAAAATCGATCAAGGCCAATCGCAGTTCACCCTCGTCCGCGCCGCGATACGGCAGATTCAATTCGAACATCATGGCTTGCAGCAACGCCCGTCGCGTGGCAAAGCGAGCATGATCCAACTTGACCAGATGAAAACATTGACGGAACTGTTCAGCCAGCAGCGCGCACACCAGGGATTTTCCCGTGCCGGGACCGCCGATCAGCAGGCCGGGCCCTTCAGCCCGCTCGATGCAGCGAGCCAACGTCTGCCGGGTCGATTCGACCGCCGGGACCGGATGGTACAGGTCCGCGCGCGGCGTGGAAGGAAAGGGGCGCGTCTTCAACTGAAAAAAAGCTTCGTACATGTCCGTGCTTTCTCGCGTATGCAATCCTAGTGCGCTGGCGCCGATCGGCAGCCTACAAGCGAGCTCGGTCCCGAGGCGGCGCCGAGCCGAGAAACTGTCTGCCGCTCGTCGTTCGCGCGGATCCGTCGCCGAATTTCCCGTCGGGTCCGGACGCTGCGCGGCGACAGCAGTCCGCGGGCCGACCCTGGGCAGGGGTGGCTGATGCCTGCCGGTTCTCGTACGGGCTGAAAGGTCTGCCGAATTCGTCGCCGTCATAGGTCCGCTTGGCGCAAGATCTGCGCATAGCGGTACAGCCGTCGGCATTCATTTAAATCGGCACAAGCGGCGTTGCTCTCCAGCCGGATACGATTTCTCGTTCCGCCGCCGATTTGTCGGCTGCCGTCGCTGCTCACCTAGATGCCCGGCGCGACCAGCAGCCGCAACAAAACACGGGCCGAGAAATATTGAAGAGGGCCACGAATCACTGGAATAAAGACATCGCGTTTAACCGTTCTTCTTCATCGCCAATATCCGTGTCCATCCGCCGTGATTCGCCTGTCATGTCTCTCTCCCCTACGACGGGGCGTCGAAATCTCTGCGTCCTCAGGGTCTCTGCGTTTCCAAAACGTATTTTCATGGTGCCCGGTCAGTTCGTCCGCGCAAGGACGTCGATCAAACGCAGAGACGCAGAGGACACAGAGCTACTGCAAGCACAACATGCAACTCTTCAACAACTTGATGCACTCGCTGCCTGAAAACATTGTCAAAAAGTTCACGATGTTTGAGGTTAGAGTCTTACTCCGTATCATGCGCGTACCGTGCGCGCATCTTGTACACTGGTCTGTACAGTACACTTTTGGATTGCTGGCACTGGCCCGCGTTAAGTGAAATTGGCATTGAATGACTGTTGCG
>JAVYAJ010000355.1:0-10689 GCA_032229885.1 Candidatus Anammoximicrobium sp. | reverse complement strand
GTCGCCTCGGGACGCGATGCCCTCCGTGACTTTGCCGCCGTCGTGGAACGCCGGCTCATCGAAGCCGGCATGAAGGGCGAGCGTCGCTTGCCGATGCGACCGGCCCGCGGGTGCGGTGCTCAGCTCGGAGATCTGGCACAATTCGTCGCCGGCGCCGTCGATCTCGAGAAGCTGCTAGGATTGGCCCGCGCTTTCATGGCGATCAAGTGGGATCAATGGGACGACAAAAGACACGCTCCGAAGAAACCCGCGCCATCAAACGATGTGCCTGACGAAGCCTGGCTCGTCTTGCGACTGGCAAATCTCCCATCGCCGCTTGATAAAGGGAGGGACATTCCAGCGGAACCCCGCATCGTGCGACTGCTGATGTCCGGTGACGCAACGCGAGCCATCGAAATCGGCGTCGCCCGGCTGCAATCGGCTGGCATCCGCCCGCCACTGCAATTTGGCGTTACCGACTCGGCCACTGCCCAGCGCTGGGCAGCGACGTTGGCTTTCCCGATTCACCGTAGCGAGGCTCAGCGGGCCGCTATCATCCTCGACCCTCGACTCGACCCCAAGAAAGGAAGACAACATGCTTAGTTCGCTTAATAATGCCAGCCGATTACTGTTGACAGTTCCCCTGAAGCCGCTTCAGGGCGATCGTTTCCAACCGACCGGCTTTCCAAGCCTCGGCGCGGCCACTTATTTGACCAAAGACGGGCCGACGCTTCTGGTCGAGAGCGCGCAAAGCATGGCCAACCGTCTCGAAGCGACCTGCTGGGACACGGCCACGAAAACACCCGTCGCAGCGCTCGAAGGGATTAGTCACATCACGGTGACCCGCAAGGGTGACTTCCTGACGGATTCGATGCTCGAAGCGCATCGAATCAACAGTCCGTATCTGCTGGAAGGAAGCGACAAGACATTCTTCAACAAACTCAAGGAGGAACTCGGGGGCCTTGCAGAAGGGCCGATCGATCGTAAGAAACTCGCTGAAGTCCTCCTGAAGTACGATGTCGGTAGCCTCATCCACGGCGTCTTCCTCGCCAAAAAAGATCTGGCAGGTGGAAGACTCCGCATCGCACGAGCTCTGTCAGCCTTCATCGAGGCCTCGGGGGTTTCCGTGGCGGCATCGGGCGGTGTCAAGAACGATCACGTCAACCCGTCCGGAGATACCAAGGCCGGGTTCGGCAACGTACCGTTCTCTCGGGACGAGTACGTCGCCAACCAGATCAATTTGTTCGTCAACCTCGATCTGGCTCAGATTCGCGGCTACGGTCTCGGCGAAAACGTCGAGCGGTTGCTCATCTTGCTCGCGCTCTATCGTGTGCGAAAGCTACTCGACGGCGACTTGCGCCTCCGAACGGCGTGCGATCTGGAACCGATCAATCGAAAGGACATTGTCGCCTCGCGGCCGAAGGACTTCAAGTTGCCTTCGCTTCTCGACCTCGAAGATGCCATCAACTCGGCAATCGGCGAGTGCAAGGGGGCGATGGTTCAAACCACGGTGAAGTTCGAAGACGAATTGAAGAACGGCAAAGCAACGTCCGACGGCGGTGATACTGACGACGAGGACGGTGAAGCCGACGAGTCTAACGAAGAATAAAGGAGCCTGCCGTGTCGACTATCAAGATTCGGCTTCCCGGCGGGCGCTATCACGCCACACCGTGGGGCCACCATGTCAACGAAGGGCTGATCGAGTGGCCGCCTAGCCCGTGGCGTCTGTTGCGAGCATTGATCGCGTGTGGATTCTCCAGCCAGCGTTGGGCGGAGATTCCGCCAGTTGCCCGGCAACTCATCAGCAAACTGGCGGACGTCCTGCCTTCATACCAGCTTCCCGACGCGAGCGCCGCGCACAGTCGCCATTACATGCCGGTCGGCGTCCTCTCTAAGGGCCGCGAACAAACCACACTCGTCTTCGACACATGGGCCAACGTCGGGGATGGCGAATTGCGCATCCACTGGCCTTGCGAATTGACCGACGAGCAGACCGCCCTGTTGGCCCAACTCGCATCGTCGCTCGGCTATCTCGGACGAAGTGAAAGCTGGGTGGAAGCGGAACTCCTTACCGAGGGCGAGACCGAGTGGAATGGCATGCCCTGTCAACCAGGCGAGCATCGCGGCCACGACTGGGACCAGATTTCTCTCATGGCGGCGATTCCAGCGAACGAGTATGAATCCTGGCGAGCGAAACGGGTTCAAGAGGCAGCAAGTCCGTTCGACGGCCAACGACGCAATGCTGCCGTACAGAAAAAGCTCGCGAAGGCCATTGAGCCATACCCCGCCGATCTTTTAGCGTGCCTCACACTCGATACTTCAGTATGGAAACAACACGGCTGGTCGCAGCCGCCGGGATCGCGACGAGTGCTGTACTGGCGACGAAGTGACGCGCTCCAGGTCGGCGTGCCGTTTCAGCATCGACGCCCGCACTACCACACAGTCACCACGATGCTCCTGGCTATCACAACACCCAGCGGAAACAAATCCGCATTGCCGGCGATCACGCGAACACTCCCCCAGGCGGAATGGTTTCATCGCGCTATCGTTGGTCGCTTGGGCCGGGGCCGTCGCGTGTGCTGTCCCGAACTGACGGGCAAGGACGAACACGGAAACCCGCTGCGTGATCACCACGAACACGCCCATACTCTTCCCGTTGACCTCGATGGCGATGGACGCATCGATCACATCATCATCTATGCGAAAATGGGCTTGAGGGACGCCGCACAGCGGGCAATCCGCACACTGCGTCGAACATGGACCAAAGGTGGCGTCGGCGACCTTCAAGTCGCGGTGGTCGGTTCCGGCGATCTGGAGATGCTTCGAAAACTTCCGTGGCCGTTCAATGAGCACATCGAGGGGCTTCTGGGTCCACCGGAGGGAAGCCGCGTTTGGAAGAGCGCTACTCCATTCGTCTTTTCGCGATTTCTTAAACCTCGTGGAAAGAATAACCTGATCGGACAAATCAACGCCGAACTTGGATCGAGACAACTTCCTGAAGCTGTAGATGTTCGCGTTGACCCGATTCTCACCCGCGAATTACGACACTTCGTCCGAAGACGGAATCACGGCGGTGTTCCCGCACCGGTCGATGAAGGCTACGGTCTGCAGCTAACTTTCGCGGAACCGCTCGCGTTGCGAACTCATGGTCCGCTTGCCCTGGGATACGCCTCACATTACGGCCTGGGCCTTTTCATGGCGGCTGACGAGTGATCAAAGCAACGCGTTGTTGCAACCGGCTGACAGTCAGCGGAGCCGTCGGGTTACCATCGTGGCGGGGCGGGTGCGGAGACGACCGATCAATGCGCCGACCATCAGGATTGTGAGTGTTCCTAGGACGGGGATCATGAAGGCGTGAAACGGGCTGGTCCAGTCCGTCGTGGCGGCCCGCAGCGCGGCGCCCCAGCGATGCGCGAGGCTGTCCGCCGCCTGGGCGACGAGCAGATCGAGCAGCTTGGGGAAGGACATCCAGAGGATCAGCAGGACTCCGGCGAGCACCCCCGCGACGGCGGCGGGATTTCCCGCACGGCGGCTGATCATGCCCAACAGGAACAGGCCGCACATGCCGCCGCCAAAGACGCCGGAGAGGGTCCACCAGATGTCCAGCGCACTGTCCGTCAGTCGGACCAGCAGCAGGCCCATGCCGGTGCCCAGGGCGCCCCAGACGATCGTGCTGACGTAGAGTACGGTCAAGGACTGACGTTCGCTGGCCTGCGGATTGACGAACCGGCGATAATAGTCGCTCATCAATAGCGTGGCCGACGAATTGAGACTGGTCGACACGGTGCTCATCGCGGCGGCGAAGATCGCCGCGATCAACAGGCCGGTCAGGCCCGGAGGAAGGTGTCGCGCAATGAAGTGCGGGAACACGCGGTCGCCGATGTCTGTCGGGCCGAGCTGCGCGGCACGCGCGTCGACCTGCCGCTGATACTCGGCGACCGCTTCTGCCATGTCCGAACCGGCCGACTGTGGGGGAAGAACGCCTTCTTGCATCAAGCGCTGACGGACGACCAACTGTTTGATCTCCGTCAGTTCGTGGATGTGCCGATCGGAATGGTAGTAGACGAACAGCGTCGTGCCGATCAGAAAGAACACGGCCGACACGGGCACGTACAGCAGCGCTCCCAGCCAGAGGCTTTTCCGCGCCTCGCGGTCGCTGCGCGAGACGATGTATCGCTGGATGTAGCTCTGATCGATGCCGAAATTCTGTAGGTTGATGACCAGGCCATACAACAGGACCACGAAAAACGTGGCGTGGGCGCCATCGAACCAAATCGTCCCTTGTCGTATGCCCGCGCCCCAATCGCCCAGGCTGAACTTGCCCTCGGCAACCGCCGCCCGCACGACTTCGACCGGTCCCCCGTCCACGCCCAGCAGCATCACGGCCAGGCAGATCAGCGCGCCGCCCATCAGCACCACGGCCTGGATGGCGTCCGTCCAGATCACGGCCACAATTCCGCCGACGAATGAATAGACGGTCACCGTGACTCCGGTGGCGAGAATGATCACGCGGATGTCCCACCCGAAGATCACGGCCATGGGCAGGGCCATCAAGTACATGACCACGCCCATGCGGGCGATTTGCGTGAGCAGATAGAACAGGCTGGCGTACAGCCGTGCCCACACGCCAAACCGCTGCTCCAACCGCGCGTAGGCCGAGATCTCGCCGCCCGCGCGATAGTACGGCAGAAACCAGCGCACCGCGATCCAGGCCGCCAGGGGAATGGACAAGCTGAAGACGAACGGATTCCAGTTGTCCGCGAAGGACTTTCCCGGCAGCGCCAGATAGCTGATGCTGCTGACGTAGGTCGCAAAGATCGACAAGCCACAAACCCAACCGGGCAGCGACCGGCTGGCAACGGTAAAGCCTTCGGTCGAGCGGCTGCGGCGCCAGAAATAGAATCCAATTGACAGCGTGCCGACGAAATAGGCCACGAGCACGGCCCAGTCGAGTTGCGTGAAACGGGTGTTCATCGAGTATTGCATCGCCTGGCGCTGGGCCGGAAACGGTTCGTCCGATCGTGCGTGGATTGCGATCATCAACGTCCGCGCCCGCCGCGCCGAGGTTGCGGCAGGGCGCCCGGACTGGGAATCGATGGCCACGAGGCTCAGCCCAGCGTCCATCGGGCCTGTCGCAGCACGGCTCGGGGCGAACCGGCCCGCACTTCGTACCAGACGCTGACCAAGCTGCCGTCATCCACCTGAACCGTGCTGGGGTATCCCAGGTCGCCTCCTGCCCCGTCGTCTGAAACGATGATCGGGTCGGACCAACTCCGGCCGTGGTCGGTGCTTAAACGCGCCTGGTTGCCGAACGGTTGGCGACGGTGCCCGTAGGTCATCAGCAGTCGGTCGTCCCGCAGACGCAGCAAGTGCGAGGGCAATCCCCACACGCCGATCGCCTGGGGCGCCGACCACGTCTTGCCTCCGTCGGTCGATTCGCATTGCAGCGTTTCGCCGGTGTTGGCTTTGTTATGATTGCGGATCTGGATCAGGATTCGCCCGTCGGCCGTTTCGACGGCGTGCAGCTCGTGGTAGTTTCGCAGGTCGTCGCCATCTCGTGGTTGGATTTCGGCGAGCCAGCGCCACGACTGGCCATCGTCGGTCGATTCACACACGCCTACCCGAGTTCCCTCGCGCCACAGATCCTTGCCTGCATACAACAATCGTCCGTCGGCCAGTTGGATCGGGCCGTGCGGGCTGCTCACCCCGGCGTCGTAGCGTCCGCTGAAAGTCACGCCACCATCGGTCGAACGGATCATCCACACGCCCAACGCCGCCTTGCGCTGCGCCGCCCCGACGCGGTTATGCGCGGCCTGCCACCGGGCCAGGCGATCGGCCGGCCAATTACCGTCCTTTTCCGCACGGGCTAGGATCGGCTCGTAGGCCAACGAGGTAAAGGTCGTGATCAGAATCGAACCCTTGGCCGTCTCGAGCACGCCGGCGTCGCGATCATCGATCGGGCCGTCCAGCACCGTCTCGGGCCAGGTCCACGTCTGGCCCTGGTCGTGGGATCGCATCAGGTCGACGCGGCCGAACGGGCAGACATGCGATTCGCGGCCGCCCGAGCACACGACCAGCAACTGGCCGTCGCGACAGCGAGTGATGGTGGGCCAACCGTGATAGCGTTCGGGTAGATGGCTGATGATCTTCGTCTCGACTAGCTGCGCAGGCGGAGCCGCGGCGGCGGAACGCCGAACATGAAACGCTGTGCCCGCGATCACGGCGCCGGCGCCGGTCAACCATTGGCGACGATGCATGGGAATAGCCATTTTTCGTTCTCGCTAGTTAAAGGTGCCTCGGGATCTGTCCTGTCGCTCGCGTTTTCTGCCGCACGGGGTGGGTCCTGATACGCAGGTCGAAGCGGCGAGCGAGAGAGCGAGCTGTTCCCTCACTTGCGCTTCGGGGGCTGGTTGTCCCTCGCTCACGCTTCGGGTCACTTGGCTCCCAGCTTGCGTTGCGGGTCAGGATGAAATGTCCCATTCGCAACCGCATGCGGTATGTCCGCGGCGACCGACATGATCTTAGCAGAAAGCAGGGAAGATGGCTTGCCTCGCGGAACGTGTCGCACGTTGCCCAGTCCAAAGGGCCCCGCTCCGTCGCGTTCGCCGTTGGCCCAGCGACCTTTTGCGCGACGTCTTGGGACGTGCCCGTCTGCCGCAAAGCCGGGCTGTACGTTGTGACCCCCGCTTACGCGGCAGGCGTAGTTCACCTGAGGCCGCCTAAGCCAAATTCCCGAATGGGACTGACGCCGCGTTTCGGCCGCTCGCCCGACCGAGGCGAATCTGTTAGACTGACGCGCCGATGACGGACGTAGGCGGGACACTTCGACCACCGACGATCGTCAGACATCTGAAACGCGACGATCCGATCTCGGCCAACATTGGTTGACAAAACGCACGCATTCTCGCATCCCGACGGTACGGGTCTTAGACTACGGGCGTCGTCGAGTCGCCGTTGTTCCGAAATGGTCGAGATCAAGACGCGTGTGTAGGACAAGTCGAGATGGAAGGCCAAGCCCGCTGGCAAGCGCAGGTCGGCGCTGCGCGCGAATGGTCGCGGACGTCGTTCGGACGACAGCCGGAGGCCCCCTGACCGGGATGTCTCAGCGAACGAAACCGAAATGCGGTAGCAGGAAATACTGAAGAAAGCAGGATCGAGCAATGGCTTTGGACGTATATTCGCCGTGCCTGGGCGGGCTGAACAAGAAGATCAAGTTCTGTCAGTGTGGCAAAGACCTGCTGCCCGATTTGAACAAGATCGTCGATGCCATCGAAGGCGGCCAGCGAGCAGGCTCGCTCGGGCTGATCAATCGCCAACTCGAGTTGAAGGGTAGTCGCCCTTGCTTGCTGACGTTGAAAGGCGCGACGCAATTGGATCTCAAGGATGTCGAAGGCGCCCGGAAGACCGCCGCCGAGTTCGTCCAGGCGCACCCCGACAGTCCGACGGCTTGCGCCCTATCGGCGATTCTAGCCGCCGTCGACTCGAATCGCGACGCCGCGCTCAAGTGGCTGCAGCGGGCGCTGGCCGAAGAATCGACGCCCGTACACGAATTGGTGATGAGGGCTCTGCGGGCGGTCTCGCAATTGCTGATCGCGACCGGCGATTATCTGGCGGCTCGTGCGCACTTGTGGCTCATGCTCACGCTGGCTGGCGACGACGTCGATCGCGCCGCCGACGCGTCTGAGATCCTGGCGCAACTCGACCGTTCCTCGAGGCTATCGCCGTTGATCAAGCAGGACTGGCCGTTGGTCGGACCGCCGGACGGCGCGCTGTGGACGGATGCCTTTCAGGCCGCGTTCCAATTGGGCCGCCGCGGGGCGTGGACCGAAGCCTTGCAGCGATTCGAGGCCCTGGCGGACGAGTTGCCCAACGAGCCGACGATCTGGAAGAACATCGCGATTCTGGCAGGAAATCTGGCTCGGACCGATCAGGCCGCCGAGGCCTGGCATCGCTATGCCGCCATGCGCGGCGTCGATCTCGAGGAAGCCGTCCAGGCCGAGGCGCTTGCCCAGATGCTGGCGCCGCCCGAGCATCCGTTGGTCCCCGAGGTGGTCCAGACCTATCAAGTTCTGGACACCGATCGTGTGCTCGAACGGCTGCTGTCCGATCGCGGCACGGATCAGATCCAAGAGGATCTATCGATGCTGGGCAGCGACGAATCACCGCCGCCCAAGGCTGCATTCTGGCTGTTGGACCGTCCGCTGCCTCCCTCCGGCGAGAATCTGACTTTCGACCAGGTGCCCAGCGTCGTCGGCGAATTGCACCTGTTTGGGCGCGAAACCGATCGCGATGCACGCCTAGAGCTGGTGACGCTCAAGAACGCGGATTTCGAATCCAAGGTCAATTCCGTCCGCGGGCTGCTCGACGAATACGGCGGGGAATTGCAACAAGAACAGACGATCCGCGAGGTTCCGGCGCGCGAGGCCGCGCTGGACTGGCAATGGCGATTGCCTGATGATGTCACGCCCGCCACGGCGCGCGCATTGGTGGAAGAGAAACGACGCCAGATGAATCTCGAGCGCTGGCCCAGCTTGCCGCAGCCCGAGCTTGATAGCAAGTCGCCGAACGAGATCTTCCCCGACCCTGAGTATCGCATCCGCTTGCTGGCGCTGATTCTGCGGCTCGAACTGAACTACGAAGCCGCCGGCATCGAGTTTGATTTCAACAAGCTCCGCGCCCAGTTGCGGCTGCCTGTCCGCGAGGATCTGCCCGCCGGGCAACTGCTTTCAGGACACATCCCGCTGGTGCAACTTCATCTGCTGTCGCCCGATCAGCTTTCGGACGACGTGTTGCTGGGCATGTTCGTGGTGGCCACTGTGCACGGGATGCGCCGTGCGATTCGTCGCCTGGCACTGGCGCTTCTCGATCGGACGACGGTCCACGATAAAGTGGATAGGGCCCAAATCTACCATGCATTGTTCTCCGTGGCGCGCGACCCGGACGAAGCGTTACAGTGGCTGCTCGAGGCCAAGCGGGCGGCCATCCAGGCCAATCGATCGCCGGCCCTGTTCCTGCTCGAAGAGCTCGAACTGCGTCGTCTGCGAGGCGAGGCGGCCGAGTGCCAACGTCTGATTGACGAGCTGCAGAGGCGGCACATTCGCGAGCCGGGCGTTGCTCAAGCGCTGTACCAGTGGCTCGAGAAGATCGGCGCCATCGCGCCCGACGCCCGCGCGCTGCGTCGCACCGACGCCGCAACGGCAGCCGTCGCGCCGCCGGCCGCCGCGCCCAGCGGGATCTGGACGCCGGACCAAGGCGCGTCGCCCGTGCCGGCTGGCGCGCCGTCACAACCGAGTTCTGACAAAGGGCCATCCGGACTCTGGTTGCCCGGTATGGACTGATCCGTCATGGCCGCTGCACCCGTCGGGATCTCGGCTGCCGCGTCCACGACCCAGCAGGATCGTCGCTGGATGGTTCGCGCTCTCGAATTAGCGCGGCGCGGACAGGGCTACGTCGAACCGAATCCGTTGGTCGGCTGCGTCATCGCAGACGCAGACCGGCTGATCGCCGAAGGCTGGCACACGGCGTTTGGTCGGCCGCACGCCGAGGCCGAGGCTTTGCGCGCCGCGGGCCAAGCTGCGGCCGGCGCCACGTTGTACGCGACGCTCGAACCGTGCTGTCATTTCGGCAAAACTCCGCCCTGTGCGGACGCGATCCTTCGCGCCGGAGTAAGCCGCGTGGTGGTGGCCCACCAAGATCCTTTTCCCGCTGTCGCCGGCGGCGGGATCGGGCGACTGCGCCAGGCCGGAATCCAAGTCGAGGTAGGGCTCTGCCAAGCCGAGGCGCAGGAGCTGAATGCGCCGTTTCTGAAACTGGTTCACACCCGACGGCCGTGGCTGATCGCCAAGTGGGCCATGACGCTCGATGGCAAGATCGCGACGCGCACGGGTCACAGCCGCTGGATTTCCGGCGAGCCCGCGCGGGCTCGAGCCCACCAATTGCGCGGCCGCGTCGATGCGGTGATGATCGGGCGACGGACGGCCGAACTGGACGATCCGCTGCTGACAGCCCGCCCTAGCGGACCGCGGCTGGCCACGCGGATCGTGGTCGATAGCCGTGCCGCGCTGAGTCCCCACAGCCAGTTGGCGCGCACGGCGCGCGACGCTCCGGTCCTGATTGCCGCCGGACCTCACGCGGATCCGGAGAATTGCCGCCGCTTGCGAGATCTGGGCTGCGAGGTCTGGCGCAGCGACGAACCGGAGCCTGCCGCGCGCCTGCTGTGCGTCTTGGACGAACTCGGCGCACGGCGGATGACGAATGTCCTGGTCGAAGGCGGCGGGGAACTGCTCGGCAGTCTGTTCGACGCCGGCCAGATCGACGAAGTCCACGTCTTTATCGCGGCCAAGCTGATCGGCGGACGCGACGCCCGGCCGCCGTTGGCCGGCTGGGGCGTCGCCCAGATGGCCCAGGCCCAGACGCTGGCCAATCCGGCCGTCGAGCAACTGGGCGAGGACATCTATGTCCACGGCCGTCTGGTGGCCAACCAGCCCTCAAACACGACAGGACATCACCCATGATCTCGTTGGGAACGAGCCTGTTGGCGCCAGCCGCACTTTGGTGTGCCGCAGGCGGCTGTGCGCTCGTCGCCCTGGCCTGGGCCGTACGCATGTGGCACCGTACCTCGGGCCGTTCGACGAATCGAGTGGACGCGGCACGCCGCGAATTCCGACGACGGCGCGAAGTCCTCGAGTTGCAGTTCCTTACAGCCGCCGC
>JAVYAJ010000354.1:0-1967 GCA_032229885.1 Candidatus Anammoximicrobium sp. | reverse complement strand
TCGGCCAAAAGAGACACACGCGCGGCGCCAGTCCTGGGGCGTTGCCCCAGGCTACGGTGATCGGAGGCCTTCGGCCAAACAGATTCTAGGGTTGCGGGCGCTGGCCCGCGTTAAGCGGCATTGGTTTTGCAAGGCTGTTGCGCAGCACGGACGACCGGAATCGTCTTGGCCGAAGGCCAAACAGAATCAGCGCCTATCTGCGCTTCAACGCGCAACAGTGGAAGCGGTAGTAGTGTAAGAAATTGACCGCGCCAGATAGACCCGCTGCATCGAACCCACCGTGTTCGCTTACACGGGCTGTCGGTCGGCTCAAAACTCGCGATCGCCGATCAACCCAGGCATCGGGATGGGGTACCTGCCGTCGGCATCGGATGCCAAAGGCGGCGGCGAATCCATCGTCCACTTGTCCACATCCGGCGCATACTCGCGCTCGTCTTTGAGCATCGCGTCGAGCGTGATTTCTCGAGCGGCGTGCGCTGCCCGTCGCCCCATCGACGTGACTAGGCTGGCATAGACGCCGCGCTCGGCCTCGTTATAAGGCGTGTCGTCACGAATGGCATCGACCAGATCGACCCATTCGTTGTCATACGGGTTGCCTTGGTCTGGGGGCGCCGACGACTCCCACAACTGCTTGGACTTGTCGGGATTCTGGCTGGAATACGTGCTCGACGGCGGGGCGCAATCGCCCGCTCGCGAGACGACCGCGCTGCCCTTGGCGCCGTGCGCATAGCTGTGATACATGGGCAGCGCGCCGTTCATGCAACGGCCTTCCATCACCAATCGCGCGCCGTCGTCAAAAACATATTCCACTGCGTATGAGTCGAAATTCTGATCGACGTACGGTTTGCCGTCGGGCGTCGTCCGATAGTGGCGGCCGCCCACCCCTTGCGCCGAAACGGGCCATGCGTTTTTCATCCAGCAGCAGTGGTCGATGATATGGATGTTGAAGTCGCTGTACGCCCCGCCGCCAGCCCAGAGAAAACTGTGGAAGCGGCTGATCTGCCACAACAGTTCGCTGGGGTTTCCAGGCCAACGCTCGGAGAACGCCGAGCCGATGGGGCCTGCCATGCGATAACCGCGCATCAACACGATGTCGCCGATCTCGCCGTCTTGAATCCGCTGCTGCAACTGCTGCAGGTGCCGGCTGTGCCGCGACATCAATCCGACGCCCACTTTCAAGTTCTTGGCCGTGGCTCGTTCGGCGATTTCGAGCATGCGGCGAGACGTCGGGCCATCCGCCGTCAGCGGCTTTTCCATGAAGATGTGCAGCCCTTTTTCCACGGCATAGTCGAAATGGGCCCAGCGAAAAGCCAGCGGCGTCGTCGAGATCGCGATGTCGCCCGGCTTCAGACAGTCCATAGCCTTGCGGTAGCCGTCGAATCCGACGAATTGGCGATCCTCGGGCACGTCGACCTGGTCGGCATGAGGACCGTTCTTCAGGCTGCCGTAACTGCCTTTCAAGCGATGCTCGAAAACATCGGCCATCGCCACCAATTTGATCGGGCCGCGCTTGACGGACAACGCGTTGATCACCGCGCCCGTTCCGCGGCCTCCACATCCGATCAGAGCCAGTTGGATCGTGTTGTCTTCCGCCGCGTACACGCGGGGAACGGCCAAGGCAGCCAACGTGGTGGCGGCGGCGACACGTCCCGTATTCCCCAAAAACTGGCGACGCGAACTGAGATGCTTGCTGGGTTGAGTCATCGATGACCTCTAATCGTTGAACAAGATTTGGTACGACTCGTGACCGGCGACCCTGCACGGAACTGAGCGGCGACAGGGCCCCACCGCTCCGAATTATCCGGGCCGCTGGCATCCGACACAAGCCCAGCGGATGCCGCTGATTCTGTTTGGCCGAAGGCCAACATCACCGTAGCCTGGGGCAACGCCCCAGGAGTCAGAGATGATCGCAACCGTGTTGGCCGAAGGCCAACATCAACGTGTCACCTCCGCCCGCATGAATATGG
>JAVYAJ010000353.1:0-24855 GCA_032229885.1 Candidatus Anammoximicrobium sp. | reverse complement strand
CTAACCCATTCCCGTGCCACTAACCCACAAGTGTACTGTACACACCACTGTACAAGATGCGCGCACCGTGCGCGCATGATACGAACTAAGACTCTAACGTGTCTAAATCACGTAGCCTCACCACCTTGGCCAGAACGCAAAGCGCCAGAACGGCGTCTCGCGGTGCGTTTTGAGGCTTCGGGTGAGACCGTTTTCACGATCTGGGAAATCTTTGGGATCACATCCTTAGCCGCGGCCAACGCCAAGATAAACCCCACACTGGGTTATGACTAGATCCATAGGCACATCGCGCCGCCCCGTCGGGACTCGAGGAAACAGTTGGCATTCGAAGGCCAACCCGACCAGCGTGGCATCGGGGCGAGTGCGCCGCAGCAGGCGGTCATAGTAGGCTCGCCCGTAACCCAAGCGAGCGCCGTTCCGATCGAATGCCACGCCGGGGACGATCACGAGGTCCAGATCCGACACGTTCACGTGACGGCTCGGATCGGCGCGGCTCTCCAGCGCCGGTTCCCATAGTCCGAATCGGCACGGTTCCAGTTCGTCCCAATCGCGCAGCTCGAACAGGCCCAGTTCCCGCCCGCTGCAGAACGGAACCACGACGCGTCGGCCGCGAGCCGCGGCGTCCGCGGCGATGTGTCGCGTCCGGACCTCGTGTCGGACTCCGATGTACAGCATGACCGTCCGCGCGTGCTGGTACGCGGCCAGTCCCAACAGGCGCTGCGCGATCCGCAGGCTCAAGCCATCTCGATCCTCCTGTGCCTCGCGACAGGCCAGCGCCTGCTGCCGCACGTGACGTTTTTGTTCGGCCAAATTCATGATCGACCACTGCCGCTCGAACGTCGTCCAGCCGTACCGCGGGCCTCGTCCCACGGCCCGCGTTTCGCGCATGCCGTTCCGCGATCCGCCTTCATCCCTCCCCCTCCAATGTCTTGCGCACCAATTTGCTGGTCGTCCGCAACGAATCCACCACCGTCTCGATCGTGTCGGCGTACGCCAGCACCGTCGCCAGAGGTTCACCCGCGTGAAAATCACGTCCGGCGGGCGGAACGTCTGCGATTATGGGGCGGGCGATGTCTTGGTTCAAGTCACGAACGAGTCGGCCGAAATCGCTCGGCACACGTCCGTTGCTTTCCGCGTACAGCACGGCTTTGCCGACGCGTTGCGACCCGCCGTCCGGCCACCCGCGCGGCAACTCGCCTTGTTCGCAGGCCCGCGTGTGCGCGGCGATGGCGGTGACTTCGCCCGCCAGCTCGAGGATTTCGATCGACGCCGTGTACCGCGGATTGACCTCGACCGGCCAAATCGCATCCTCGTCCATCACCGCATCGACGCCGAACAGGCCCGTCAGCGCGAACCGTGCGGCCAACGCCGCTCCGATTCGATCCCACAGGCGGCGTTGGTCGGCCGTCAGGTCCAACGGGCCCACCGATCCGGCGTACCAGAACTCGTTCGCGCCGGTCCACGCGGCGCCGATAATCTGCCGCGTCACCCCAAGGCACGCGGCCTGGCCGCCGGCGGCCACAAAGACCGCGCTGCAGTCCGTGCCGGCCCGGTACTGCTGATAATAGACCGACGCGTCGCCGCCGCGAGCCATCGGGCGACGCCGCCGATTCCCGGAACCCTCGAAAGGTTCCGGGTCGGCGGCCGACACAATACGTTCGATCCGCCGTCCTCCGCCCGACTTCAGCGGTTTCCGCAGCCAAGGGCCGGATGCGCCAGTGGGACGCGTCGCACGGACATCCAGAAAGGGCAACCCAGCCGTGCGCAGTGTCTGGGCGAGGCGAAACGGATTTCGAACCGTGCGCAGCACGTGGTCGGGATTGCCGTACAGCGAACGTTGGTCCGAGATTGCCCGCACCAGGCTGGGGGCGTTCTCGAGTCCTCCGGCGTACAGCCACGGACACGCCGCCAGCCCGCGCGCGGCCTGCTCGAAACCGTCTGGATACGCGTCCAGGTCAACGCGGACACAGTCGCACACGGCGGCCAGATCGTCGTCTGCAAAGCAATCGATCGCCAGCGGGTCGTATCCGGCGCGCAACGCTGAAAATGCGGCCGCGCGCGCGCTGATCCCGACGACGAGCAGTTGTGGATGGGAGCCGGTGGTTCGGCCGATTTCCATGTCGCGGTGCGCGCCTGACGCTGACGATAGGGGTCCTTGCATTCATCCCATCGTATGCTAGCCTCTCGCCAGCGACCAGCTAGGTCGGTACCAGCCGGACACGCGGGCGCCGTCCGCGTGGTGGTTGGCGCAACGTGTGACGCCGCTCGAAGACGCGCGGGGCGGCGGACGGCAAGGCGACAGCCTTCGGATCGCTGTTGCATCACATCCCAGCAGAGAGGCAACTTCCATGTCCATGTACATCGGTGAAGCGTTGGCCGGCGAAGGCAACGAGGTCGCCCACATCGACCTGATGATCGGCAGCAAGGACGGTCCCGTCGGCGTGGCGTTCGCCAACGCGCTGGCTCGACAGAGCGAAGGCCACACGAACCTGCTGGCTGTCTTGGCGCCAAACCTGGCGGTCAAGCCGTCGACCGTGATGGTAACCAAGGTGACGATCAAGGGGATGCGGCAAGCGGTCCAGATGTTCGGCCCTGCTCAGGCGGCCGTCGCCAAAGCCGTCGCCGACTCGGTGGCCGAAGGCGTAATCACCAAGAGCGATTGCGAGGGCCTGGTGATCGTGTGCGGCGTGTTCATTCACCCCGCCGCCGAGGACAACAAGAAAATCTACGACTACAACTACGAGGCCACCAAGGCCGCCATCGCCAATGCGATGCAAGGCGCGCCGACGGTCGACCAGATGCTGGACGGAAAAGACAGTGTCACGCACCCGTTTCAGGGATTTTAGAGCCCTCTTCGAGTTCTAAACATCACGCGCGTCTCGTGTACACGAGTTGTGCACTCTTTGGTTGCAGCCTTGCCCCCCGACCGCGTTCGGGTTCTGTTGGACGATCTTTCGCGCGCGGCTCGGTGTGGAACCTCGTGGGGGACGGTCTTTCGAGCATCCGACGCGGCCGCGGCCCGCGGGCCGTGCCGCAAAGATGTTTTCGTCGCACCCGTAAAAAAAGGCACGCGCGATGAGCAAGCCAACGATCCTCGTCCAGCTCGATCCGGACGCCCATGCCAGCGTGTTCGATGCCGTGGTGGCGATCGACGCCGGAGTAGACCATCTGCTGGCGCGCGCCAACGTGCGTGACGACCAGGTTCGCGAGTTGGTCCACGGCGCCATCTTCACCCGCGGGCCGCAGGATCTGAAATCGACGGCGATCTTCATCGGCGGAACGGATGTGACGGCGGCTGAGCGGTTGTTGGAACAGGTTCAGCAGACCTTTTTCGGGCCGATGCGGGTGTCGGTGATGATGGACGCCAGTGGGGCGAACACGACTGCCGCGGCGGCCGTCGTGGCCGCGGGACGCCATGTATCGCTCGACGACGCGACCGCGGTCGTGTTGGGCGCGACGGGATCGGTCGGCCAGCGCGTCGTGCGGCTGCTGGCTCAGCATGGCGGGCGAGTGCGAGTCGCTTCGCGGGATATCGGGCGCGCCCGTGAGGTATGCGAGCGGATCGGGTCGCGGCGCGGGCTGCAGACGGACTCGACGACGGCCACGCGACCCGTGTCGGCCCGACTCGAGCCGATCGCGCCGACGCGCAACGAGCTGCGCGACGCGCTGGACGGAGCCTCGATTGTGATCGCGGCGGGCGCAGCAGGGGTCGAACTCTTGCCGGCCGACGTCTGGCAAACGCTGCCGTCGTTGCGCGTCGCGGTCGACTTGAACGCCGTGCCGCCGCTGGGAATCGGCGGAATCAAGGCCAGCGACGACGGGACCGCCCGCGGGGCGACGGCCTGTTATGGCGCTATCGGCGTCGGCGGGATGAAGATGAAAATCCACCGCGCCGCGATCAGCCGGCTGTTTCAAAACAATTCCCAGGTATTGGACGCCGAAGAAATTCTGGCGATCGCGCGGGAACTGAGATTATAAGTCAAGAACTTGGCCCGAAACGGATTCAGGCAAGCAGGCAGCCCTACGCACAAGGCGGGCAACGCGCAAGAGACTACGGGTACGGTTCTTCGCACCTTTGCCTCTCTGCGTCTGTGTGCCAGACGGTTCTCAAAACTCGGGAAATTGTCTTCCGCCACGCCCGAACGTGGGCTTTCGCCCGCAACCTGACATCGGCTAAAAAAACGCGAAAGAGAACCACGGATCACACGGCCAAGGACGGTGCGTCTGCCCGTTTTTTCATCCGTGTTGTCCGTGATTCCAACACGCGCATCGTACGAGCTGAGGAATTTGGGGGATTCGATGAATGGGGCGAAGATACGCAGACCGGCCCTGCTGCTGGCGATTTTGATCGCGTCGGGGTTAATGCAATTCGGAGGATCGGAGGGAACGCGGATGACGATCGGGGATACGGCGGGCGCAGCCGAGCGGCAGTTGACGAACGCGAGTGACGACGGCGAGACCGCGTCGACCGCCGTGGCAACTTTTGGCGCGGGCTGTTTTTGGTGCGTGGAAGCTGTGTTTCAGCGGTTGGTCGGCGTGTTGAGCGTCGAGCCCGGCTATGCCGGTGGGCGGACGGACAACCCCACCTACGAAGCCGTCTGCACGGGGCGGACGGGCCACGCCGAAGTTTGCCAGATCCGCTATGACCCGGCCCAGATCAGCTATGACGAACTGCTCGAAGTGTTCTGGAAAACACACGATCCGACCACGCTGAATCGGCAAGGCCCGGATGTCGGCACGCAATACCGGTCCGTCATTTTCTATCACGATGACCAACAACGGAGAATCGCCGAGCAGCGCAAGCGCGAGCTGGGCCTTTCGGGGGCGTGGAACGCGCCGATCGTCACCGAGATTCGCCCGTTGGGCAAGTTCTTCAAAGCCGAATCCTACCATCAGAACTACTATCGAACCAATCCGACGCAGGGTTATTGCCAGTACGTGATTCGTCCCAAGATGGACAAGTTCGAGAAGGTCTTCCAAGGCAAATTGAAAAAGGCCCCCTAATGCCCTTGCGGGGGCTTGCTGCGATACGGCAAATTGAACAGAATCTGTGTTTTGCCCGCCCTTGAATCGACGCGTGCGACCGTGGCCGTCGTCGCAGCAGGAGTCCGCCATCCGTGGCTGAGTTTCTAATTAGGACGGTGAGTCTGCCGCCATGGCTGGCCTATTTCGCGGCTGCGCTCGTCCACTGTGCCTGGATTTTGGCGGTGGTCGGGGTCGGCGCCCTGTTCTTTATCTGGCTAGAGCGCAAAGTATCCGGCCGAATTCAGGATCGGCTGGGGCCCACGCGCAGCGGCGGGCGGTTCGGCTGGCTGCAGACCTTGGCCGACGGCATCAAGCTGCTGACCAAGGAAGATCTGGCTCCGGGCGAAGCCGACGTGTTTCTGTTCCGCATCGCCCCGTACGTCAGTTTCGTCGCCTGTTTCACCTCGTTTCTGGCGTTGCCGTTTGCCAGCGGCTGGGTCGGCCAGCATCTGCATACGGGTTTGTTCTTCGTTCTGGCGGTTCTATCGCTGGAGGTGTTCGGCGTCATCTTGGCTGGTTATTCGTCCGGCTCGAAATGGTCACTGTACGGAGCGATGCGCGAAGCGGCGCAAGTCGTGAGCTACGAAGTGCCGCTGAAGCTGTGCATTGTCATTCCCGTCTTGCTGTGCGGGACATTGGACCTTGTGACCATTGCTGACATGCAGGCAGGTTGGTTCACGAATTGGCTGATCTTTCACGATCCGTTCACATTCGCCGCGTTCTGGATCTATTTCACGTGCTGCATCGCCAGCGTCAATCGCGCGCCGTTCGATTTGGCCGAGGCGGAAAGCGAATTGGTGGCCGGCTTCCACACCGAGTACTCGGGGCTGCGGTGGAGTTTCTTCTTCATGGCCGAGTACGGCGCCATGTTCCTGGTCAGCGTGCTGTGCGCGATCGTCTTTCTGGGCGGCTGGAACGGACCGATCCCCGTGTTTCGCATGTTGGATTGGGCCTACGGTCCGGACGAGACCGCGTGGCGATTGACGGGGTATCTGGCCAACTTGGGCGGATGCGCCAATACGATCCTCAAGGGCGTGGCGGGGGTGACCGTGATGGTCTGGGTGCGTTGGACCCTGCCGCGACTGCGGATCGACCAGGTGATAACCACGTGTCTCAAGTATTGCGTGCCGCTGGCGGCCGTCTGCTTTTTGGGCGCTGTCGCCTGGCAGGTGTTGGGCATCCCCGGATTGAACGACTTGGCGCCCGTGACGCCCAGCGGCCCGGCGGGGATCCGTGAAAGCTGGGCATTGCAAGCCGACGCGGCGCCAGGCGGCGCATGGGCTGGGGCGTCGTCGGGCGTGGCGTTCGATGCGACCGGGATCCGGGCGATTGCCGAATCATCAACCGCACAAAGGTAAAGCGATGTCGGCCGCACTCGAATGGCAAGCGATTTTTTTCTGGCTCTTTGCGTTGATCTCGTGCACCGGTGCGCTGGCGGTGCTGTTCTCGCCCAACATTGTGCGGATGGCTCTGTATCTGATTGTGTCGCTCGGCGCGGTGGCCGGCCTGTTTTTTTTGGCAGGCGCCGAGTTTGTGGGCGCGATGCAGTTGATGTTGTACGTGGGCGGGACGCTGGTCCTGCTGGTCTTCGGCGTCATGTTGACGGCGCAGCGCGAGTTCATCCGGTTGAAGACCAGCGGAGGCGAGTGGATCTTGGGGCTGTTCGTGGGCAGCGCGCTGCTGGTGGTGCTGCTGCAGACCGTGGCGGTGGCCGGGTGGAAACAACCGCTGCTGGCCGAGTCGGCGTCTGACTCGGCCGTGGGGCCGGTGATGTACGAGACGACGGCGGAAATCGGGCTGGCGCTGACCGGGGTTCGCTTGAATGGGCAGCATGGTTTTCTGTTGCCCTTTGTGATCATTTCCGTGCATCTGCTGGTGGTGCTGATCGGGGCGGCCTACTTGGCGCGAACCAAGCGACGACAGACGCGCGAAGGGTGAAAACGATGGCGATATTCGCTCCGATCACGGTGGCCCATTACCTGGCAGTCGGCGCCGTGTTGTTCGTGGCCGGGATCGTCTGCATGGCGACCAAGCGAAACGCCTTGGGCATACTGATGGGCGCCGAGTTGGTGCTCAACGGGGCGAATGTGAACTTGATCGCGTTCGGAAGCGACTTCTTGCGCCCGCAATCACTGGGGATGGATGGCCAAGTCATGGTTCTGTTCGTGATCGTGCTGGCCGCCGCCGAGGCGGCCGTAGCGCTGGCGATCGTCCTCAATTTTTACGTGAACCACACCTCGATTGACGTCGACCAAGCTGATCGTTTGAAGGGCTGATGGAACCATCCGCATTGCCATGGCTGCTCGGGCTGGCGACACTGCTGCCGCTAGCGTCGTTCTTTTTTCTGCTGCTGTTCGGGCCGCGGCTCGGAAAAGCATGGGGAGACGGCGCGTACGTGGCGACCGGCGCGATCGCCGCCGCCGGCGTCTTGTCGGCCATCTCGCTGCTGATCTGGCTGGGCCATCATTTCCCGGGCGGCGAGCCAGAGGCCCACGCCGCGCAGGCTGTGTCGGCGCCCGCCCCGCACACGGGCGCGGCCGACGCAGCGGTCGGTTCTGACGGGCATGCCGCAGCCTCCGGGCCGTCCTATGCGGGCGACTACTATCTGCTGGGTCAGTTCGGCAAGCTGCGGTTGTCGATCGGTTATTACATCGACTCGCTGACGATCTGCATGTTCTGCCTGGTCACGGTGATTGCCACCTGCATCCATTTCTACGCGATGGGGTATATGCACGACGAGCAGCGCGAGGTAACCGATCGCGAGGTCACGCTGCGAGACGGAACCTACCTGACGCGCCGCGGCCGTTATGTGCGGTTTTTTCAGTACCTGTCGCTGTTCAGCTTCAGCATGTTGGGGCTTGTCCTGGCCGGCAACATCTTCATGGTCTTCGTGTTCTGGGAGTTGGTCGGGATCTGCTCGTATTTCCTGATCGGCTTCTATATCGAGCGGCCGAGCGCGTGCTGTGCCGCCAACAAAGCGTTCATCGTCAATCGCGTGGGCGACGTCGGGATGATCGTCGGTCTGATGGCGTTGTGGGGCGGGCTGGGCACGTTTGCCTTCGGCGACCTGACGCACATCGACGCGGACGGCGCGCGGCGCCACGAGCCGGGGATCTTCAGCCTTGTGCGTCCGGTTCCGGGCGGCCCGCTGCGCGTGCCGGACGGCATGGTGCGCCTGTCCGCGCACCGCGAGGTGGCTCAGGTCGTGGACGGGCTGGATCGGCAGGCCGACCAGGCCGAGATCGAACGGGCCATCGCCGCGCGTGTGCCGCAGTGGCGCGACGGCGGTCAGGAAGGCGGCCCGGACGGCGGGCCAGGCGGCGGCCCGTCCCCCCGCGGGTACGCCCTGTTGGTGGTGGCGGGGATCGGCATCTTCTGCGGCTGCGTGGGCAAGAGCGCCCAGTTCCCGTTGCACGTCTGGCTGCCGGACGCGATGGAAGGCCCGACGCCAGTGTCCGCGCTTGTCCACTCGGCGACGATGGTGGCGGCGGGCGTGTATCTGGTCGGCCGATTCTTTCCCGTGTTCACGCCCGAGGTGCTGCTGGTGATCGCCCTGGTCGGGTGTCTCACCTTGTTCATGGCGGCCACCATCGCGATCACGGCCACCGACATCAAACGCGTATTGGCCTATTCGACCGTCAGTCAGCTCGGTTACATGATGTTGGCGCTGGGCGTCGGCGGCTGGGTGGCGGGCCTGTTGCACTTGATCACGCACGCGTTCTTCAAGAGCTTGCTGTTCCTGTGCTCGGGGTCGGTGATCCACGCGGTCCACACGAACGACATGCGACTGATGGGCGGGCTGCGCAAAAAGATGCCCATCACGGCCTATACGATGCTGATCGGGTGCCTGGCGATCGCGGGCATCAGCGTTCCGTTTGTGATCGGGCTGAGCGGCTATTATTCCAAAGACCGCGTGCTCGAGCAGGCGTATTCGTTCATGATGCACGCGGACAATCGCAATTTTCTGGCCAGTCTGCTGTTCTACACGGCGGCCGGCGGCGCGATGATCACGGCCTTCTACATGTTTCGGATGTGGTATTTGACGTTCGTGGGCGAACCGCGCGACGCGGATCGGTACGCGCACGCGCACGAGTCGCCGCGGGTGATGACCGTGCCGCTGATGATCCTGGCCGTCTTTGCCGTCGCCGTGGCATGGAGCCCGCCGGGCGGGCTGGGCCGCTGGAGCGGCTTGAGCGTGGTGAATCTATTGGAGCAATCGCGCCCGCCGCACACGCTGGCGGACGTGGCGTCGCCCGGGCTCGGCATGACGTGGCCCAACGAGCATTTTGCCCACGAGCCGAGCCAACACGCGACGATCGTGGTCCCCGTGACGTGGCTAGCGACGCTGACCGCATGGGCGGGGATCGCGTTGGCCACCGTGATCTATGCACTGGGATACATTCAGGCCGACGAGGTGCGGCGATACTTTTCCCGCACGCATCGCTTCCTGCTGAACAAATGGTGGTTTGACGAGCTGTACGCGTTGGCGTTTATCCGACCGGTGCAGGCGGTGGCTCGGCTGAGCGCCGCGCTCGACCGGCGGTTGCTCGACGGGCTGATCGACGGCGTGGCGCGGTGGACCAATCGCCTGGCGAAGGTCTGGGACCGTGTGGCCGACAGCCTGATCGTCGATGGTTCGCTGGTGGGATTCGCGACCAGCATCTATCGATTTGGCGTGCGTTTGCAGCGTGTGCAGACCGGTCGTCTGCGGGATTACGTGGTATACGTCGCCGCCGGCGCGCTGGCGATTTTTGTAGCGATCAGTTTCTTCCGAGGGTTTTATTGGGGCGGGTAGGCTCGAGCCGCCGCACGCTTTCCACGATCGAAAGGTCCGACGGTTGGCGTCGGGGTCTGCCGACATCGGTCGCGGAAACGCAGAGAACACGAACCATGGTGACCACATACCTAGTGTTGCTAAGCGCGATCGTATTCCTGCCGGCTGTGGCGGCCGTGTTGGTGTTGTGCGTGCCGAAAGAGAACGTCGAAGCCTCGCGGCGGCTGACGTTCGGCGCCACAGTCGTCGTGTTGGCGTTGACGATCCTGACTTTCCTGACGCCGCTGGGCGGCCCGTTCGACTATCAGACCGAGGCCGCCGCGGGCATGCAATATGTCTTCAGCGTTCCCTGGATCCCCTCTTTTCACATCGCGTATTTCATGGGCGCGGATGGGATCAGCATGCCGCTGGTCATGCTGACCGCGGTGATCTGCGTCTTGGCGGCCGGCGCCAGTTGGTCCGTGACTACGCACGTCAAGGCATATTGCGTCCTGTTCCTACTGCTGGAAACGGGCATGTTGGGTGTGTTCCTAGCCCTGGACTTCTTCCTGTTCTACGTGTTCTGGGAAGTCGTCTTGTTGCCCATGTATTTTCTGATCGGCGTGTGGGGCGGGCCACGGCGCGAGTATGCGGCGATCAAGTTCTTTCTGTACACGCTGGCCGGCAGCGTGCTGATGCTGATCGCCATCCTGATGTTGTACTTTGCCAGCGATCTGACCGACCCCGCGCTGCGGCCGTTTCTGGGCAAATGCTATTTGCCCGAGGCGGTGCAGGCCCAGGCCGAAGCCGGCATGACGGCGCGGGCGGCCGGCCAGACGGTGGCGCCGTTGCACACGTTCAACCTGCTGGCGTTGGCGCAGATCGGCCAACAGACGCAGCAGCTCGGCGAGAACCTGCAATGGTGGGCGTTCCTGCTGTTGTTCATCGGCTTTGTCATCAAGCTGCCGTCCGTGCCGGTGCACACCTGGTTGCCGGATGCGCACGTCGAGGCGCCCACGCCGATCTCGATGATCCTGGCCGCCATCTTGTTGAAGATGGGCGGCTACGGAATCCTGCGAATCTGCTATCCGATCTGTCCTCATGGAGGCTATGACCTGGCGCTGTTCGTCTGCGTGCTGGGCGTGGTGAGCATGGTGTATGGCGCGTTCGCCGCGCTGGCTCAGAAGGATTTCAAGCGACTGGTGGCGTATAGTTCCGTCAGCCACATGGGATACGTCGTGTTGGGATTGGGCGTCTGGTCGGCCACGGCGGGCACGGCCTTCAACACGGACTATTGGAACATGGGCGTTCAGGGCGCGATGTTCCAAATGATCGGGCACGGCATCAGTTCGGCCGGCATGTTCTTCCTGGTCGGCGTGGTCTATGATCGGGTCCATCATCGCGAGCTGGACGCCTTTGGCGGCCTGTTCGGACGGATGCCCGTGTATACGGCGCTGTCGATCGGGATTTTCTTCGCCAGCCTGGGCTTGCCCGGCCTGTGCGGTTTCATCGGCGAGATCCTGGTCGTCCTGTCGGTCTGGAATTATAGCTATGCGTTGGCCGTGATCTCGGCGACCGTGATGATCCTGACGGCGGCCTACATTCTGTGGATGATCCAGCGGGTATATCTGGGCGGCGAATACAAAGGCCCTCACGGCGACGCGTTGACGCCGACCACGCTGCGCGAGAACGCGATCGGAGGCGTTCTGTTCGCGCTGACGATCCTATTCGGCGTGTTCCCCAATACGTTCCTGCTGCGTTACGTGGACAAGACGGTCACCCGTCAGGTGAACGACCTGGCGCAGTGGACTCGATTGGTCAAGGAACCCGCGCAGCAAGCCAGCGTCGACGGCCAGGCGGCGCTCGAGGCCCGAGTCAACGTCGACCTGGCAAAGGCGCAGACCCCGTGAACTTTCACGAACTTGTCCAACACCTGATGGTCGACACCTGGGGCGACGCGGCCGGCGGGCCCTGGGCGTTTTCGCTGGTATCCAGCGTGGGCGCGTTCCTGCCGGAGATCGTCCTGTGCGCGACGATCGTGCTGATTCTGCTGGTCCGAGTGCTTCCTCGCGGCGACCGGGCAGACGTGTTCTGGCCGACGGCGGCCGGTGTGATCCTCAGCCTGTTTCTGGCCGCCGTCGCGGCGCCTCACGTCGAGCAACGCTTCGAGACGTTCACCGGCCTGCTGGTGTATGATTCGTTTTCGGTGTTCATGCGCACGCTGCTGTTGGCGTCCGTGGCCCTGGTGGTCGTCCTGATCAAGGCCACCGGCTTGCTCAGCCGCCACGACGCGCCGGATATCTATGCCCTCGTGCTCGGCGCAGCGCTGGGCATGTGTCTGATGATCTCGGCCAACCACTTGCTGATCGTGTACTTGGGCGTCGAGATGGCGAGCGTGGCGTCGTACGCCTTGGTTGCGCTGCGCAAACATCGAGCCGTGGCGAGCGAAGCGGCGTTGAAATGTGCGGTGTACGGCGCGGCGACCTCGGGGGTGATGCTGTACGGCATCAGCTTGATCGCCGGCCTGGTCAACTCGGCGCATCTGCCGACGATCGCTCACGAGTTGGCCGTCCGGCTGCCCGACATGCCGGGCGGCGAGCGGATGGTTCTGACGTTGAGCGCGCTGTTGATCCTGGTTGGCTTGGCGTTCAAATTAGCCGCCGCGCCGTTCCATTTCTGGTGCCCGGATGTGTTCGAAGGGACGACCGCCGAGGTCGATGCGTTCCTGAGCGTAGCGTCGAAGACAGCCGCCCTGGGATTGCTGGCGCGGGTGGTGATCGGAATGGGCATGATCGCGCCGCCCGGTCTGGGCGCGACCGCCGCGCAGGTGGTCCAGGCCGAAGGCATTCCGACCGCGACCGCCCAGGCCGGCGCGGCCGTGGCGGCGGCGTCTGCGCCGGTGGCCACCGCGACGCAGACCGTGCGGCATACGTCTTCGTCGTTCGTCTCGGTTCGCGCGGAGGCGGTTCCGGAGCGCCGGTGGTCCGCGTCCGCGGTTGAACTGTCCGACCTGTCGCCTCCGGACGCGGCGATCGCGCGCGAACGGGCCCGGCTGGTTGCGAACCTCGCGCCGTTTCAAGGCCTGCTCGGCAAGATCGTGGCCCTGCTGGCGATCATCACCTGTACGCTGGGGAATCTGGCTGCCTACGGGCAGACCAACATCAAACGGCTGTTGGCCTACTCGACCATTGCCCATGCCGGATACATGATGATGGCGATTCCGCCTGTATTGACGCTGGCGGGCGTGTGTCCGGCGCTGGCCGAAAAGGCCGTGGCCGGCCTGGGCATCTACTTGGCCGTCTACCTGTTTATGAACCTCGGCGCGTTCGCGGTCGTGGCGTTCGTGCGCAACGCCATGGACAGCGAACAGATTGCGGACTATGCCGGGTTGTTCCGCCATTGCCCGGGCGCCGTGGTCTGCTTTGCGCTCTTGCTGTTCAGCTTGCTGGGGATGCCGCCGCTGGCGGGCTTTGTCGGCAAGTTTGCCGTGTTCGCCTCGCTGGTCGAAGGATACCTGGCCACGGGCCAGGGGTATCTGCTGGTGTTGTTTGTGGTCGGTGCGGTGAACACCGCGCTGAGTCTGTTTTACTACGTCAACGTCATCAAGGTCATGACGTTCGACGCCGACGTCGCCGGACGTGGCCCCGTCCGACTGCCGCTGGTTTCGCTCTCCGGATTGTTCATCGTGACGCTCACGGTGCCGATCGTGGTTCTGTTTTTCGCCTGGGAGCCTCTGAATCAATTTGCGTTACGCGCGGCGCAGCACCTGCTGGGATGACAAACGCCATGAGTTCGCTGGACATGAACGCCGTCCTCAATCGGTTGCTGATCCTGCATCACCGGTCGCTGCCGGTGTACGTCAGCCAGGCCACGCCGTGGGTGGCGTCGGAGTGGGAGCCGGCGTGGGAAGCAGTGCAGTCGATTGCGTCGGACCATCGAGCCACGGCCGATCGATTCACCAGCCTGATCTTGGCCGAGGGCGAGACTCCGGTCTTCGGCGAGTTTCCGATCCGCTATACGGCTTTGAATGATTTGGCGCTCGACTATCTGGTCGGGCTGATCATCGAGTACCAACGGCAGTTGATCCAGCGGATCACCGAGTGCAGCGAACTGCTGCGTCGGAATCCCACCGTCCAGGCGATTGCGCTCGAGTCGCTGGGCGAAGCCAAGGCACATCTGTTGACGCTTGAGGAAAAAGCCGCGTAGACACAATGTTCTGCGACACGCACGCCCATCTGGATGACGAGCAATTCGACGCGATTCGTGGCGACGTGGTTCGGCGCGCGGTGCAGGCCGGCGTGACGACGATCGTGGCCGTGGGCACGACCGCGGCTTCGAGCCAGGCCGTCGTGGGGCTGGCGCACGCGTTTTCCCCGTTGCTGGCGGCGGTCGGGATTCAGCCCAACCACACGGCGCAGGCCGCGGCGGACGATTGGGACCGGATCGTCGCGCTGGCGGCCGACGCTCGGGTGGTCGCGCTGGGCGAGACCGGACTGGATCGATATTGGGACTTTGCTCCGTTTGCGGTGCAGCAAGACTATTTCGACCGGCATCTGCGGCTGGCACAGATGCGCGATCTGCCGGTCGTGATTCACATGCGGGATTGTGCGGCGGACGTCTTGGCCATGCTGGCCGAAGCCCGGCAACGCGGGCCGCTGCGCGGCGTGATGCATTCCTTCACGGGGGACGCGGACACAGCCCGACAATGTTTGGACTTGGGCCTGCACATCAGCTTTGCGGGAATGGTGACCTTCAAAAAGTCCCAATCCCTCCGCGACGTGGCTGCCGCGATTCCCGAGGATCGCATTTTGATCGAGACAGACAGCCCCTATCTGGCGCCCGTACCACATCGCGGGCGGCGTCCCAACGAACCGGCATGGGTGGTCCACACGGCGGCCTGCCTGGCCGAGGCTCGGGGCACACCGCTGGACGCGTTCGCCGTGTTGACAACCGCCAACGCGGCTGCCCTGTTCCGCTTTCCCGCCGCGTAGCAGCGCGGGTCCGGCGCGCTTTGGGCCGCCGTGACGTCCAATTTTGGTTCGGGGATGGCCGCGCCTGCCAGTCGGTCGGATACGCGCGGCCCGGCGATCGCGGCTGCCTCGAGGGCCAACCTCGACGACGCGCTAGCGCGTGGCGTGCGATGGGGCGTCCACGGCAGCGGGGCGGCCCGTGCCGACGCGTCGCATCAGGGCGGCGTGGTCGCGCAGCTCGCTGGCCATAAAGCCGTTTTCCAACTGATCTTGGATGTCCGCCAGCCGCTCGTACTGGACGGCCAACGATCGGCGCAATCCGGCCGCGAGCCGCCCGGGATCGACCTCGCGGTCGGCCAATTCGAACAGATCGGGGACGAACACGTACAACTGTTGCCGCGCCGCGAAGGCGACAAGCGGCCACAGCACGCGTGCCGCCGCGGGGTGGCGGATGCTCCACTGCCGCCAGTACAGATCGCCCCGCTGATCCAGGGCTTCGAGATAACGGCACAGGATCTCGGCGTCGCCCCGAACGGGTTTCGAGATTCCCGCGATGACCGTTACCAGATCCCAGCGCGGATTTTCCAGGGTGGTACCCGGGATGGACCCCCTGGTTTGAAGATAGGTTTCCAGCGAATTCGTCGCGTCGCTACGGTAGACGGGCGTCACTTGAATCCCGAGCAACGGAATCTGGTAATAATAGAAATCGCGTCGTGCGAACAAGTGGGGGCTGAATTCCTGACCGAGTTGCCGGCCGAACACCAGCGTGGCGATCAGCACAACCAGGGCGAGACCAGCCAGTCCGAGGATGCTGAACAACCAATAGGCGCGGCGACCACGCGCTCGACTCGCGCCCGCACGCTTTTCGTGTTCGCTCATTTCGTTATTGTTTACGGGGTATTTGGTCAATTTCCGTCGGCAAGCCACCAAGCGGGCTTGTCATTCGGCAAGTCTTTAACATATTGTATCGGCGGGCAGATAGTCGAGACCAGCGGAGCCTGGTTCAAAATTGGGAACGGGATTCGAGGCGATGCGCGGGTATTCCCTGCTGACAGCTCGGCAGTTGGCCAGCGTATCGGGTCGATATCGACACGATCTATGCGGCTTGAATGCGTCGAACAGGCTCCTTTCCGCGCCCCGTCGCTGGCCGGCCGGACGCACGGAGAGTGCGGGGCGCGCCGCGGAGGCGAATCCGCGGGGGCGAGATCACCGGCTGCAACGACTGGAAGCCGTACTTTTTTGTGCTCGCGAGCCGTTGACGAGTAGAAAGCTCAGCCAATATGCTAATCTGGCTGATGGGACGGAAGCGCGGACGCAGGTGCGGCGCTTGAATGAATTGTACGATGCCAGCGGCCGCGCGTTCCGCGTGGAACGGGTTGCCGGTGGGTATCAACTGATGACTCGGAGGAAACTGGCGGGGTGGGTTCGCCGCTTGGCGGGCGTGCCTCGCGAAACGCGGTTATCGGCCCCGGCTCTCGAGACGTTGGCGGTAATTGCCTACCGACAACCAATCCTGAGAGCCGAGATCGAAGGTGTCCGCGGCGTAAATTGCGGCGAGATTTTGCGGCAATTGATGGATCGAGACTTCGTGCGCATCGGCGGACGCAGTGAAGAGTTGGGACGGCCTTACCTGTACGCGACGACCAAACAGTTTCTGCGCGTTTTCGGGTTGGACAGCCTCGACGATCTTCCCTGGCGCGAGCAACTGCGGCGAAGTGGACCCGCTTCGGTCGTTGGGCCCCAACCCCGAGGCGCCGACGACAAATCTTTGGATCAGGGTAACGTTGAGTTGAAATCACGCGAGGAGAAAGGTTCGATCATGCCTGTTCTGACACGCTCAGGCCAGACCTGGGACAAGTCTGAGTTCGATCGCGCTGGCGAAGAAATCGCTACGCCTTATTTGGCAACGGCGTACGAGGATGAAGACGACGCGTTCGACGAGGACGAGGACGAGGACGAGGGCGACGACGACGACGAAGCGGACGAAGAAGAGGATGATGAAGACTTCGACGACGATCTCGAAGACGAGTGGGAAGAGGTCGAAGAGAACGGCGATGAAGAGGATGATGAAGAGTGGGATGAGGAAGAGGACGACGACGACGAGTGGGACTACGACGACGAGGACGATGAAACCGAGGAGGGTGGCGACGACGAGGAAGAAGACGACTGGGATGACGACTGAATCGCCTCGGATCGCCGTTTCGTGAGTCGCTCGCCGAGCGGGCGCGCGAACGGCGACCGATGCGCGTCCGGTGCGCAGCGCGGCGCAGGACGACGTGCGCGCCAGACCGACCGCGGGAAGGGCCGGACCGGCACAGCGAAGCCGGACCGAGCCGGTCGTTGGTAAATCTTGTGCGGCCCGGTCCGGGTCGACCGCAATCGAGTACACCGCCTGCGGGCGGTTTTTTCGTAAAAATGTTCCGCGATGACACACCCCCGCCGGGCCGCACTCCGTCGTGGGCGGTGGATCTCTGGGGCGGCCGCGACGGATGGCCGATGGGGCGAGTTTCCTCGCGCCGTACGCGCGCCACGCGAATCCCAGAGGAGTGCGACCGCCTCCGCCCGCGCGGCCGTGCTGGACTCGTGCGGACGGGTCCGATTTGTGTCGCGACGGCCATTTCTATGGCGACGGCCATCGCGATGACCGCTTATGTCAGCATCTGACGAAAGAAACGCTGGGCACATTCGGTCTGAGGACGCTCGAAGACCTGTTCGGGCGAGCCTTGCTCGATCACGCGGCCGCTGGCCAGCACGACGATTCGATCGGCCGTCCGTCGCGCGAATCCCAACTCGTGCGTTACGACGACCAAGGTCAGGCCGTCTCGGCGGAGATCCTCCAGCACGTTGAGCACCTCGTGCTTCAACTCGGGATCCAGCGCGCTGGTGATCTCGTCGCACAACAGGCCTCGCGGTTCCATCGCCAGCGCGCGGGCGATGGCTACGCGTTGCTTCTGGCCTCCGGACAGTTCGCGCGGATAGGCCTCCGCCCGATCAGCCAAACCTACGCGGGCCAGCAGTTTTATGGCTCGCCGCTGGGCGTCGGGTTTGCTGACCCCCAGCACGTGGACAGGCGCCTCGACGACGTTTTGCAGCGCCGTCAGGTGCGGAAACAGTTGGAAATCCTGAAAGATCATGCCGAGCTGGCGTCGGATCTGTCCGACCGTTTCGTGCGTCGCCCGCCGCGGGCTTCCGTCCAGCCGATACGGGCCGACACGGATCTCGCCGGCATCGAAACGGGTCAGCCCGTTGATGCATCGCAGCAGCGTCGATTTGCCGCCTCCGCTGGGTCCGACCAGAGCAGTCGTCTCGCCCGGGCGCAGCGTCAGCTCGACGCCGTCCAACACGGGCCGGTCCCCAAAACGCTTGACTACGCCCGACACGGCGACCTGCAGTGGTTCGTTCATCCCCCCTTCCCCCAGCGTCGCTCGAGAAACCGAGCCAGATGCCCCAGCGGTACGGACATCACCAGGTACAACAGAGCCGTCGCCAGGCCGATCTCCAGATACCGCATGCTCGATTTCGCCAAGATCTGGTATTGCTTGGTCAATTCAACCACCGCAATCACGCTTACCAGACTGGTGTCTTTGAACAAGGCAATGAAGTCGTTCGTCATGGGCGGCAGGATCACGCGGATCGCCTGGGGTAGAATGATGCGGCGAAAGGCGAGCCCGCGAGACATGCCCAGCGACGCGGCGGCTTCCCATTGGCCGATCGGAATCGAACTGATCCCAGCCCGATAGATCTCGGCTTCGTAAGCCGCATAGTTCAAACCGAACCCCAACACCGCCGCCAGGTACGGCGACAGGTTCAGCCAGCGCTCCAAACCGTAGTGTGCGCCCAACGTAGGCAGCCCATAGTACAGAAAGAACAGCAGCAACAACACGGGAATCCCGCGAAAGAACTCGATGTACAGCACGGCCAATGCCCGCAGCGGCCACGTGCCGCTCAGCCGCATCAAGGCGATCGGCAGCCCCAACAGCACGGCCAGCGTCATACTGACCACCGCCAGCTCGATCGTCACCCAGGCACTGCGCAACAGCAACGGCAGATAATCGGCCACCGTCCAACGGCCCTCGACCCGCCGTACGATCTGGTCGTCCTGGTCCGACGCAAACAAGGCGGCTTGCGCGTCATTCCACAGCCCCCAGCCGGCGTAGATCTGTTGCAGCCGGCCGCTGGCGGCGACGCGTTCCAAAGCATCGTCCACCTGTTTTGCCAAGGCTTCGTCCTGCGGCCGAAACGCGATGGCATAGTAGCCTTCACCCAGCGCCGGCCCGATGAAGGTGAGCTTCGGATTGCGACGGGCATAGTAGAGCGCAATCGGCAGATCCAGCAGGACGGCGTCCAGCCGGCCGTACTCGAGATCGCTGTACGGCTCGAGCTGGCTGTCGTAGATCCTCTTATCCACTTGCAGCTCGTCCAGCAGCCGTTCTGCCGCCGTGTCCTCGAGCGTGCCCACCGTTCCGCCGATCGCTCGACATTGCTCGAGCGTCGCGAACCGTGTCTCGTCGGCGCGGACGACCAGTTGCAGTGTGTACCGGTAATAGGGGCGGCTGAATCGCACGACGCGCGCCCGATCCGGCGTGATCTCGATGCCGTTCATGGCAAAGTCGAAATCTCGACGCAGCAAGCCCGGCACGAGGCTGCTGAATTGGTATTGAAGAAAGTCGATCTCGCGGCCCAACTCGTCCGCCAGCGCCGCGGCCAGCTCGACCTCGAAGCCGATGTTCGTTTCGGGTCGGGCCGGATCTTTGAAGATGTACGGCGCACCGCCCTCGGCGTCCGCCGCCCACCGCAACGGCGCGTCGGATGAACGGTCCGCGACCGCTGGCGTGTGCCACGCGACGCAAGCCAGCAACCCGGCCGCCAGACAAGGGATTCTCAACTCGATCGCTCCCTGCCAGTGTCGTTACGCGACCGTCCATGGAGATGTTCGCCGCACGGCGACGCCATCGGAAACCCCGGCGATTTCGCCTGGCGGCCAGGGCCGCAACAACAGACTCTCGCGGGCAACCGTACCGTGGTGGATCTAGAAGGCGGCCCGAGAGGTTCGCCCACACGTGGAACGCCGCCTCGAATGCAAATCGGCGAACCGGCTATCGGCGGCGGACGGTCACTCGCGTTCCAACCACCTCGGACCGCGAATTGCCGTCCGCATCGAGCTTGCGGCGATCATACACGACCAACAGCTCGTCCGGGGCGATTTCCTCGACCGAATTGTAGCTGGTCGTGGCGCCGGTATAGAAGCACGAATGCCCAACCCACGTCCGGCCTTCGTCCAGACTAAACGCCAGCCAGTTGCCCGGACGTCCATAGGTGCAGACCAGCACTCCGTTGCGCATCCGACAGATGTTAGGCCAGACTCCTCGATCCGCGATCGGTTGTGGTGCGCTCCAGGTCTTGCCGTCGTCGGCCGAACGGCTTAGGTACAGCGGCGTGAACTTCCCGCCGCTGCCGCCGGTTCGCATGACGCACAGGATTTCGCCGCTGGGCAGCGCCAGCAAGTCGGCTTCACAGAAACTCTCCAGGCCGATATTCGGATCGTACGCGACCGTCGCCCGGTATTCCCAGGTCCGGCCGCGATCCGTGGAGTGGAGCACGAACGTGCGATACTTGTAGCACTTCCACTCGGCTGGCATGGTGGGAATCGGTACGCGGTCGCCCGCGAACTGACCGTACATCGCCGCCAGCAGACTGCCGTCACGCAGGCCAACGATGGCATGATCGGCCACCGGACCCTCATAGGCTTTGCCGTCGTCACCCGTGCCGCCCACGCCGTCGGGAATGTGCAGCAGCGAGGTCTCGGCGCGAGCCGTCAGGCCGTTGTCGGTCGAGCGAATCAACGGAATCGAGAAATAGCCGGGTCGGTCTGTTCGCCGGCTGTGGAACCCGAGTTGGATGATCTCGCCGTCAGGAAACTGATACGCGCCTGTGTTCAACGGAGCGCCCTGTCCCCACGTCTGACCTCCGTCCGCAGACCTCCGATCCCCCACGGCCAACGTGCCGTCCGCCAATTTGAACAGGCTGCGGTAGATGACGTTCGTGACGATCGTCTGTGTGGCGCCCAAGCGGACCTCCAGTTCGGGGATGTCCACCGTGCCGAGCCGCGGTTCGCCCGCCTGGGGCGACTCGATCGAACCGCCTTGGAATCGCACGCGTTGCCAGACGGCGTCGCCCATGGCCGGCGAACTGCCGCAGCCAAAGCCGACGCGATTGCGTCCGGCGTGGGCCGGACGTGTGAACTTGCCGCTGCCATCGATCAACAGCGCGCCGTCGGCCCACACACGAATGTCGTTGCCACGGATCTGAACCCGATACGTATGGAACCCGTCCGCCGCCGCAAACGGCGCCGTCAAGCCTGCCGAGGCGAGCATAACCTGCTGGGGAAAAAAGGTCACGCCTTCCTCGTGATCGCCATCGGCAACCAGCAGCGCGACGCCCCACGGAGCCGAACACGAGTGCACCCGCAGTCGAACCTCGACGATCGCCCCCTGTTCGGGATCGACTCGCCAATCCATCTGAAAGAAACGTCCGCTGCCATCAGCGGTCGACGGATCCGTGATCCGCAACCCCTCGGGCGTCAGCGCCGATGAAGCCAGCGGCGATCGCCAGCCTTCGGTCAACGTGTCGATTCGGAACCCCTCATGGTACAGATCGTGCCAAGGCAGTTCGTCGCTCGCGAGACAGACTGCCGCCCACACCCCGCAAATCCAACTCAGGCCCCAAATCAACGTTGACCGCCCAACGCCCATTCTCCAGATATGGCAACCTTTACGATTCATCAGCGCGCTCCTTTCCGCGAGGCCCATCATCCCACAAACGCCCGGCGTTCGCACGTAGGGCGCTCGAATCGCCCGCATTGCCGCCCGCCGCCGATCTTGCGGGACGCAGATACGCGACATCCACCGGCGCTGGGCGATCAGCACGGCCGACTCGCTCGTACACAAACGTATTTTTGTCCTCCGAAACCGGTCTCATTGGCTGCCGCAGCGGCACAGCGCCATGTCAGCGCGATTGCGCACAACAAAGTCACTTTTCCGCAAGGATGGGCTCCCGATGGGTCTCGTCCCAAACGGCGTTAAACCAGCTCTTCTTGATGCCAACCTTCGACGTTCTCTCGTCCTTCGGCCAACCGAGACGTGAATCGCTCAGATCGGCGAAGTGCTGTTGGATGCTGGCGCACGAACTCTGAGACGCGCAAAATTCCTTCAGGCAACTATGACTCCTTCCTATGCACTGAACGTCAGCGAGCACGTAAAATTACATCGCCCAATTACATCACCGTATCTGGCATCACCCAATCGCCCGGGGGACACAATGCCAAGCCGCGCAACATCACTGCCCACATTTCAGCGGATGCGACTGAAACCGAGTCTTTTCAGGAAAGTCGCGTTGACATAACGATTCTGGAGCGTTTGCCGTGCGATCACCTCAGAGGCAGAATGGAAACGCATTCAACAAGCCCTTGGCGCGCAACGGGGTGACGCTCGACGAGAATCCGCCCGGTGGCCCAGATCCCAGACGGACAGTCCGCGAACGGACGGGTCGCAGACAAGCTCGATTCCGTTCGAGGGGGGAGAGTAGTTGACGATGACCACGATGACCACAATTTTCTTCTTCAGCGCGTTGGTGGGCGGCACGATCCTGCTGTCCCAGTTCGTGTTCCTGCTGTTCGGTCTGGGAGGGCACGACGTGACCGATGTGAGCCACGGCGATCTGGATCTCAGCCACGATATGGGACCGGACATCGCCCACGATCTCGTCGTGGACGCGACAGCGGACGATTCGCACAGCCACGCCGCGGCTCACCCGCACGCATCCACGTGGCTGTTTGGCGTAATCAGTTACCGTACGCTGGTCGCGGCGTTCACGTTCTTTGGTCTGGGCGGTCTGGCGTCTGACGCCGCCACCCTCACGCCGACCAATCAACTGCTGATTGCGCTGGCCTGCGGCGTGGGCGCCATGTATCTGGTGCATTGGCTAATGTCGCTCATGCACCAGCTAAGTGAGGATAATACCGTTTGCATCAATCGTGCCGTTGGTCGCGAAGGAGTGGTCTACTTGCCGATTCCAGCCAAACAATCCGGCCTGGGCAAGATCCAACTTCGCTTGCAGGGAAGAATAATGGAATACAAGGCCGTGACGTCGGCTGCGTCCACCCTGCCCGCGGGCGCTCGCGTCGTCGTGGTGGCCGTCGGAGACGACAATACGCTCGAAGTCGCGCCCGCCCAACCGACGTCATCCGAGACGACAGTCGCCTGACAACGGGCGGATAGTCCCGCATGAAAAGAAAAAAGTTGCGATTCTCCGAAGAAAACACGTGTTTGTAACCCTGATGGGCGTTTGCGTGAGTATTCAGGTCTTCGCATTTTGAGGAGTCGGCTCGTGTCTAACCAGATCTTGTTCGCCGCTGATCCTACCGGCTGGATCGCCGCCATCCTGGTGGGCTTAGGCGTCGTGCTGTTCAGCATCGTGACGCTGCTGGTGCGCCAGTACAAACGGTGCCCTAGCAACCGCGTGCTGGTGATCTTCGGCAAGACAGGGCGCGCAGGGCACGCCGCGGCGACAGTCCACGGCGGCGCCGCCTTCGTCGTGCCGCTGCTGCAAGACTATGCCTACATGAGCTTGGAGCCGGTGCAGATCGAAATCCCCTTGCGAGGTGCGCTGTCCGCCGAGAATATCCGCGTCAACGTGCCCAGCGTGTTCACGGTGGCGATTGACACCAAGCCCGAAGTGATGCAAAACGCGGCGGTTCGGCTGCTCGGCTTGAGCACGTCGGAAATCCGCAAGCAGGCGGAAGAAATCATTTTTGGACAACTGCGTCAGGTGATCGCCTCGATGCACATCGAGGAAATCAACCGTGATCGGGAGAAGTTCCTGCAGCACATCATGTTGTCGCTCGAGCCGGAACTGAACAAGATCGGTCTGCAACTGATCAACGTGAACATCACGGACATCACCGACGAGTCCGGTTACATCGACGCCATTGGGCAGAAAGCCGCGTCCGAGGCGATCCAAAAAGCGCGTGGCGACGTGGCCGAGAACGTCCGTATGGGCGAAACGCGAGTGGCTGCGGCGGAGCGCGACAAGTCGATTCAGGTCGCCGAGTCTCGCAAGGAGCAAGCCATCGGCACGCGGTCCGCCGAACGCGATCAGGCGGTCAATCTGGCCGCCCTGGACAAGCAGCAGGTGATCGGCGAAAAGCAAGCGGCGTTCGAACGCGAATCGCAGGTGAAACAGGCCGAGCAGCAGATGCGCGTCCAGGTCGCCGACGCTGACGCGGCAGCCATCGAAGGCGAGAACCTCGCTCAAGCCAAAATCGCGGCGTCTCAAGCCGCGTTGCAGGTCAAGAACGCCGAAGCCTACCAGTTGGGCGAGAGTCGCAAACGCCAAGCCGAAGCCGCCGTGCTGGAAATCCAGAATCGGGCCCTGGCCAAGGCGGCGTTGGCCGAAGCAGAACGGATGGAAGCGGAACAGCGGGCCAAGTTAGAAGCCCCCGCCAAGGCTCAAAAGGCCAAGCTGATCGTCGATGCCGAGGCGGCCGCCGAGACTCGACGCCTGCAGGCTCGCGCCGAAGCCGATGCGGTGTTCATGAAGCTGGATGCCGAGGCTCGCGGCCAGTACGAAATCCTGGCCAAGAAAGGCGAAGGCTTGCAGCGAATCGTCGAAGCCTGTGGCGGCGCTCAAGAGGCGTTTCGACTGCTGATGCTGGAACATCTGGACCACCTCGCCCAAACCTCCAGCCAGGCGATCTCGAACATCAAATTCGACAAGGTGGTCGTCTGGGATGGCGGCGGGCACGGCGGTCGTAACGCCACCGCCGATTTCCTCGGCGGCCTGGCCCGGACGATGCCGCCCATGTTGCAGGTTCTAAAGGACATCGGCGGCGTCGAACTTCCCGAATCGCTGGTGAAGTACGCGGCGGATGGTGATGGGCAAGATGGCACGCGTCCGTCAACCTCCGAGTCGCCGACAGCAGAAACCTAACGCGGGCTAGCGCCCGCAACTCAAGAATCTGTTTGGCCGAAGGCCTCCGATCACCGTAGCCTGGGGCAACGCCCCAGGGCTGGTGCCGCGCGCGTGCCTCTTTTGGCCGAAGGCCATATT
>JAVYAJ010000352.1:0-11450 GCA_032229885.1 Candidatus Anammoximicrobium sp. | reverse complement strand
GTCGTCTCTGACTCCTGGGGCGTTGCCCCAGGCTACGGTGATGTTGGCCTTCGGCCAACAGGGTTGCTGTCGCCTCTGACTCCTGGGGCGTTGCCCCAGGCTACGGTGATGATGGCCTTCGGCCAACACACTTCCTGTCGTCTGTGCTGCGCAACAGTCATGCAATACCAATTTCACCTAAACCCCACAACTTCCGGCTTTTGGCCGCGTCAGGTTTGGACCGGAGCAGAAGCGCGGGTCCCGGGCGGCCATTCTAAGCAATCCAGAGCGGCGCGAGTACACCCCAAACTGGAACGCGCGACGGAGCGCGCCGGTCGCTCGGACAAGCCAGCGGATCCCCGCGCGCGGCCTAGTCTTTGCGACGCCGATTAAAATCCTTCAGCGCGTCGAGAAAGCTCGATTTTTTCTCTTCGTCACTCGCAGCCGCGCGCCGCGCCGGCGGCGTCTTGTCTGCGGCCGCGCCGCCGGTCAGCCGTGTCGCCGTTCCCGCCGACCCGCGCAGGGCGTCGCTCGGCGTCGCCGAGACGGGCGACGCGGCGTTCGGCGCCAGCGGATCGTTCGCGACCGCCATCGCAGGAACGGCCGGCGACCCGTCGTCCGTCTGCGGTTCGCCCGGCTGGGGCGAGGGCGCCGCCGGCGTGCCCGGCGCGGGCGTACCGGGCGCGGGCGCCGGAGCCGGTTTGGCGTCGGCCAGCGACGGTGGCGCGGGTGCGCCGGGCGCAGGCTGCCCGGGGGCAGGCGAGCCCGGGGCAGGCGAGCCCGGGGCAGGCGAGCCCGGGGCAGGCGAGCCGGGGGCGGGTGTGCCGGGGGCGGGTGTGCCGGGGGCGGGTGTGCCGGGGGCGGGTGTGCCGGGGGCGGGTGTGCCGGGGGCGGGTGTGCCGGGGGCGGGTGCGCCGGGGGCCATCGTCCCGGACCCGACGCCGGCTTTTTCCAAAGCCTGCTGAATCGCGGCCGGGTCCGAACCTCGCGGGATCCGCACGCGCACTCGTTCCCGGACCCGAGGTGCATTGGGCGCGTCGATCACGGTGTCCACCGGCTGGACGCGAACCGGGTCAACCACGGCGCGACGCGCGGCCGCGGCCAGGCTGAACTGGACCTGGAATTTGCGAACGCGATCATCCTGCCGACGTTCGACATACAGATCATACTCATCCCCGGCCGAACGCGGGATGTTCTGCGCGACGATCAACGGCGTGGCGTCGGCGGGGTAAGGCGTCCAGTCGCTGAGCGTCGTCCCCGCCGCATCGACCAGGCGATAGTCTCCGGGTTGCCGTAGGTACAGCCGCAATTCCGCATCGAAGCTGTTCTCCGAGACGTTGCGGGCCGCGACGTCGATCTGCTTGAAGTCGGGGACCGCGCCGACATCGACGCCCAGCAGCGCTGCGCCCAACGTGCCATCGCTGCCCTCGTAGCGCAAGACATCCCCCGGCAGGACGGGATGATCGCGGAAATAGGCCGTCAGCTCGTCGGGACTCAAACCGACCAACGACACGCCGTTGACCTCCGTGACCAGGCGCCCCTGATAGGCGGCCAGCGGCGCGAACGGGTCGTTGATGTCGCCCACGACCAGCCCGCCGCGGTCGGCATCGTACACGAACGCGTTATCGCCCAGATAGCCGCCGGCGTTGATATAGCGGCCGCGCGCCGGCACCGGAGGATGGACACTCCAGGCGTCCACGTCCAGGTCCGCCACGCTCGTCGGCAACGCCCCACCCCGCACTTCGATGGTGGCGTTGGCGACCAGGCCGGTCTGGCCCAGCCGCACCTGCATATCCTTTGGCGTCTGGGTCGGTTCGATCGGGCGCATCACCAACGTCCGTTTGTTCACCTCGACGTTTTCGATCGGCGGCTGCTTTTCCCAGTCCAGCGCGCCTGGCCAGACCTTGATCACTCGCCCGTCGTCGGTCGTTCCGACCAGGTTCGCCGTCTCTGGCTGACCGACGCGCAGTGTGTAAACCGGCGGCGAAAAGCCGATCGAATCGATCTTGCCGGGAGTCACGGCCACTTTGACGCGTTGTGATTTCGGCCCCTTGGACGTGTTTTGGGAAACGGTGACCTCCGTTTGACCGACTTGTTTGGCGACCAGCCAGACCTCGTAGCCGGCATTCTCGTCCAGCGTGCTGAAGACGCCGACGACCGCGTCATCGTCCGAAACGGCTTCGATCGGCGCATCGCTGCCGGTGGTGACGTTCAGCGGAATCAATTCGTAGACCACGGAATTGCTGACCTCGCTGGGCGACACGAAGAATACATCCTCGGCCAGCATCCGACCCGCAACCGTAAAAGGTTGGGCCGTCTCCAAGTTGGCATAGCTCACCCGAACCGAACCCGCGCCCTCGGCCCGCCCGACGAGGTACTCGCTCTGTACGGCCGCCGCGGTGGTGGGGTCAATCGAGATCTTCACCAGCGACGATCCGACCAGCGAATGCTCTTGACCGCCGGCGTCGATGCCGCGAACGTTGACGCGGCTGCTCTGCCCGACGGCGAATGTCGCTGGCTCGAGCGTGACCGCCAACGATTTGAAATCGGCCACAACCACCTGGACTGCCGTCGTCGCCTCGGGCTGCGTTCCATCGGCTCGCAACGCCGGGAACCGGGCAACGACCTGGGTGCTGCCCGCGCTGTCGCCTTGGATCAAGCCTTTGTTTGCCTCGGAAAGCATCAACAGCCGCTGGTCTGCCGCTTCGAGCCAGTCGACGGCGGCCGTCAGATCGACCGTGCTTCCATCGGCGTAACGCCCGATGGCCTTCAGTTGGGCCGTCGACCCGATGGCGACGCGCACGTCGCTGGCTGGTTCGATCGTCAACGCATCCGGCGGCGAGGGAGGGCCGACGTCGATGGTGGCGAACACGGCGCGATTGCCCAGCAGAAACGACACTCCGGTCCGCCCCACGCTCTTGGCCCGCGCTACGCCGCCCGGATCAAACTCGACGACCCGCAGATCGTTGGACTGGGCCACGGCCCGCTGCGTCACATCGTCACGGAAGAAGAACCAGCGTTGATCTTCGATCTTGTATTCGATGCGGCTGCCCAACGGGACGCGCGCCTCGGCGGGCGTGACCGTCAGCGTCGGTCGATTGGCGTACAGAAACAGCGCGATCAGCAGCAGCGTCGCGATCGCGAACCAGGGCGAGGTAACGACGTCCAGCGGCCCCGTCCGTTTCCGTTTCCGCGCTTTGCCGCCAGCCGGCGGTCGAACCCCGAGGAAGTCGCCATCGGGGATTCGCCACAGGCGGGCCCGCAATGGTTCGAGATCAGCCCGCTGATAGCCGACGCACCATCGCAACCGCCAGTCTTCTTTGCCTGCTCGACATTTGAAGAAATACGAGTCGTAATCGCTTTTCTCCAAGTCGTTGGTCTGCTCGGCAAACTGTTTGCGCACGATCCGCAGGACCATTTCTTCGGTCGAGGACTCGGGCCGGATCTTCTTGATCTTGGCTCGCAGAAGGTCCAAGTCCGGCGCGAACAATTTCTGCAGTTCGCCGCGCGTCGCCGGCTGACAGTCGACGTCCTCCAAGCGGCCACGATCTTCGTCGGTCATATAGAACGCGATGACGTTCTCGTTGCGCCACTCGGGCTCGGCGATATAGTCCCCCAACCACTTGTGGAGGATCATGAAGTTCACGCCTTGCCGATCGAGCAACGGTAAACCGGGCTCCAAGGCCGTATGCCGGTAGTCTCGCGCTTCTTCCGATAGGTCGACATAGAAGAGGGGTTCAGCCATTCCTGTTTCACTGCCCTTTCATTTCTGCGCGGTCTCGAGCGACGGCCGCGTCTGGCGACAGCGCGAAAGAATACACACGAAACCAAGCCTTGTCATCGATGCCCGGGGCAACGCCCCAGGCGACGTTGGTGATGGCCTGCGGCCAACACGCTTCCTGTCGTCTGCGCTGCGCAAAAGCCCTGCAATACCAATTCCACCTAACACGGGCCAGTGCTCGTAACCCACAAGTGTACTGCATGGACCGGTGTACAAGATGCGCGCACCGCGCGCGCATGACACGGAGTAAGACTCTAAACCCCACAATTCCCAACTTTCCGGCCGCGCCGGACCCAGCCCAGATCCGTCACCCAGTACCGTCGGGGCCGGCTGGGCGTCGCGCCTAGTGCGCACCGTGTCGCCGGACCGGCAATCTTTCCTCGGCGCGGGCGCAAAGGACGGCTCGAGCGGGCATTACCGAGTTGGAAAGACGGACCGCACCGCACCGGACCGCACCGCGCCCCACCCTGACTCGCACAAAGTATACTGATAGACAATACCATTATAAGGAACGTCGACGCAGGCCGCTTGTACTCATTTCTTTTTGTCTGAGCCTTTCAACCATTTGCTGTCGGCCAATTCGCGCAACCCCTGGCGCAGCGAACCTTTGAGCGATTGCACGGCGTCGCGCAGACGAGCTTCGGCGGCGTCGCGCAGGTTGCTGTCCTGCGCGCGCGGCGTCGTCTGGATCCGCGGCAGCTCGTCGCCGACGCGCAACAAGATGGCCGTCGAGTCGTCATAGCGGATCTGATTCTGCTGCCGCAGCTCGAGCAGCCAGTGCTGCCACTGTTCCAGACTGACATTCCAGTACGCGTCCCAGTCGATCGCCGCGCCCGCCTCGAGTTGGCGCAGCGTCCAACTGGCGACCGCATCCGTGGCCAGCATCAACAGATCCCCCGGGTTGCACAAGGTCTCCATCGCCTCGAACGCCAGTTTCTCTCCGCGTTTCAGGACGCTGCGAATAACCTGCGGATGCTCGTCGAAACGGGTGCTGTCCTGGATCGGAAAGGTCTGCAGCAAATGACCGCCGCGAACGTGAAAAAGGCAGCAGTCGCCCACCGAATAGGCCCGCAGGCGGTACGGCCGGGCGACGCCCGGCGAAGCGTCGGGCTGGGAGATTTCGATCCACAACAGCGTCGTCGCCGCGCCGTCGAGCAGCTTGGGTTTCTGGTGCCACGCCAATGCGGTCTCGTCGATCGAGTGCGCCCAGGCGTGGCGGGTTCTGTGCAGCCAGGACTCCAACAGCTCGGGATTATTTGCGGCCGGCGGCTCGGCGACCGCGGCCTTGGCCACGATCCCGGCCCACCGCGCCGCAAAGATCGTCGACGAGACGCCATCACAGACGGCGACCAGGCCGCGGACGCTGTCCACGTCAAAGGCGTCTTCATACGCGCCCGCGTTGTGCACGTCTTTGGGCAGCCAAAAGGCTCGGTGTTCAAACAGCATGGCTGTCAACGCAACTGTACCGCGGCCCGCGTCCCCATATCCAGGAATTTCACCAGAACCACCATGTCCGCATTGAACGCCATCCCGCGAGCCCCGGGCGACAGCGGCAGCCCCTCGGTCACCGCACTGCGGTAGAACGGGTCCGGCAGGACGCTGGACATCTGGAAGAGAACCCGCGCCAACTCGTCCGGCAAGCCGTCAGGCGTCGCGGGAAACGCGATCTGCTGGGCCTGCTGCATCGACACGTGACAGTTGAACATCAATACGTTGCCGTCCGAAGTGGCCAAGCCTTTGATCGCTTCGGCATAGGGGATCGGATCGCCGTCCTGGGACTCGCCGTCGGAAATGTGGATCACGATCGGCGGAAAACTGTCGCGATGCCGCTGAATCCACTGCTCGAGTATCTGATAAGCGTGGTACAAAACATGACACATCGGCGTACTGCCTTCGGCCACCGGATCCACCCAGATCGGGATCTCCGACGGAAACTCCATCAGCTCGCCCGTCTCCTCGTCTCGGATCTGCTGGACGACGCTGTCGATCCGCGCGGGCAAGTTTCCGATGTCGGTGATCGAGACCAACTCGCGACCCGCCAGCGGCCCCACCAGCGCCGGACCGATGATCGGGACAGCCTGTTGGTCCGTTCGATATCCGATCACGCCCACGTCCATATAATCCCGCACGCCTTCGTCTCCCGACGCGCGAATGGACATATTGTACAGCCACGCATTCACCGCTTTGGCGAGTTCGTCGCACTTGCGGCGCGCGGAGCCACCGAGCGGCTCGACCATCGAATACGACTGATCCAAAAGGAACAGAATGCAAGCCTTGTGGTCGCGGCTGATCTCTCGTTGGTACGGCAAGACGATCCCTTTCCCTCTTGTGATTCTACCGGGCCGCGACGGCCACGGTCCGCCTGGGATTATCGGTTCCCCTCGCCTGTTCGACAAGTCAGGCGACCGCGCTTTGGCTGAGGCTGCGCTGGGAGCGCGAAGAACGCCAGTGCGGGCATGATCCCGAAATCGTGGGCTCGACCGGGCCACGTTCGGCGTCCGGAGAATACCCGACGCCGACCGGCGACAGAACCTTGGCCGCGCGCTACGGCCGCACCCCCTCGCCCGCGCCCCCTTGCCTGCGTCTCCTCGCCCGTGCCGGGAATCGCAGCCCATCACCGAGGCCGCTGATCCCGTTGAATCGCTTGAATCTCTATTTATTCAACCTAAGCTATTTATATCACGCAGATGCCTCAGTTGTTCTCGGAGGATGCCCGATGCGTACGCAAAGCATTGTCACTGGCTTCGGTTCGCCGCTGTTGATCGCGGCTTTGCTGAGCATGGCAGGTTGTCAGGTTAAGACGCCAGACACGGTCGCCTATACATCGGCGACGTCGGTCGTCCGCCAGACCAACGAAAAACCGAATATTGTCGTGATTTTGGCGGACCGATTGGGATTCGGCGACCTCGGCTGCTATGGCCAGCCGCACATCCCGACGCCGAACATCGACCGACTGGCGGAACAGGGATGTCGCTTTACCCAAGCCTATGCCGGAGGCGACTCGGCACAGGCCACGCTGTGGACGCTGATGACGGGACTATACAGCGCCGCCGCCGTCCAGGAGGGCCGGCTGCTGTTCGAGATCAATAGCGCCCAGAACACGCTGCCGCAGACGATGCGAACGAGCGAATATGGAACGGGATTCGTGGGATCCTGGAACCTCGGCGGCGAAGGCGAGGCGCCTTCCGAGTTGTACGGTTTCGAAGAGTGGTCCGGGCTGCTGGCCCCGCCGTCCGACGAGACGCTGTTTCCCGCCACGATTTGGCGGAATGGCGAACAGGTCGCGGTCTCGGAAAACGCCGAAGGCAAACGAGGCGCGGATCTGGTCGAGGTGTTGACCAACGAAGCGCTTGCGTTCCTCGATCGCCACCGCACGGGCAATCCCTGTTTGCTCGTGGTCAGATACCCGCTGCCTGGCGACGGGCTGGCGCTGCCCACGACGGGCGCCTTTGCCGATCAAGATTGGACAGACCAGCAGAAGCAACGTGCCGACGGCGTGGCCCGTTTCGATCATGCGGTCGGGAGGTTCGTCGAACATCTGGAAGAACTGGGACTGTCCGAGCAGACCGTCGTGCTGGTCACCAGCGATTGTGCGGCGAAAACCGACGAGCTCGATGAAGACAAGTTTGCCAGCAACGGCGGACTGCGGACGGCGGGCACGACCTTGTACGAGGGCCGTCTGCGCGTCCCGCTGGTGGTCCGCTGGCCGGCCGAGATCAATCCCGGTTCGGCGACCGAGTTTGCCGTGGCGCCGTGGGATCTGATGCCGACGTTTGCCGCGATGGCCGGTGCTACGCTGTCGTCCGGGGTATCCAACGGCGTCTCGTTTCTGCCGGCCCTGTTGGGCGACGCGCGGCCGCGACGGAGCATGATGTACTGGGAAACGCGCGATGGCGGTTTTGGCCAAGGCGTGCGGATCGGTGACTGGAAGGCTGTCCGGCCGTGCGGCAAGATGGAGCGCGACGCCGTCGAACTGTACAACCTACGCGAGGATCCGCTCGAGACAAACAATCAGGCTCAAGAGCATCCAGAGATTCTGGCCCGGTTTATCAAAGGCTGACCGAGACGGAGCTGATCGGCGAGGCGCGGGCAACGATCGGGGTTTCTCGGCTGTTCCGCGGGTCGATTGACGCCAGCGTCTCGCCTGCAAGCTCGCCGAAACACGGCCCTCGGTCCCAATTCACCGCTCGAAGTCCGCGGGGCGCACAGGGGGCTGCATCGCGAGCGTCTCGATTGCCGGTTTCTGACGTCTCAAGCGTTAAACTCGTCGCAATCGTTCTATTCTCCTCAAGCCCATCAATCATCCTGTCGATAGATAGGGACGCAGCGTCGGTCCGTCCCCGGACGCCCGTGGCGGACGAGCCTATCAAGGCTCCTGTGCGTCTTGCACAAATACTCTGACAGCGGTGAAACATATCATGTCGCTCGGCACGCCGTACGATTCCGAGGCGCTGCCCTCTGGCAGCTTGGCCCGCGCCTTGCGGGAATGGGTGTCGGATTGGGGCGCGCTGGCGATCGATAGCGTGGTGGCCATCGGCGATTTGGCCTTGTTCATCTGGCGCACGCTGTGCTGGCTCGCGGTGCGATTGCCCAAGCGCGAGGCGTTCTTGCCGGTGCTGTATCAGGTAGGCGTCCTGAGTCTTCCCGTCGTTGCCTTGACCGGGATGTTCATTGGCATGGTGCTGGCCGTGCAGACGTTCTTTCAATTTCAGCAACTGCAGATGGCGACGCGTCTGGGCGCCGTGATCAACATGTCGCTGGCCCGCGAGTTAGGCCCCGTGCTGGCCGCCACGATGCTGGCCGGGCGCGTGGGCAGCGCGATGGCCGCCGAGCTGGGAACGATGCGGGTCACCGAGCAGATCGACGCTTTGTCGAGCATGGGCGCCAACCCTATCCAATATCTCGTCGTGCCGCGTTTTCTGGCCTTTGTCTTGTTGATTCCCATGTTGACCGTGATGGCCGTGTTCATGGGCGTCGTGGGCGGTTATTTTTATGGGGTGATCATTCTGGGGATCGACAAGCATCACTATTTGTACAACACCCAGCAATTTGTGAGCGCATTTGACCTGTTCAGCGGGCTGGCCAAGAGCGTCTTTTTTGGCATCGCGATTTCGCTGGTCAGTTGCTACCAAGGGTTCAACTGCGGCGCGGGCGCCGAGGGCGTGGGCAAGGCGGCGACGTCGGCTTTCGTGCAATCATTTGTGTTGATTCTGTTGCTGGATCTATTGCTGGGGATCTCGATGGACAGCGTCTACTTTATGCTGTGGCCCGAGGGGGCCAGCGTATTCACCGGTTGAGCTTGGCCATGGAGAACCGCTTTGGAGATGAATACACTGCCCGCGGATTCCGTAGCCGAACGCCCGCTGATCGAGGTGCGCGACTTGCACGTGGTCTTTGGGCGGCAAGCGGTCCTGCGCGACCTCAATCTGACGATTCCGCGCGGCCAGACGTTGGTGATCATCGGCGAGAGCGGCTGTGGCAAAACCGTGCTGTTGAAGACGCTGGCCAGCCTCATTCGCCCTGCGCGCGGCGAAGTGTATTTCGACGGCCAACAACTGGCCGAACTGAACGAACGCCAGTTGACCCAACAGCGGATCCGCTTCGGATTCGTGTTTCAGAACGCGGCCCTGTTCGACAGTATGACCATCGGGCAGAACGTGGCGTTCCCGTTGCGGCGCCATACGACCTATCGCGAGGCGGAGATGCGCGAGATGGTCTTGTTGCGGCTGGCCGAGGTCGGACTGCCGGACACGGTCCTGGGCAAGAAGCCGGCCGAGCTGTCGGGTGGGATGAGGAAGCGCGTGGGCTTGGCCCGAGCCTTGATCATGAATCCCGAGCTGATCCTGTACGACGAACCGACGACCGGACTGGATCCGATCATGAGCGACGTGATCAATGAATTGATGATTCGCACGCGTCGGAATCGTCCGGTGACCAGCGTGATCGTGACACACGACATGCTGTCGGCTCGCAAGGTGGCGGACCGGGTAGTCATGCTGCATCCGACGGCGCGGCTCAAGCCGGGCGAGCCCCAGGTGCTGTTCGACGGCCCGCCGAGCGCGTTGGATCGCTGTGACGACGCGCGGGTGCGGCAGTTTGTGCGTGGCGAGGCTGGCGAGCGACTGATGGAAATGCGGCAGGCTGCCGCGGGATAAGTCGATCATGGAAGAACGAGTCCTGCAGTTTCGCGTGGGCGTCGTCATCGTCGCCTCGGTGATCGTCACCGTGGTCCTGGTGATGTTGTTCGGCGCTTGGCCGAACGTCTGGGAGGGACGCTACGAAGTCCACGTCAAGTTTCCCGAAGCGCCGGGAGTGACGGTCGACACGCCCGTGCGCAAGAGCGGCGTCTTGATCGGACGCGTCTCGAACGTCCAACTGCTCGAAGAAGGCGGCGTCCTGGTCAGTCTCCGCCTGTTCGACCGGTTTACGCTCCGGGCTCGGGAAACCTGCCGGATCGGCACCGAGTCGCTGTTGGGCGACGCCGTCGTCGAGTTTCTGCCCAGCGACCAGGCGACGCTGCTGGCGCGGTTCGACCGCGATGGCGACGGGCGTTTGAGCGAGCAAGAAGAGCAGGCGGCGAACGAGCTGCTGAAAGACACCGAGTTCATGTCGGACGGCGTCGTGGTCGCCAATCCGCTGCGGGCGCTGGTGAGCCTCGAAGGCAGCGTGTCGTCGGCGTTCCGTTCGCTGCAAGGCGCCAGCGACGAGGTCAAGAAGCTGGTCGGCACGGTGAACGAGACCGTCGGCGGCAGCGACGCCCAGATCGCGCGCCTGGTGCAAAAGGCCGAACAGGCGCTGGACCACTTCTCTGGCACGATGCAGGCCGCGGAACGGATTCTCGGCGACGAGCAGTTGGCGGACCAGTTGCGACGCACGCTGCGAGACATGCCGGCGATCGTGGACGAGACGCGGCAGACCATGACCGCCGTCCGCACCACGTTCGGCGAGTTTTCGCGCGTCAGCACCAAGGCCGAGGCCAGTCTCGATGATCTGCGGCAGTTCACCAAGCCGTTGGGAGAGCGCGGCCCCCAGTTGGTGGAAAACGTCGAACAGGCGACACGCAACGTCAACGAGTTGCTGGAACAGTTCGTCGCGTTCACCGATGCCTTGAACAGCGGCAAGGGCACGCTGGGCCGCCTGGCGCACGATGACGAGATGTACCAGCAACTGCAGCGGGTCGTCACGAACGTCGAAGAGATCACGCGACGCGCCCGGCCGATCGTCGACGATGTGCGGATTTTCACCGACAAGATCGCCCGCGACCCACGCCAGTTGGGCGTCAAAGGCGCGCTCGATCAACGGCCCAGCGGGTTGAAGACGGGGTTCGCCGAATGGTGACCTGGATCAACGACGGACCGGCGAACCCGCGGTGATGATGGATCCGTCGCGGGGCTTGGCATGGCGCGTTGCGAGGTACATTTCAGCTCGCCTTCGTCGCACAGCTCCTAACGCGGGCTAGTGCCCGCAACCCAAGAGTCTGTTTGGCCGAAGGCCTCCGATCACCGTAGCCTGGGGCAACGCCCCAGGACTGGCGCCGCGCGCGTATCTTTTTGGTCGAAGGCCATATTCATCCGGGCCGCGGTGACACGTTGATGTTGGCCTTCGGCCAACACGGTTGCTATCATCTCTGGCTCCTGGGGCGTTGCCCCAGGCTACGTTGGTGATGGCCTTCGGCCAACACGCGTCCTGT
>JAVYAJ010000351.1:0-6631 GCA_032229885.1 Candidatus Anammoximicrobium sp. | reverse complement strand
CGCCTTCCAGGGCGTTTCGAATGGACTTGGGGTGTCGCTCTATTTGGTTGCGGCCGAGCACAGCGAGGCCGCGCTGGGCTGCGCAAAAGTCATGCAACAGCAATTACACCAAACGTGTGCTAGTGCCAATAATCCAAAAGTGTGAGGTACAGGCCAGTGTACAAGATGTGCGCACCGTGCGCGCATGATACGAACAAAGACTCTAAGCGAGGGAATGTCCGAGTCCCTCGCTCGGGCCGCGGATTACGTCTCGCGATCACCCGCGTGCGGTATCATTGTCTCATGTCGCCCGCCCTTCCGCGGAGTGGACGGGGCGAGACGGCCGAAAGTGCGTCAGTTGCTTCTCGAACAGTGCTTAGGGACTCGCGCCAAGCACGCGAAAAGCAGAACTCACCCACGGCATTCTCGTGGGCGGTGTGCGAGGCGACGCGCGCGAGCTGGGGCGGCGACGCCGCGCGAGCCGGTCGCTCGAAGACCGGCTCGTGATCGGCCAGCGCCCCGGGGGCAAACCGTCGCTAGAACTGATACTGGGGGATCTTCATCAGCTCGCCGTCGCGCAGCGCCGACTGGTGGGCTACGATTCCGGCGACGGTCATGTTGAGCGCTTGGGCAATATCGACCAACGGTTTGCGGTTTTCCAGAATCGCCGTGACGAACTCGTTCATCAGTTGCCCATGCGAGCCGCCATGGCCGCCGGCCTGGACGTCGGGCGGCAGCGGCGGGCGATCCGTCGGCGGCAGCTGTTTTTCCAGCCCCTGATAGGTCCCGTAGAACGTGCCGCGCTGGCCTCGCACGCGGCCCATCTCGCCGCTGAACCCGGGCGTGTCCCAACTGACGGCCATCCGTGCCATGCCGCCTTCGCTGGTCCGAAACTGGGCGATCTCCGTTCCGAACGGATTCTTGTAACGATTCTTGTCCGGGTGCAGCCAACTCGTCACGCTGGGCATGCCCATGCACGAGACCTCGGTGAAACTGCCGCCGGTGACCCCCACGTAATACGCGTTGCTGTGCGTCGGATACCACTGCGGCGGCAGACCCACGCGCCAGTCTTGGTACGACGCGATCGGATCGGCCGTATAGTGGTAATACTCGCCTTCCGAGTACACCATCTTGCCGAATCCGCCCGCGCGATAGATCTCCCGCATCGCGTGGAGATCTTCGTGAAAATAGGAGGTCTCGAACATCATGTACGTCTGCTCGCTGCGTTTGACGGCCTCGAACAGTTGGTCGGCCTCTTCGAGCGAGCCAAACGCGGCCGGAACGGCGCTGGCCACGTGTTTGCCGTGCTTGAGCACTTCCACGCAATGCCGGGCATGACTGGGCGCGTCGGTCGCCACGAACACGGCCTCGATCGTGTCGTCCTTGACCAGTTCTTCGAGTGACGGATAGGTTTTCTCGCACCGGCAGGCTTGGGCCAGCGCCGCGCAGCGATCGGGAAACAGGTCGCTGACCGCCGTCACGGTGACGTTGGGATGGTTCTGAAAGCTGAACGCGGCGCCAAAGCGACAGACGCCATAACCGACGATGCCTACTCGGAGCTTGCGGTCCGAGACGGGCTTCCAGCCGTGGGCGGCTTTCGGATCGGTGGGCGCGGCCTCGAAGCCTTGAATGACGGGCTCGGCGGCCGTGGCCGTGTAATCCAGCCCCAGCGCGGCTGCGCCGGCGCCCAGAGCTTGCAAAAAGGATCGTCGCGAAGTGGAAATGGACATGGACATGCTCCTCACGTGGCCAAAATATCACACCGGTCCGCAGCACAAGCGCCAGGATGGCGACCAGCATCTCCGATCTTCTCGCACCTGGGCGATTCGGAGACCAAGTCCGAGCATTAGACCATGCGCACGCCCCATGGGCAACATCGGCGACGCTTCGCGCACGATTCGGGCTCGCCCAACGCCTCGAGGGCTGCCGTTGCTTTGCGGCCTCGCGCGTCCCCGTTCGACTCGCTTGGTGGGGCGCGGGGTCGCTGGGCGATCGGTCGTCAGACAACGAAAACCGGCCTCTTTTTTTCTGCTCTTGTTGGCCGTCGCCATGCTCGCTATGCTAGCGTTGCCAGCCGAGCTGCCTCCCCTGCCAGAGGATGGTTTTTCGATTTTCAAAAACTTTTCCCTGGTGGCTGTTGACCCCGGTCGACAAAATGTTAGACTGCTGTGAAGCACAATATATTGTGGTCCACCGCATTACGCATACAATATATTGTATGTTCATGCAATTTCTGCCATCACAGGCAATCGTTTCATTCTCTCTACGCTACCCAATTCTTCGTTCGGTCGAAATGGATGCGATCCGGCGCGTCAGGTGAACTCGCGTACATCATATTGATGGGATCCTGCGCTTTCGACGGAGCGGCATCGCCAGCAGAAGGAGCTGAGCCATGGCAACGCTTGTGGGACAAGTCTCTGGTCAGGTTACGTCGATGGACGATCGCTCGCAGCTCGAAGGGCGCGCGGACGAGCAGCACGGCGGCGCATCGCGACATGGCGGCGCTCGCGGCGGGCTGGGCATCTCCACCGTGTTCTGTCCGGAGCAGGTCGCCAGCCCGTTCGATACGGTCGAGTGGGAGCTGCGATCGGCGGCCATCAAGGGCGAGAACGGCGAAGTGCTGTTCGAGCAGACGGACTGCGAGACGCCGGCGCCGTGGAGCCAGTTGGCGACGAACGTGGTGGTCAGCAAGTACTTCTATGGCGAGGTGGGGACACGGCAGCGCGAGCGGAGCGTCCGCCAGTTGATTCACCGCGTGACGCGGACAATCGCGGACATGGGGCGCGAGGACGGCTATTTCGCCACCGACGCGGACTGCGAGCGATTCTATCGCGATCTGACGTGGCTGTGTCTGCACCAGCACGGCTCGTTCAATTCGCCCGTCTGGTTCAACGTGGGGCTGCAGCGGCACTATGGGATTAGCGGCGACAAATGCACCTGGCATTACGACGCGCCGAGCGGGCAGGCGATCCAGCCCGACAACCCGTACGAGTTTCCTCAGGCGTCGGCGTGCTTCATCCAGAGCGTCGATGACAACATGGAAGACATCATGCGGCTGGCGGCCAGCGAGGCGATGCTGTTCAAATTCGGCTCGGGCACCGGGACCGACTTGTCCACCATCCGTTCGTGTCGCGAAAAACTATCCGGCGGCGGTCGTCCGTCGGGGCCGCTGTCGTTCATGCGCGTCTACGATCAAATCGCGGCCGTGGTCAAGTCCGGCGGCAAGACGCGCCGTGCCGCCAAGATGCAATCGCTGAAGATCTGGCATCCCGACATCCTCGAGTTCATCGAGTGCAAGTGGAAGGAAGAGCAGAAGGCGCACACGCTGATCGCGAGCGGCAAGTACGAGGCGAATTTCAACGGGGAAGCGTACAGTTCGATCCTGTTTCAAAACGCCAACCTGTCGGTTCGCCTGACCGACGAGTTCATGGAGACGGTCCAGCGGGGCGGGATCTGGAGCACACGATGGGTCACGCCCAACGCCCAGGGCGAGCCTCCGACGTATGATGCGCGGCATCTGCTGACTCGGATTGCCGAGTGTGCTTGGACCTGTGGCGATCCCGGCGCGCAATACGACACGACGATCAATCGCTGGCACACCTGCCCCAACTCGGGCCGGATCAATGCGAGCAACCCGTGTTCGGAGTACATGTTCCTGGACAATACGGCCTGCAATCTGGCGAGCCTGAATCTGATGAAATTCCGCCAGCCGGACGGGACGTTCGATGTGGAACGGTTTGTCGCGGCTTGTCGCCTGTTCTTCATCGCTCAAGAGATTCTGGTCGATCGTTCCAGCTATCCCACGGGGCCGATCGCCGAGAACAGTCATCTGTACCGACCGTTGGGGCTGGGCTACTCGAACCTGGGCAGCCTGCTGATGGCCAGCGGATTGCCCTACGATTCCGAGGCGGCCTATGGCGTGTGCGGCGCGATCACGGCCTTGTTGCACGGCGCGGCGAATCTGGCCAGCACCGAGCTCGCGGGCGCCGTGGGGCCGTTCGCGGCGTTCGCCATCAACCGCGAGCCCATGCTGCGGGTCATGCAGATGCATCGCGACGCCGTCGACAGGATCAACGACGCGGGGCCGCGCTATTTGAAGGACGCCGCCCGCCAGCTGTGGGACCAGGTGCTGGTCGCCGGGCGGCGCCATGGTTTTCGCAACGCCCAGGCCACGGTGCTGGCCCCGACGGGGACCATCAGCTTTATGATGGATTGCGATACGACGGGCATCGAGCCGGACATTGCCTTGGTCAAGTACAAGCAACTGGCCGGGGGTGGCGTGTTGAAGATCGTGAACAACACGGTCCCGCTGGCCTTGCGATCGCTGGGGTACGACCAGCCGCAGATCGACGGGGTTCTCGAGTACATCGACGCCCGCGATATGATCGAAGGCGCGCCCCACGTGTCCGACGGCCATCTGGCGGTGTTCGATTGCGCGTTCAAGCCGGCCAACGGCTCGCGCAGCATCCCCTGGCGGGCGCACATCCGGATGATGGCCGCGGCGCAGCCCTTCCTGTCGGGGGCCATCTCGAAAACCGTGAACATGCCGGCTGAAACGACGTCCGACGAAGTTGCCGAAGCCTACCTGAGCGGCTGGCGGATGGGCCTCAAGGCCCTGGCCATCTACCGCGACGGGTCCAAGCAAAGCCAGCCGCTGACCACGCAGACCGAGGGCGACAAGGCCAAGAAAGATAAGGAAACCGCGGCGCGGCCCCGCCGTGATCGGCTGCCGGACACCCGCCAATCGCTGACGCATAAATTCAGCGTTGGCGGGCACGAGGGATATCTCAACGTCGGCCTGTATCCGGACGGCCGGCCGGGCGAGCTGTTCCTGACGATGGCCAAAGAAGGCAGCACGGTCGGGGGCCTGATGGATTGCTTTGGAACCGCCATCTCGATCTGCCTGCAGTACGGCGTCCCGCTGGAAGTGCTGGTCAACAAGTTCTCGCATACGCGATTCGAGCCGATGGGCCAGACCACGAATCCCGACGTGCGGATCGCCAAGAGCGTGGTGGATTACATCTTCCGCTGGCTCGGAATGACCTTCCTGGACGGGTTCCGCGAAGCGAGCAACGGGTTGCCCCTGTTCGATCATGTCGCGGCGTCGCACAGCTCGCCCGAAGGCGCCGCCAAATCGCTCGACAAGAACAACGGCCATGCCAAAGGGCCGAACCACGCTTCGCGGGACGACGCCACGTCGTCGACCCGGCAGGTCAACTGGGATCTGCTGGAGCGCGCCGGCGCGGTGGCCGTCCGCAGCGGCCAGTTCGCTCGTTTCCAGAGCGATGCCCCGGCGTGCGACAACTGTGGCGCGATCACCGTCCGCAACGGCAACTGTTACCTGTGCCATAACTGCGGGAACAGCATGGGTTGTTCCTGAACGCAAGCGCCGTTGGGTTGCGCCGACGAACCGATTCGCGCCATGTCCGCGTCGGCGCCCTGACCCCGTCGCCCTGCGCCGCGTCGGCGCGGACAGCGTTGCCCACGCCAGCGTCGCGCCACGGATGGCAGGTGGCGGATGGCGGGTGGCCGACTTCCTGGCGTTGATCAGCAACACGGTTGGCAACGACTTGGAAGTGTGGACTTGCCGGAAAGAAGTCCGAGACCCGTTGCTGGCCGGTTCGAACGGCTACCATGCATGGCGTCCAGGCATCGGGAGACAATCATATCCGCAGGCGATCCGCGAGCATCGCCTCACCCAGCCCCGTGATCGCGCGGCCCCACAACGTCTCCATCGCACTCGACGGGGGAATGGCGCCCGACGCAGGCTCGAACCATCGCCTCCACAGCGCACGGACGTCCATTGCCCGCGCGCCTATCTCCACCGTTCAGTTGCAAACGACCGCCCTTACAATGGCGGTAAAGGGGCCGATTCTCCCGGGAAATGCGGCCCTCGTGCTGTTCTTGGATAGGATGTCCGGATCGCACCGTAGGTGAGATTCCGAGGCGCTCTAATAGAAGCCACATTTTGGCCGAATGTGAAACATCTAGTGAGGAACAGATAAGGCCTAGGGTAGACAAAGAAAGCCTCTAGCGTATGATATACAGAACCCAAACAATATCATACAACAGGAGGCTCTCATGGCTAAGGTTAGCCGATCGGACGTCAGGAGTCAAGCCTGGGCAATCCCCAAGATCAATTTCTAATCGCAACAAGAGCCCAGGTTGACCTCCTTCGCGGGGCTCGTTTTGCTCCAGGCCTTCTTTTCTCGCCTTCGCCTCAAAGCTCGCCTGGCGAGTTGCTTTTCCCGCAACGCTGGATCCGGCATCTATGCCCGCGCTACTCTGTTTCTCCAGCTAATCGTTCGCTTGCTGCTAGGGTTTCGTGAGCTGCGAGACTGCCGATACTACAAAGATGATCCTGTGGAGTAACGGATACTGGGGCTGAAGCGTCTCCCGGACATCGCCACGCTCAGCAGAATGTTGAAGAGAGCGACGAAAGAGACCCCGGACAAGCTACGACGTCTACTGCGAGACATGGTGCTCGAACGCTTGGTCAAGCTGAGACCGGCACGGCTCACCCTCGACTTTGATGGATCTGTGCAATCGACTCGGCGTCGAGCTCAGGGGACGGCCGTGGGATTCAACAAGAAGCGTAAGGGTGCGCGCAGCTACTATCCTTTGTTTTGTACTATTGCCCAGACCGGGCAGG
>JAVYAJ010000350.1:0-9432 GCA_032229885.1 Candidatus Anammoximicrobium sp. | reverse complement strand
TGAGATCCAGGTCGGCGTAGCGGTCGGCTTGATCGCCGTGGGTGGGGTAATCGGACAGGGCGGCCGATTGTTCAGCCACAGAGGACACAGAGGGCACAGAGGAGAGGAGCACGCGGCCGGAGATCGTGCGCCAAACACGGCCGGCCGAGTCGTAGAGGGTTTCGGAGACGGATTCGAGCGTTCCGGGCGAGGTTAGTTCGAATTCAGCCCACCCGCTCACTTCCGGCCCCTCTCCCTCAAGGGGGCGAGGGGTGACAAGAGAATCGGTATAGCGTTCGGTGGCGATCGCGCGGCCGTGTTGGTCGTAAAGCGTTTGGGTGGTTTGGGTGGACACGGGGCCGGTGCTGGGGTCTTCGCCCAGCGGCGTGTCGCCGGGGACCAGGAACGGATCGGTGGTGATTGCGACACGGCCGTGGGCGTCGTAAATCGTGCGCGTGACGAGCCAAGATCGAGCGCCAGCGGAATCGACCGTTTCCGTCCGCGATTCGACGATATCGCCAAACTGGCCGTACAGCGTCTGGGTGCGCAGACCGAAATCATTTTCCGTTTGTGTGATTCGGCCTGCGTCGTCGTACAGACTGCGCGAGAACGAGATGACGGTCCCGGGGGCGGTGAGGATGGACGATAGACTTGAAGGCTGTCCTACGATGTCGATCACCAGTCCGCGCAGTTGCTGCGTTTGCTCGACGCGGCCCTGCGCGTCATAAATCGTATGCGTGCCCGTGATGTCCGCCGGATCGACGCCGACCGAGAAGCTGCCCGTGGCGTAGATCGCGCGGCCCATGGCGTCGTAGACCGTGCGCGAGACGAGAATGACCGAGTGGTCGTCCGAATCGACCGCCTGTTGGCGGGTTTCGATCACCAAGCCGCGTTTGTCGTAGACCGTTTCCGTCTCGCGTCCGTTCGCGTCGATCTCGATGTACGCGCGGCCAAGCGCATCGTACAGCGTCGAGGTGGTTTGACCGCTGGCGTCGGTCGAAGAATCGACGTTGCCATCGGGGCCGATGACGATACTGGTGGTCAGCGTCTTGTTGGGCAACAGCCCGTACGGATCGTGCCAAACAAAGCTCGTTCCGGTCTGGCGGCCGAGGTTGTCATACGCGATGTCGCGAACGTTTCCGTCGGCGTCGATCGTTTGGATCAGATCGCCAAAGGCGTTGTACGCGAACCCGGTCGTGGTCGGCGCGCCGGAGGAACCGCTCGATTGGGCGACGCTGGTCACATTGCCAAAGGCGTCGTAAGCGAACTCGGTTCGATTGCCGTAAGCGTCGGTGGTCGACAGAAGCTGGCCGTCCCAGAATCCGTAGGTTGTGACATTTCCAAAAGCATCCGTCTCGCTGATCGGATAGCCGGTCGAAAGATTGTAAGTCGTCGTACTGACGTTGCCACGCGGATCGGTTTCCGTCTGTCTGGCGCCCCACGACGTGTAGGTGTAGCTCGTGGTCAGATCGTCTCCCGTGCCCGCGGCGATCTGCGCGGGCGTATCGGGTAAACCAACAACGTGCGTGACCGTGGCGGGAAGCCCGAGTTTGGGATCGGCGTACGTGGTGAGCGTGATTTGGCCCGATTCATCGACGCTGCGAACGGGATTGCCAAACGCGTCGAGAACGGCTTCGCTGGTCCCTGTCGCCGTGGTGCTGCTCACGGTCAGCGCGTTGATGTCATAATGAAGCGCTGCCGGGTTGCCATCCGCATCGACCAGCGCGATCAACCGCCCGGTTTCGGCGTCGTAGTTGGCCGCGACCGCGGTTGCGCCCAGCGGATCGATGATTCGCGTGAGGAAGTTTTCGGCGCCGGGGATGGTGGCAAAGGCCGGATCGTCGGCCAGCGTGTACTCGAATCGCGTCGGTTCCAGATGCTTTAATGGGTCGGGGTCGGACAGACTGGCGGTGGCGCGGCGGTCGTAGAACTGCGTCAAATGGCCCAGCGAGTCGTAGCGGTAGGTCAGCGAGTGGCCCGCGGGGTCGGTGATGGTGGTGATGCGGCCACGCCAATCGCGGGTGAAGGTCACCGACCGGCCGCGGTTGCTGTAGATCCCGTCGTCGCGGAATTCCAACTCGTTGCCGTATTTGTCCGCGACGCGCGTGCCGGACAGGGTTTGGGCGCTGATCGTATACGAGAGGCCGCGCGTGCCGGGCCCGGTTTCCTTGAATAAGAACGCGCCGCCGAAGGCCGGATGCAGGGCGCTGTAGTCGAGGCCGTCGCCGGCCAGCAGATAAGGGCCATCGTCCGTCAGGCGGGTAAAGGTCATGTCGGCCCCGGGCGGGATCAATTCATAACGACCGCTGCCGCCGACGGGCACAAAGCTGGGACGATAATAGGGAGTGATCCCGAAGAACGAACCCGTCTGCGAACCGGTCCAGTGCATGCGGTAGGTCTGCCGTTCGCCGTCCGGCGTGGTCACCGTGACTTGAGTCCCTTCCAGGAACGTCGGATAAGAACCGCCCCAACCAAAAGACGGCGGCCCCACCGTGGACATGTCGACCGACAACGTTGGCTGGACCACGTCCAGCCGCCAGCCATAACCGAAGTCGCCCATCACGTTGGCGTCGAGCGTGTCGTAGGTGCGGCGGATCGTGATCGGGATCCCGGCCACGGGGATCTCGAGGTCATCGAAGCGGAGCGCAAAGTTGCCGAGCTTTAAATTGCCTTCGACGTGAACGATTTGGCTGTCGGAACCCACGTTGTTGCCGCTGTCGATCGCCGTCAGCGTGACTCGGTACGAGCCGTTGGCCAGCAACGTCGGATCGAACCGACCCAGCGCCGTGGCGGTGTCGTACAGCCCGCTGCCGCTGGCGATGGTGCGTGTCCAGTCGCCCTGAGCCGCCGTATCGATCGGCGCGTAAGTGAGCGTCCAACTGACACTCGGGCCGTCGTCGATGATCGTGCCGAGGAGGTCGACCGGGGCCTTCACCCCCGGTCCGTCGCTCCCAGAGCCGAGTGAGCCGAGCGAAGTTTCTGGCGGCAGGAGGTTTACCTGGGGTGGGCTATTGTCGCTGGGGTCGAACACGTCGACCGTTACCTGCGTGGCGTGGCCGATGTTTCCCGCGGCGTCCTTGGCCGTGGCCGCGAACGTCAGCGTGCCGAGGTGTTCCGGCAAGATATCCAACCGGGCGTAGCCTTGAGCGGTGAGCGCCATCTCGAAGTTCAGCGACGTGGTGTGCTGGGCAAGATCCGTCACGCTGAGGAGCGTCAAGGTTCGCGAGACGACGCCCACGTCGTCCAGCGCATGAACGAGCAGATCGAGCGGGCCGCCGAGCGGAACCTGCGCTGGCGTCGGCACGATCGTGACCGTCGGGGCCGTCGTGTCGGCGGTGACGGTCAGAGCGAACGATTCGCTGTCGGTCAGGCCTTGCGAGTCGGTCACCGTGACGGTGACGTTGTAGGGCGAACCGCTGATGTCCTCGGTCGTCGGACTCCACGCGAGGCGACCGTGAGCGTCGATCGTCAGCCCCAGAGCCAGCGAGCCGGAGTCGAGACTGTACCGCAGCGTGTCGCCAACGTTGGCGTCCGTGGCGCGGACATCGTAACGGAACGGGGCGCCGGCCGAGACGTTTTGGTTGGCGATCGCCTGCAAGACGGGCGCAACGTTCGGCTCGACGATCCGCACCAAGACCGACATATTGGAACTGGCGCCGAGCAAGTCGGCGGCGCGGACGTCGAGTCTGGCCCACTGGCCGACCAGCGCCGGATTATTCGGAACCGGCCACTGCACAACGCCCGTGGTCGCGTTGACGCTCGGAGTGCCGCCGAGCACGGAGTAGCCGTCCAGATGATAACTGACCGAGTCGCCCGGATCGGGATCGAACGCCGTGATCGTCCACGACCACGTCTCACCGATCGAAGCGGTCAGCGCTGGTTCGTTGGTGATCATCGGCGCCGTGTTGGGCCGCGTGGCCGTCACTTGGACCGGGTAGGTCAAGGCGACGCCCAGGCCGAGTTCGTCGTGGATATAGACCTGTACCTTTTGGGTTCCGGTACTGGCGGGCGTCCAGGAGATCAATCCCGTCTGCGCATCGACGGCAATCGACCCCGACGCAGACGTTTCCGGCCCCAGGGCATAGGATAGCCGGTGACCATCGGGATCGGAAGCCTGCACTTGGTATTCGTACAATGTGTTGACGACGGCCGACGTCGGCGGATCGCCCTCGACCCGCGGCGGGCGATTCACCGCGCGAACGGTCAGCGAGACCCCCTGCACGGCGAGCGCGCCGAACGGATCGGCGGCATGGACCGTCATCGCGTGCTCGCCGACGTCGTCGATCGTCGGCGTCCACGCCACCACGCCGGTCCGCGGCTGGATCGTCATCCCAACGGGCGCTTGGGCCAAGCTGTACACCACCGTATCGCCATCCGGATCGGTGGCGACTGCTTGGTAGGTATAGCGCGTTCCGGCGACCAGATTGGTCCCCGGCGAGCTGGAAAATCGAGGGCCTTGGTTGTTCGCCTGGTGGGTGACGGTGATCGAGGCGGCCTGCTGAACCAGCCCGCCGGTGCGATCGTCGTTGACGACGATGTTGAAGTTAAACGTGGCGCCGACTTGGGCAGCGGTGGGTGTCCAGTGGATCAGTCCTCCGTTATCGACGCTCATCCCCGCCGGGGCGGTCCCGGACAGCGAATAGGTCAGCGGATCGCCGTCGGCGTCGCTGGCATCGATCTGGTGTACCAGCAACTGGCCGACCTGCACGGTGTCGCGCAGTTGCGAGTGGATGACCGGCGGCGTGTTGTGATTGGGATCGGTGACACGAATCTCAAAGCGTTGTTCGTCCGCGGCGCCGTCTTGATCGGCGACGCGAACCGTAACGGCGTGCAGGCCAGCCCCCGTCGGCGCCCACTCGATTTCGCCGGTTTCCGGGTCGATGGTCATGCCCGAGGGGGACTCGGACAACGCGTAGGCGAGCGTGTCGCCCGCGTTGGGATCGACGGCGACGACTTCGTATTCGTAGCTCTGGTTCAGGGCGACGGCGGTAACCGGCGCGGAGGTGATAACCGGCGGCGCGTTGTGCAGGACGGTCAGGGTAAAGGTTTGGGTTTGTTGGCCGCCGGCCCCGTCCGCGGCGGTCAGCGAAATCGGGAACGCACCGGCGGTCGTGGGAGTCCACGCGAGCAGACCGGTGGCGGCCCCGACGGTGATCCCGCGGGCCGTCGATGCCGCGTCGAGCGACCACGTGATCGCGTCGCCATCGGGATCGGTCGCGGTGGCCTGATAGCGATACAAACGATCGCGAACGGCCGGGCCCGTTGGATTGGAAGTGATCTCCGGAGGATCGTTCAGCTTGACCGGCGCGACAACCGCCAGCGTATAGGACTGGGTGGCGGGCGCGGCGATCCCGTCGCTGACCGCGATTTCGATTGCGTAGCTGCCGATCGCGGACGGGTTCCAGACGAGCAGACCGCTGTGGGCGTCGATCGCCATGCCGACCGGGGCCGACACGAGCCAGTAGCTGAGCGCATCGCCGTTGGGATCGAACGCATCGACCTGGTATCGATACAGGTCGTTCAGGCGCACCGGATTGGGCGGAATGGACCGGATGTTGGGCGGCTGGTTGGCCGGCGGCGCCGCGGTGATCGCCGGGATGGTAAAGGTCTGTTCGGCGAAGGCGCCATCCGGATCGGTGGCGCGCAACACGAAGCTGAGCGTGCCGCTGGCGGCCGGCGCCCAGGTGAGCAGCCCGGTTGGGGGATCAAAGCTGACGCCGGGCGCGCTGGGGGTGACCAGTGAATAGACGATCTGCGCATCATCGCCATCGGGATCGGTGGCGCTCAGCGCATAGGTCCAAGGCGTGTTGACGTGGGCCGGACCGCTCGGCTTGGACGTGATCCGCGGTGGTAGATTGCTGTCGGGCACCGGCGGGTTGACCACGGCCAATATAAAGGTTTGGCTGGCGTGGCCATCCTGATTGTCATCCACGCGAACTTCGACTGCGTAGTTTCCGATCGCACCGGGCGTGAAGGTCAGTTTGCCGGTGAGGGAGTCGATCGTCATTCCGCTGGGCGGACTGACCAGACTGTATTGCAGCGGATCGCCGTTGGGATCATGGGCGACGACCTGGTAGACATAGGGCTGGTGAACGATTGCCGGACCGGTGGGGATGGAAGTGATCTCCGGCGGCTGGCCCGCGGCGGGGGCGGTTTGGGCCGGAACGGTAAAGCTCTGTTCGGTCCAGGAACCGGCGGGGTCGCTCACGCGGATGGTGAACGATTTGCCGTCGGGAACGTCGCCGCTGGCGGGTGTCCAGCTCAGCAGGCGTGTCGACGCGTTCCAGGCGACTTGCGGATCACCGACAGGAGCTTGCAACGAAAACACCAGGGTTTCGGTCGCGTCATCCGGGTCGGTCGCGGTGACGGTGTAGGTCCACGGGGTTCCGACATAGGCCGGTCCCGTCGGGTTGGAAGTGATTTCCGGCGGGGCGCTCTCGACGACGGGCGGTCGGACGGGCAGGGTGAACGATTGGCGGGTCCAGGCGCCGTGCCCGTCGACAACGGTGATCTGAATCGCGAAGTCGCCCGTGCTGGTCGGGGTCCAGTTGAGCGCGTTGCCGGTCAGATCGATCCCCCGCGCCAGCGAATCATCGTCCAAGGCGATGGTATAGGCGTCGCCATCGGGTTCGTCGACGAGGATCGTGTAGCTGTAGGCTTGCCCGACGATCGCCGGGACGCTCGGCTGGGAGGTGATTTGCGGAGCGGAGTTCGAGGCGACTTGCAAGGAAAATCCCTGCACATCGTATCCGCCGCGACCATCGTCGACGGCCAGTTCGATCCGGTAATGGCCGACGGATGCGGGAGTCCAGGTGAGCAGTCCCGTTTGGGGGTCGAGCTGCATGTCGCCGACGACCGAGGCGGGGTCGAGGATGTAGCGGAGCGGATCACCGTTGGGATCGGACGCCACGACCTGGTAGCTCCATGGTTCCGCCACGCTGATCGGCCCGGTCGGTGTGGAAGTGATCGTCGGCGGCATGTTTTGCGCCGTGACATGGACGGTGAAGTTCTGATAGTCAAAGGCGCCGTGGGGATCGCTGACGCGCACGGCAAGCGGATGCAGGCCGACCTGATCACCGCGCGGCGTCCAGACGAGATCACCCGATTGCGGATCGATCCCCGCGCCGTCGGGGCCAAACAGCAGGCGCCAGGTCAGCGCGTCGCCGTCATCATCTTGGGCGGTGGCCGGGTAATGGAACGCGCCGAACGTGACTGCCGATTCGGGGGCGACGGAGGTGATGGTCGGGCGGGAATTGAAGAAGATGGCCGCCGGTTCGACGTCGACGGTGAAACTGGTCGTGTCGGCGCCCCCGCGCCGATCGAACACTTTGACCGTCACCGGATGCGCGGCGTTCTGCTGCGAGACCGCCGGGATCCAATCGATCCGGCCCGTATCGACGTCAATCGACATTCCGTCCGGGGCGGCGGTGAGGAAATACCGCAGCGTATCGCCGTCGGGATCCGAGGCGATCGCCTGGTAGGTGAACGGCCGATCGACCTGCCCATCGAAGTCGGGAATCGGCTCCAGTTCCGGAGCCTGGTTGCCCGAACCGCTGCCGGTGACGGTCACGGTAAATATTTGCTGGTCGAAGCCGCCGCGACCGTCGTCGACTCGGACGTGGAACGCATAGTCTCCGGGAGCGGTGGGATTCCATTGAATGCGCGCGGTCTGGGGATCCATCACCGCGCCGTCGGGGCCGTCGACGAGCGTGTAGGTGATTTCATCTCCGTCGGGGTCGATGGCCTGGACGAGGTAGAAATAGTTGTTGTTCACCGTAACCGGGATGGCGCCCAGGATCGTGGAGGTCGTTGGATTGACGAATTGCAATTCGAACGCTTGGCCGTGGCCGTCGCCGGTCAGCTCGATATCGAACTCGATTTCCGTTCCCAGCAACGCGTCGTAACGGACACCGGTGAGGTTGTCGAACAGCAGGTTGTCGTCGGAAGCGACCAGATCGACGTCGATGTACGCCAGTTGTTGAAGGATTTCGTCCTTCTTGACATCCACGAACGCAGCCGTGAACGAGGCGACAACGGCGGGGTCGGCCGGGGTGAAGAAGTCGCCACGCAGCGCCATGATATCCCACGCAGCCCCGCCGGTATCCCAAGCCAGGTCGATATAGTCTTGCTTGGTGGTTTCGAAACCGCTGTAGTAAGCCCCTCCTGGCTGGATCAGGTAACTTCCTTGGCCACCGGGTTGATAGGCAACCATGTCGCTGTCCAGGCCGAAGGCGAACGGATCGGCAAGCAGCTTGAAGGTCCACAGCGCCGTGTCGGTATCCCCTTCATCGTCCGTCACTTTGACCGCGATGGTGTGGTTTTCGCCAGGCTCGAATCCGAGCGCCAACAACTGGCTCCAAGAGTAGGACAGCCCGTTGTCGGTAATCCCGCCGTCACCGAAGATGCCGTCGCCAAAGACGCCATCGCCATCGAGATCCCAGGCGTAGCTGACAATGCCGTTGTCGTAGTACACATCGTCGTTGTCCGGATCGTACGAGTACTCTGCCGAGACGGATAAACCGGAATACATCGCCACCGACGATCCTTCGTAGCTGTCCAGAACCGCTTCGGGCGGACGCGGACCGCCAACATTGACAACCAGCGAGGCAGTGGCCGAGTTGTTGTACTCGTCGGTGGCCTTTACCGTGACGACGTGTCGGCCGCCCAGTTCAAATCCATAGTTTACCAGTTGGTTCCACGACAGATTGACCCAGGCGCTGGTGACGCTGCCGTCACCGAAAGTGCCATCCCCATCGAAATCCCAACTGTAGGTCAAGTCGCCACCCAGCGGGATGTAGGACCAAGAAGCGTCCAAATCGAGTCCGTACTGACTGTACGCTGGGATCCAGGTTGGCCCAGATAATGCCGTGACGATCACAGGCGTCGCGGCGCGGACATTCACGGCGAACTCGGCGATATCCGTTTGGCCTTCGTCGTCCGTGACTTTTACCGCGACGACAAAGGTGTCGTCGGCGGTAAATCCAAAGGATTGCAGCGTGGTCCAGTTCAGATTCAACGATCCGCTCGTGTAACTGCCGTCGCCGAAGGCCCCATCGCCGTCCAGATCCCAGGTATAGCTGACGATGCTGCCACCATCGGGGTCATCCGAACTGGTGGCATTGAGCGAAACGTTGTTGCCTGGGTCCACGAATGCCGAACCGGTCAAGCGCGCTTCGGGCAGGCTGGTGTTGCGGACGTTCACCGACCACTGGGCGATGTCGGTCTGGCCTTCGTCGTCGGTGACTTTCACCGCCACGACATAGCTGCCGCCGGGTTCGAACCCGTAGGTTCCCGCCAGCGTGGCCCAGGGGATCGAGATCGAGTTGGTGTTGTAGCTGCCGTCGCCGAAGACGCCGTCGTCGTCCAGATCCCAGGTATAGGCGGTGATCGAGCCGCCATCGGGATCGTTCGATCCGAAGGCATTCAGCGAGAGACTGTTTCCGGCCGAGATGG
>JAVYAJ010000349.1:0-24323 GCA_032229885.1 Candidatus Anammoximicrobium sp. | reverse complement strand
TCGTGCCGCGTTCCATTCCGCGGATGCCCGAGACGATGAATAATGCCGCCCCCAACGCGCCCGCCGGGTACTCGAGTTGCGAGACGTGCGGCAGGAATCCCTTGGCGTCCAGATGCGCGCCCAGACCGCCGGGCGGCGTAACTACCGGAACCCCGGCGGCCTCCAGCCTGTCGACCAGGTACTTGATGAACAGCGGCGACTGGCTGATTACGTCCATGTCCAGCGTTTCGCGCAGCCCGACCGCCATCGCTTCGATCTCGCGCACCGACATGCCGCCGTAGGTCAGAAACCCCTCGAACAGCGGGACCAAATCGCGCATCTGCAGGTACAGATCCCGGTTCTTCGTGGCAATCCCGCCGCCGCGCGTGCAGGTGATTTTGCGGCTAGAAAAATACAGGATATCCGCCAGATCACACAGGCTGCGGATGATCGTCTTGACGTCGGCGTCTCGGAACTCGGCTTCGCGCGTCTTGACGAAGTAGACGTTTTCGGCCAGCAGGCTAACGTCCAGCACCAGCAGGATCCCATGCTTGTCACAGACACGACGAACCTCGCGCATGTTGGCGACCGAAAAGGGCTGGCCGCCGATCAGATTGGTGCCGGCTTCCATGCGAATGTAGGGCACGTTCTCTTTGCCATTCGTGGCGATCAAGGCTTCGACTTTGGCAATATCCATGTTGCCCTTGAACGGGAAATCGCTCTTGATCTGGAGCGCTTCGTCGGTAAACAACTCGGCGATCCGTCCGCCGGCCAGCTCGATGTGCGCCTTGGTCGTGGTGAAGTGAAAGTTCATCGGCACCACGCCGTTTTTGCTCACAAAGACCTGGCTGATGATGTGTTCGGCGGCGCGCCCCTGGTGGACCGGCAAGAAGTACTCGGTTCCAAACACCTCGACGATCGCCTCGTGAAGCCTCGTGTACGAAGCCGAGCCGGCGTAGGCATCGTCGGCGACGGCCATCGAAGCAACCTGCTGGTCGCTCATGGCGTTCGTGCCGCTGTCCGTCAGCATATCCAAAAACACGTCCGCGTTTTGCAGCAGGAATGTGTTGAAGCCCGCCCCTTCGATGGCTGCGAGCCGTTCCTCGACAGGTAGCAGGTTCAATTTCTGAACAACCCGCACCTTGTGCATTTCCAGAGGCACAAACTCGCCGCTCGAAAACTGGACAGTGGATTGCATCTCAACCTTGCGATGGAGCCCGAGGATAGGTGACGGGTCAAGCCCGGATTAACAGACGGAGTACGAGGCAGGTTTCCCATGCCGACAAACGAACGGCGCCTTTGGGAAAAAAGTTGGGTGTCCGTCGCGCGGCTCGGAAGCGTGCTTTTGCCACTCTATAAGGCAGACTCCAGTCCGCCTTTGCCGCACGCCACCAGGCGTTCGACTGGCCTTTCTCGCCCGCGCAAGGCAGATCTGCCCCACGGCTCAAGGACGATCGCCCGCCATCCGGACAACGACAGAGATCCGCTTGCCCATAGTCGGATGTTAGGATATCACGCACGCCCGAGACTTCAAGGGTACGAGAGACGACAGCATGGATTCAACATCGAGCCACGGTGACAGCCCCTGAGACCCGCGATGCGACGGCCCGTCGCCCGAAGGTTGCGGAAATGCAGCGGTTCCCGGCGCACGACCGCTGGCCGATTCGAGTGCTTGTGGCCTTCGACGCCCACACGGCCGAGCGTGCTTTGCCCGTTTTCTGGAGCAAGACGTGATGCGTTGCGCGGCGTGCAATGCCACTTCGTAGAGCGGACTTCGATCCGCCTTTGCCGGACTGAGCCCGACGTTCGTGTAGCCGTTCGTCCCGGCGCGCAAGATGCCGTCGATGCGCTGCTCGGCTGGCGGCGGGACCGCGTCCGCGATGCCAGCTTCGAAGCCATCCGTTCGGACGTAGCTCAATTGAGCGGCGACGGCGGCCGAGCGCTAAACGCATTGAACGCGAAACATCTTCCCCGCTGCGGCCTTGGCTCGACCGACGCCCGCAGCCGTCGATCGCAGCCGTCTATCGCGGCTTGCTCGGGCGGAAAAAGCCGAGAAGTGCCGCATCGCGATCAGGATAGCAGAGCAAGTGCGGCGAGAACTCGCTGCGCGACAACGACACCTCGTGCTCGGCGCACAGCCCACAGACTCGCAACAGCGATCCTTCGCGCTCCAACTCGTCTCGCAGCAAGTGCAGCTCGATCACCAAATCCCGAGGCATGTGCTGGATATTGTCCAGTTCCAGCAGCAGCCGCTGTTTGAATTCCTGCCTCAACAGTGTGTAAAGAGACTCTGCCAACCCCGTGGCATCGGCCGCATCGCTATCCGGGCCGTACAGCTTCACAAACAGCCACTCGGGGCCACGGTCCAACTCCGTCTTCCAACCTGGGGCCAAGGCTATCAACATGGGATCGCACCTCCTGAACCAATCGCCGCTCCGCCGGCGTCTCCTGGAAAATGAGCCCAGACGCAAGAATTAGTATTAGGGTTCTCGCAAAGAAAGGCAAGACAATTTCGAAGGTTCTGGCCGAGTGGGGCAGGGCAGGGGGCAGATCAGAGCCCTGCGCGACGGCCGACACGGCAAGATGCGTGCTCTGGGAGCGCCGCATCCGGAGATGGCGGCGATCTGACGTCGCATGACCTGCGTTTTCGAGCTAGTTGATCGAAACGAGGGCTCGCACTACACTAGAAATTCCGGAGGGAACGGTTGCACGCCCCGAGTCGTCCGTCACAGCCTCCATCTACAGTCGCTAGGCCAGGCGACGGGGGGTTGTCCTGAGTCGCTTTTTCGAACAGCGGAGATGGTGTCATGGCCCCGCAGTTTGAGCATTTTCGCATCGCGATCATGGAAGACGTGACCGTGGTCACGCCGACGGTCTTCGACTTTCTCGATCAGGCAACGAACTTCGACGCCAAACGCGAGTTGGTTCTCTTCGCGCAGACCGCCAAACCCGCCAAAGCGGTTGTGGACTTTCAAAACGTCCAACGTTTTTCCACCGAATTTATCGGCACGCTGCTGAGCTTCAAGCGGCAGATGGACGCCGATGGGCGGATCGCCCTGTGCGCGATGCAGCCGATCCACCGCGACATCTTTCGCGTGCTGAACCTCGACGGCACCGTGTTTCGCATCTTTGATACCGTCGAGGAAGCTGTCCAGTCTTTCCATTGACCTACTGCCCTGCCCTTGCGATGAAAGAACGGTGCCATGGCCGATCGCTATCCTCACCTGCGCGTCGAACACATCGGCGATGTGACCGTTGTCACGTTGAAGCCCGAGGATTTTTTCGATCAACAGACGATCTCGGTCGTCAAAGGCGAGCTCTTAGCGTTGGCTAAATCCGAGCAGCCCGTCAAGCTGATCCTCAGCTTCATCAACGTCCAGCGATTCTCCAGCGCATTTGTCGGCGCCCTGGTCAGTTTGAGAGACCACCTCCGCTTTCATCACCCGGCAGCCGAGGCGAAGCTGTGCGATCTGCTCGCGACCCATCGGGAAATCTTTCGCCTGATCGACCCCCAACAGACCCTCTTCAAGCTGTACGACACCGTGGCCGCCGCATTTCGCGACTTTCAGGCAACGGCCGACTAGCACCGCTATCTCAAAGGCAGCTACAGGAGAAACAAGAAGGATAGATAAGGCAGCATAAGAAGAAAAGAAAATGGCAGCCTGACTCAGGAGAGAAGCAGAAGACAGAGAAGCAGAAGAGAAGAAAATGGAAGTGCCAGAGAAGAGAAGATCAAAACAGAAGGACAGGAAAGAGAAGGGCGGGGCAGGGCAGGGAAGAGAAGGGGAGTAAGTCATGCGTGCGTGCGTACAACGAGTCAGCCGGGCTTGCGTAACGGCCGAGGGGCGCACGGTGGGGCAGATCGAGCACGGCCTGTTGGTCTTGCTGGGTGTCACACACGATGACACGGATCGGGACGTCGCCTACCTGGCGGAAAAGGTCTCTGGCCTGCGGATCTTCGAGGACGACGCCGGCAAGATGAACCGCTGTCTGGCGGACATCGGCGGCAAAATGTTGGTGATCAGTCAGTTTACGCTGTACGGCGATTGCCGCAAAGGCAAACGCCCCAGCTTTACGGCCGCGGCCACTCCGGAACTGGCCGAACGCCTGTACGAGGCGTTCGTCGCGACCGTCCGCCGTCTGGGGATCCCCACGGCCACCGGTACGTTTCGCGCCCACATGGATGTGGCTCTGGTCAACGACGGGCCGGTGACCCTGCTGCTGGATTCACGGTTCGAGGCCGAGTCGCCTCGGCCTGCTTCGACCACCGGTGGCTGAGATCATGAACCTCTGGCCGCGGTGCGCTCCAGTGCCTCATCAAATACGGGTCGCCAATCACCAGGACGATCAATGCCACCAGTTTGGCATACGTCGAGACGTTGGCCCGGACGCTGCGCGAAGTCCACAGCTTGAGCGCGGTGCCGAGTGAACGTTTGATCCGGATGCGTCCCCGACGGACCTGGACGCTCGCCAACTCGTCCAGAACCAAATGCGATAGAAAGCCCAACACGACCGCGCCGGCCTTGAACAGGCGAACCGACAGATCCGCGCCGGATACGAGCAGGAACGCCGCCAGGCCGGCGATCGCCGCCGCCGGCAGGCTGTGCCACATCCCGCGATGCACCGTGCAGCCTTTGAGCAGATCACCGAACCCGAATCGAACCGTGAAATAGACGATCGCCGTCGCCAGCACGAATTGCTCGCGGTTGAACCCCAACTGCTCGAACCGAGGGATCATCAGCGCGGGAACGAGGGCCGCCAGGAACGCAGTCAGTTCCCGAACGGGCGTCCCCGAATCGCTGTCCAAGTCGGGCAGGGCGCCGGCCAGACTACACAGGCCCCCTGCCACAAGGCAGGTGGACAGCGGCAACCGGCACGCATAGCCCGCGGCGCCACAGCCGATTCCCAGGAGCGTGCTGACGGAAATATGAGTCTTGAAGCCGGGCATGGCCAACGCACAGATTCGGTTTCAACGCTCGGCCCGCGCACTGACCGTCCGGCGCGGGCCTGTTGTGTCCGGCGGACTATACGCTCAAACGCCGCCGCGACCCAAGGCCAAAACGTCGGGCCAGACGCATTTCCAACTGGCTGTCCGGTCGCGACGACGCCGGACACGGGCAGGGCCGCTAAACGCCGTTTCGCGGCTCGCAGGCCGGTTCGGCTGAATGGCGAAATTCCCGGGAAAAACGGGCATCCCAACCGAACATAAGAAACATTATCGGACGTTCCCCAGAGCCTTTGAAGCCGGCCGCGGAACCGATCCGGCGGCCCGGCCTCGCACTGCCGCACACGCCAACGCCCAGGGTCGCGGCAGACGAGCGCGCGGCGGTTGGTGCGAAGAAATATCCGACCCGCGTCGCCTCAAGCGTCCGGGATCACCAGCGGCGCCGTGGGCGCGGAACCGTTTCCGAGTCCCGGCTCGTCGCCAGCTTCGGAACCGTTGTCGAAGGACGAACCATTTTCGTCGGTCAGCGAATCGTGCTCGGCGACCGGCGTGTCGGCGCGCTCGGCCAGCGGCGTTTCGAGGAACACCCCCATCCGCCGAAATTTTTCATAGCGCTGTTGCAACAGCGAGTCCAGCGGCGTGGCCAGCAGTTCGCGGAGCGTTCGGATGAGATAGAACTTGAGCCGCGCGCCCATCTGATGATGGTCGCGGTGAGCGCCGCCGAGCGGTTCGGGGATCACGCTGTCGATCACGCCGAATTGCAGCAGATCCTTGGCGGTGAACCGCAACGCGCGCGCGGCCTGTTGCGCGTACTCGTGGCTCTTCCACAAAATGCCCGCGCAGCCCTCAGGGCTGATCACCGAATAGTAGGCGTGTTCCAGCATGGCCACGCGATCGCCGACGCCGATCCCCAGCGCGCCGCCGCTGCCGCCTTCGCCGATCACCACGCAGATGATCGGCGTTCGCAGACGCGACATCTCGTACATGTTCTCGGCGATCACCCAAGCCTGGCCTCGCTCCTCGGCGCCGACGCCGGGATAGGCGCCCGGGGTGTCGATGAACGTGATGACCGGCAGTTGGAACTTGGCGGCCAACCGCATCTTGGCCATCGCCTTGCGGTAGCCCTCGGGGTGCGCGCAGCCGAAAAAGCACGCCGCCCGTTCCTTGTAGGTGCGGCCCTTCTGGTGGCCGATCACCAGGACCTTGTACTGATCCAGCTTGGCAAATCCGCTGAGGATCGCCCGGTCGTCGCCGAAGTGCCGATCCCCATGCAGCTCGACAAACTCGTCGAACGCCAGGGCCAGGTAGTCCGAGGTATAGGGACGGTTTTTGTGTCGGGCGACCTGAACCGTCTGCCAAGGATCGAGGTGCTCGTAGACGCGACGGGTGACCTTGGCCCATTCGCGGCGCAAACGTCGGATTTCGTCTTCGGTCTCCGGACGACCGTCGGCGGCGCGTTCGAGTTCGCTCAGACGCACTTCGATCGCGTGGATGGGCTGTTCGAATTCCAGCCCTGGTGCAAGTGAGTTGTTTTCCGTCATGACTATCCTGGTTCCTCGTTCCGCGCATCGTCGGCGGCTCGCGGCAGTTGCTTCAGCGCATCCGCATCCATGACTGGCCCGACCTGTAATTCGGAAAGCTTGTGTTTGGGAGGCTGCGGCCTCTTGACGAAGAGCTGCATTTCGCGGAACGCCTGCAGGACGTCCCACATCGTCTTGGGGCGCGTCTCACGCTTCTTGGACATCAATCGGCGGATCAAGTCCGCACATTCGCGGGACACATTGTTGTTGTAAACGACCGCCGATGGCACCGACGCCCGTAGGTGCCGCTCCAGCAGTTCGTTGGGCGTCGAACCCGTATAGGGCGGTCGCCCGGTCAGCAGTTCGAATAACACGCACCCAAAGCTGTACACGTCCGAGCGGCAATCTAGCGATTCGCCGCGGATCTGCTCGGGCGACATGTAGCTGCGGGTGCCGCGAACCGGTTGTTTGCCCGCCAGGAAACCCAGCAGCCCGCGTTTGGCCCGCTGCGCGATGCTGAAATCGATCAATTTGACGTTGCCGTCGTCATCCACCAGAAAATTGTCCGGCTTCACGTCACAGTGGATCCAACCCTTCTGGTGTAGGTAATGCAGGCCGTGCGCGGCTTGTTCGATGATCTTGCTTGCCAGGTGCGCGATCGGCTCTGGCCCCTCGCGCAAGACCTGTTTCAGGTTCAAGGCGCTGCACAGTTCGAGGGCCAGAAACGGGGTCGGTACGCGCGTCTCGAATTCGTACACTCGCACGAGGTTGGGATGGTTCAAGCTCTTGGCGACTTCGTGTTCGTGCCGCAAAAACGCCAATTCATCCTTGTCCTGAGCTTTCTCCGTCCTGAGCATCTTCAACGCGAATCGTTCGCCGGTCGCTTCCTTGACCGCTTCCCAGATCAGACAGGACTGCCCGCCGCGAATCAGTCGCGTCAGGCGATATGCGCCGACAAAGTCTCGAGCTTTGGTCACGTCTACACCTCCCTTACGCCCGGAGGACGATTCTGACTTCAATCGGCCCCAAGTCTAAACCGAGATCGTTGCCGAGGGAAGTGCGTTCCTGGCTCTCCGCGACGTCCATGCTCGACGCCGACGGGTTCCAACGCTCGGCGGATCAGGCGCTTTTGGCGAGCAGCCTCTCATAGAGCTCGCGCAATTGGCGCGTCATCCACTCGTGGCGAAATTGCTCGGTAAACCGCTCACGTCCCTGGCGCCCCAGCCGCTGCCGCAGGGCGGCGTCGCTGGCCAGACGGACCAACGCGGCCGCCAGCGGCTCGATGCTTCGCGGCGGCAACAGAAACCCGGTCTCGCCGTCGCGGACCACTTCGCGCGCGCCGTCGACGTCGTAACTGACCACCGGCTTGCCGGCGATCAGCGCCTGGGGCAGCGCGCGAGCCAGCCCCTCGCGCAGGCTGACGTGCGCCAGCGCGTCCATCGCACCCAGCAGCTCTGGGATCCGCGCCGGCGGAACCAGCCCCGTACATTGGAAGTAATCATCTAGCCCGGCCTGATGAATTTGGCGTTGCAGCGCCTCGCGCAGCACGCCATCGCCCACCAATAGAAACCGGACATCCGGGCAGGCCTCGACCACGCGCCCGGCGGCCGCGATCAGATACTCGTGCCCCTTGAGGTGAAACAGCCGAGCGATCTTGCCGATCACCACATGCCGGTCGGTGTAACCCAACTCGCCACGGACGCGAGCGCGATGCGCGTCCGCATCCAAAAACGGCTCGACCGCCATGCCGCTGTAGATCGTCGTAAACTTGTCGCGCGGAGCCACGCCGGCCGCGACCATCAGATCCGTCATCGCGTCGGCCACGCTGATCAGGTGGTCACAGCGCCGCGCGGCGTACGTCTCGCACCAGCGGTAGACAGCTCGCGTCGCCGCCGATTGATAGGGATGAAACGGCGCACCGTGAATCGTGTGGACGATGGTCGGAACGCGCAACGCGCGGGCGGCCAAACGCCCTAGGATCCCGCCCTTCGCGCTGTGCGTATGGACGACGTCCGGACGAAACTCGCTCAACGTTCGGCGGATGGCGCGATACGCCCGCAGATCGTTCCAAGGTGCGATGGCGCGCCGCAGCGATGGGATCAGCGCCAACGGGACGCCCCCCCCCCTGCCCTGCTTCAACAATTCGCCCTCTGGACCCAACGACGGACCCGTGACCAATAACACGTCGTCGCCGAACAGGCGAATCAGATCGTGACAGCACAACAGCGTGTTTTCTTGCGCGCCGCCGACGATCATTCGCGTGATGACGTGTGCAATCCGCATCGAGCCTCACCAACCGTAGTCCACATGAACCAGATATAACCCTCGCGGCGGCGCGGTCGCCCCAGCCACCGTGCGATCCCGCGCGGCGAGCACATCGGCAATCCAGCCTGGCTCGCGCCGCCCGCCGCCCACCTCGACCAAGCTGCCCACCAGATTTCGGACCATATTATAGAGAAACCCGTCCGCCTCGACCTCGACGACCACCCGCTCAAACCCGTCCGTGGCCCGCCGCGCGACCGACAACTCGTAAATGGTTCGCACGGTGCTGACCCGCGGCGATCCGGCGGTCTGAAAACTGCGAAAATCGTGCGTGCCCACCAACGCTTGCGCGGCGGCCTGCATCGCTGCGACATCCAGCCGCCGGACGACATGCCAAGCGTAGGCTCGCGCGAACACGTTGCGAACCGGGCCGTCCTCGAGCACATAGTGATACCGCTTACGAAGCGCGTCCCGAATGGCATGAAACCCGTCGGCCGCTTCGCGCACCTCGCGGACCACGATGTCTCGCGGCAGGTTCGCATTCAACGCCTTCTGCAACGTGTCTACGGCCAAATGCGTGTCGCAACCAAAGCTGACCACTTGGCCGATCGCATGAACCCCGGCATCGGTGCGGCCACTGGCCACGGCCCGAACATCTCGCCCCGTCACGCGCAACAAAGCCGCCTCCACCTCGGCCTGAATCGTCCGTCCGTGGGCTTGGATTTGCCAGCCCAAATAGGCTGTGCCATCGTATGATAGGGTCAGTCGAAAGGAACGCATAACGGGCGGCCAGTATACTGCTGGCGTCCATCGAACGCTAGATTGACGGCCCAAGGCTCGGCCAACGGCCAACCGGGTGCATGTCAGCGGCTGTGCGATGCGGCAGAGGTGAAAGACATCAATCGGACAATTCACGGATCGGCTGGCAAACTTCGGCTCGTGGCTCGTTTGGAGGGCGGAGCGGCTCGAAAAGGAGCCATTCATGGCCGTTGCGGCAGTTGGTGGTGGCGGGACACAAACAATGCCTGCTGGATCCGCGTCTTGCGACCGGAAATGCGTCTCGGCCAACCGGCCCGTCGTCCGATCGCGCCGGCCGTGCGTCAATAAAGCTAGCTGTCCAAAGGCTGAACCGAATCCGGTACGGCCAAGGCCGCAGTCTTTGAAGCCTTTTTCTCAGAACGTGCGTCCATGATCCGACGAGAGCATTCAATGAAGCTTCGTGCCGCTGCTCCCCCCCTGCCCTGCCCTAGCCTGGATAAGGAACTGCGGCGTCACAACATTTCACCTTTCATCATCGAAGGCTCCACGCCCCCCCTGCCCTGCCCCGGATTTGGGCTGCGATGGCTCTGTCCGAGAGTTAAGAGCATAATCCAGCGAGCATGTACCCTCTAGTTGCGAACGCGTCGCGTTACAACACGCGAAAAGCCGGCTGACTTACACCGAAACCATGAGCTTCGGGCCTTTGTTCCCTGGTGTCCGTGGCCGTACCGTAGGTGAGGTGCAGCGACGCTCTTGTGGACGACTACTTCCCACAGAAACCCACAACAAAGACTGACTGTCACGCAAGCCCAATGGGTAGACAAAGAGATCCGCCACGGTATGATCTGGGGCAGACATGCAACATCCTAGGGGACTTCGACCAAGACCCACTTGCTGCCCCCCTTCTGTTACTCTTGGCAGCAAGTCGGGCAAAGAACCCTGGGTCGAGCCGATCTCTTGTAACCCGACGCGTTAGCGAGGGAAGGATAAGGATGGCGTCTGCGTCACCGACGAGCCCCTCGCTCGTGCTTCTGAGAACAAGTCTCTCGCTAACGCATCGGATTACAAGTCTGTTACCCCACGATTTACCCCCGAAAATCGCGGAACGGTTTGAGATCGCCCAAAGATGGCTCCCGATGGGGCGACTTGCGATGCGTGGCATCAATGGACCCAACTGTCTCAAGGGTTGGTGAATGGGGCGCCGATGGACCATTGCCCCCTCCCGGTGGATCCCTCACCCGACCGCAGGGCGCCCTTGCATCGACCGTCACCGCGAGCAAACGGATCCAGGCGCGGTCCGTGGAACTTCAGCCGCACTTGGCGCGTTGCCGCTTTGCGTTTGCAACGCTGGGATTTAGCCCAGGATTCATCGCGATCTGCCTCGGAGCGCGAAGCTGTCAGACTCGCAATGTTTCGCGGAGTCGTACCATGCCGGTCCCTGGCACTGCAAAGAATTCGAGCCTCGGCCGATAGCGACTGGAAGTCAAGCGGCCAGGCTGGTCGTGGGTCAATCGGAACGATGGTGGCTGCCCGACTCGTCAGAACCCGGCTCCGCCTCATGGTCCGGACGCTTATCAAGGTTGATCACATCCTTTTCCGAATCCAATACTCCATCCATCTGCAGGCTTGCCGCGCGTTCCGTCGCATCGCGATAGACACTCGTCTCGACCCCAAAACGCACAATGCCCAACTTTCGCAACCAATCGAGTAGGTTCATCCGAGTCTCCTCAGAGAGTAATGATGAAATTCCATCCTGACGACCGGGCCGAGCCATAGCACTTGTCTTTACCCACTTTTTTCGAGTTCAGATTTGAATCGCAACGCAAGTTGAGCGCCTCGGATCCTCGTGTCGAGTTTCTGCCAACCACGCCAGATCGTCATCCAGCCGGATTCTCCATCGGATTCGCGGCCCAGAAAGCCGCCCAGCTTTGCCAGCTCGCCGTAGAACTCGTGGATCGCCACATCAGACACTCGTCGCAGGTTCTTCCTTGCCACCTTGAGCATCACCAGCCACAGTTGTGGCTCAGACAGGGCGCGATCCCATTCTGCACAACAGATTCTCTGCGTTTTCCCGTGTTTTTGCAATCCTGGCGCTGCGTTCAAGCTTTGGAATTCATGGGCTGAAGGTCCCAACACCAGTCGAGTCGCCCGTCGTAGCGAAGGTGTCGGCGTTTGGCAGCCATTCTTTCATCCCAGCGGCCTGTGAGCACTTGAGCACGGACTTGGAGCATTGCTTCCGCATGAGCCTCACGCCAAAAGATCCCATTGCCTTTGAGGCGACGATTGATCACGCGGCGAATGCTACTCTCAATCGCGCCGCTGCCCAGCGGAAGGCCGCATGCAGGAAACGTCGGGTACTTCAGACGTCCCGCCTCCCCATGTCTGGTCAGGTACGCGATCTCCGTCTGAAGCTTCGCGTTCCCTGGACTCAGCTCGGCCAGATCCGTCAAGTCGTCCACCACGCGCCGCCACTGTCCATTGCGTAGCAGCGTACGATGCTGGCGATATTGAGGCATTCGCTCTTTGTCCGTCAGCCCCAACGTGGCCAAGGCCAGCGAGATGTGGTGCGCGGCGTGACAACAGTCCAGCACTTCGTTCACCGGAACGCCTTCTAGTCCGGCGAAACGGATTCATGCGTCCGCAGAGTTAAGAGCCCACTGCCACACTGGGACGTAATTCGGCGAACTGTCTTCACGTCCAGCACGACCCTCTCACGCTCCAACTCCGCCACCGCCAATGGGAACGAAGGGCACAACGCTGCTTGCCGACTGACCTTGCTCTCCATGGCAGGAGAGCACCCCTTGCCAAACCCGAACTGGGCCAACTCCAGATGCAATCCCGGCGCCGTCACGTCGGCCTCGCCAGACCGACGCTTGGCCGGAGCGCAATACAAAGACGTGATCCATACGACCAGCCCGCCCAGTAGTCGAACTCGCAATGTTCGCGTCCGGCCCCGGCGAAGCGGGTGGCGGGAATGGCGTCGAGTCTGCTCGCACGCCGCATCAAACGCCGGTTGCTTCATCACGAGGGCCAACAGGCCGGTCAACACCAAATCAGCGCCTCGTGCAAAGGCAGCATGGATATCGTGCTCCAGCGGCCCAAATTGCTCCGGATCCTCGGCCAAACGTTGCTTCCAAGCCGGCATAGCCGCGGTCAGTTCCGCGTAACACCGTCCGGCCATTTCTTCGGGGCCCGTCACACGCGGCCCGTCCGGTCCATCCACCTGAGCCTCTCCCCTGCCCTTCCTCTCCTTAACGCTACCGGGCATACGTCCCAGGAGATCAGCATAGCCAAATACCGGCTTCCCAACAGAGGCCAACGACGTGACATAGACTCCGTAAGTGCTAGTACTGCTGGCACTTAGGGCGCACAACGGGAATGCACCCCTTCGGCGCGGCGTCCGCCTACGTCGCCGCCGATTCGCTGCCGTTCGCGTCCTCGGGCGTCGTGCGCAGCTCGCGCGGCAAGGGGAAATGGACGGCCTCGCGACGGGTCACGCGAACCTCGATCTCGGCCTGGTAACGCTCGCGCAAGAAGTCCAGGCATTGTTCGACGATCGTTTCCGGTGCGCTGGCGCCGGCCGTTACGGCCACGGTCTGCACGCCATCGAACCACTCGGGAACAAGATCTTCGACGCCGTCGATCAAGTGCGCCGCCACGCCGCGCTCGCGAGCCACTTCGCGCAGCCGTTGGCTGTTCGAGCTGTTTTGGCTGCCGAGCACCAGGACCAGCTCCGCTTCGTCGCACAGCGCCCGCACGGCCTCTTGGCGATTCTGCGTGGCGTAGCAGATATCGTCCTTGGACGGACCGACGATCCCGGGAAAACGTCTCCGCAATCGTTCGATGATGCGGTTGGCGTCATCGACCGACAGCGTGGTCTGCGTCAGATAGGCCACCTTGGCGTCCGCCGGCAACTCGACCTGGTCCGCATCCTCCTCGCTCTGCACCAGGATCATCGCTCGTGGAGCTTCGCCCATGGTCCCGACCACTTCGTCGTGCGCGTGGTGGCCGATCAACAGGATCGTATAGCCCTCGCGAGCGAATCGCACGGCTTCCAGATGGACCTTGGTAACCAGGGGACAGGTGGCGTCGACGGTCGCCAGTCGCCGCTGGCGGGCGAGTTCGCGGACGGCGGGCGATACGCCGTGTGCGGAGAACAGCAGGTGCGCGCCGCGCGGCACCAAGTTCAGGTCCTCGACAAACGTCACGCCACGGCGACGAAACGAGTCGACCACGTACCGGTTATGCACGATTTCGTGATAGACGAACACCGGCGGGCCAAAGGTTTCGAGCGCCAGTTCGAGGCTCTCGATGGCCATGTTCACGCCCGCGCAAAAACCGCGCGGCGCGGCAAGCAGGACTTTCATGAGGCGAGATCTCAAACGGGTCGAAGGTCGGGTGTGTGTAGACGTTCCGCGCAGGCCGACCGCCATCGCGACATCATGGTAATGGTAGATGCCTGGGCAAGGGCATGACGCCCAGGATCAGGCCGACGCACGGCGGCCGCTGCGCGACAAGCGACCGCCGGCGCGGGGTGGTGCGGCGCGCTGCCGGGCCGAGCGGCGAGCGCCCCCTTCTGGGTAGGGCCACGAGCGGATCATTGTGATTCGGTTTTCCACTCGGCGCACATCCCCAGCAGAGCATCGACGATTTTGACCGTCGCTTGGATCTCTACCTTGTTGCTGCCCAGCCACGTTTCGTAGCCGCCCAGCGCATGTTGTTCGGGCGTCGGCAGATAGCCATAGCCGCCGTTGGCCAGCTCCATCGTAAAGCTGGGCTTCAGCGGGCTGCGCGCCTTCAGTTCGAGCCCCGTCTCGGAAAACACCTCGAAGGGGATCGCAAAAATGCCCAGCTCGCCGATCCGGACGGATTGGAGGATGACACGAACCGAGTCGGGTGGCTCGACCAGTTGGACGGCTTTGGACGCATAGGCTCGCTCGTGCGGATACTTGTCGGGACGTTCCGGATCGGCCAGGATCTGGCGGGCGTGTTCGAGCTGGGCGGGCGTGGGCTTGCGCACGGCCAGCTCGAGCTCCTGCTGCCGCATTCCCAGTGGAACCCAGTCGTGCCAGGTCAGCCCTTGGTATGCTTCGAGGACCGCTTGCGCGCACTGGTCCGCGACGAGCCGGATCTGTTCGTAGGGCTGGCGTCTCTCGCGCGGCTGCGAGTAGTCGTTATTGTTGATATTGCCGCTGGTCCCATTGCTCATCGCGGCCACGAAGGGCGGGTCGAGCCGATCGGCGCCGAGCAATTCCTGGATCCGGTCGGCAAAGGCCCCAAAGTAGTCGGCGGACAGATGGTTGCGGCCGGTCCCACCCACATAGTGGAGCGAATAATTGGCCAGCAGGCCCAGCGGTCGACCTTCGGCGGTTTGCAGCGCCAGGAACGCGATCTGCGGATCGACGGGTCCCGCCGGCCGCAGCAGGTTGGGGCTGTGCCCCGGGTTCATCTTGGCTTGATCCGGCTCGCCGAACGGATTGAACAGCGCGACGTCCGGCTTCATCAACCAGCGACGACAAAACACCTGGCCGGGCAGGTCGGCCACGCCCCACGCGACGCGGGCAGGCTGGAGGTTGTGGATCGCGCAACGCACGCCATCCGAAATCCGCCGCGCAACGAACTGTTGATACTCGGTGAACTCGGTTCCGGGCCGCAGCGGATTGGGCCACCGGGCGGCGACCGACGAGTGCGTGTGGGTGCACGCGATCAGGATCCGGTCGGCCGGCAGCTCGCTGGCGGCCGTGATCTGCCGTTTCGCCTCGTCCAACACTTCGCGGCTGATGTAGATGTTGTCGCACACGACCAACACAATTCGCGTCGTCCCGTCGTCCAAGGCGAAACACCGCGCGTGCAATTCATCGTGGACGTATTTGGCCGGCGGAGGAACGCCAAAGTTGCCGACCAGACCGTCGTCGAGCCACGGGGTGATGTTGCTGGTGGCTGCGCCCGCCAGCAACGTGCGCTGTTCGGCTGCGTCGGCGGCAACCATCACAAGGCTCGCAAGAACTCCGATCAACGTCACAGACAGTAATCGCGTCATGCCTGATTCTCCGTATGGCGCCAAGGTCGGACCGGCCCCGTCGACGATCATCGGCGCGAAATCGTCCAGCCGTGGGTAACGTCCCCTCAGCGTATCAGAGCCGGCTGGTTAGTCAATCAACGCCCGGCGAGTCGCACGGGCTCGACCGAGCGTGTCCCGTTCGACGAGGGCGCGGGCTTCGACGGTCACGCGACCGTGTGGCCACGGGTCTGACGAGAGATGGCCCGCAAGCCCCTCCAAGACTTGAAATTCGCAGCGCACGACGGCGGGCCGTCTCTTGCGTGCGGCGCCGGCGCGAGCTACAGTCGCGGCTGCGGCCGTGTTCACGACTGGCCCGGCGATGGCGATGCAACGATCGCTTCCGCCGACCGACAGCGTCAGGATCGTGGGCTGCCTCGAGGGCGTGGCACAGTCACACGCGTGGCTGCGGAGGGTCCAGCGTATCGAGGAGAGCAGACGGGGCTCGCGCCGCTGCGCCATGCTTGTTTTCCCAAATCGTAAGGAGCCTATTCGATGTCTACGCTGATCTCTCGTCGCGACATGCTGCGAACGACGGCGGTCGCCGCCGGCGTGTGGACCACGGCTGGCAGCCCGTCCCGCGCGCGAAGCGCCTCGCCGAACGAAAAGCTGAATATCGCCGGCATCGGGATCGGCGGCCGCGGCGCCGACGACGTCGGCGGCGTGGGACATGAAAACATCGTGGCGCTGTGCGACGTCGACGAACAACGCGGCGGCAAGACGTTCGAACGGCATCCACAAGCCAAACGATACCAGGACTTTCGCAAGCTGCTGGACGAGATGCACGGCCAGGTCGATGCGGTCGTGATCGGCACGCCCGACCACACGCACGCCGTGGCCGGCGTGATGGCGATGAAGCTGGGCAAGCATTGTTACTGCGAGAAACCGCTGACGCACAGTGTTTACGAGGCGCGGATCATGGCCACCGTCGCCCGCGAGAACAAGCTTGTCACCCAGATGGGTACGCAGATCCATGCCGGCGCCAACTACCGACGCGCGGTCGAATTGGTCAAGTCCGGCGCGATCGGCGCGGTGCGCGACGTGCACGTGTGGCTGGGTGCGAACTTCAAGGGTCCGCCGCAGCCGCCGTATGGCCAGCAGCCCGATGCGCCGACCGATCGACCGCCGACGCCGCCGACGCTGGACTGGGATCTATGGCTGGGGCCGGCCGCGGAACGGCCATACAATCCGGCCTACGCGCCGTTCAGTTGGCGCTACTGGTGGAACTTTGGCAACGGCCAGCTCGGCGACTTCTTCTGTCACTACTGCGATCTGGCGTTTTGGGCGTTGGATCTGCGCCATCCGACCACCGTCGAGGCCGACGGGCCGGTCCACCCCGAGAGCGCAGCTCGCTGGACGATCGCCCGACAGCAATACCCGGCTCGCGGCGAACTGCCACCGGTGACGTTGCATTGGTACAACGGCGGCCCCTATCCGGAGCTGGTCAAGCAGCAGAACGTTCCGCAATGGAGCAGCGCCGTGCTATTTATCGGCGAGAAAGGAATGCTGATCGCCGATTACGGCCGTCACCAGTTGCTGCCCGAAGACCGTTATCGGGATTTCCAGCCGCCCGAGCCGTTCATCGCCGATTCCATCGGGCATCATCGCGAGTGGACCGAAGCCTGCAAGACCGGCGGACCGACGACCTGTAATTTCGACTACTCGGGGGCGCTGACCGAGGCTGCGTTGCTGTGCAACGTCGCACTGCGCGTCGGTCGAAAGCTGACGTGGGACGCCGCCAACTTGCGGGCCGTAGACTGCCCCGAAGCAGCCCCGCTGATCCGTCGCGAATACCGGGCAGGATGGAGTCTGTAGCAACGCGGCCGCAACTGGCGGCGTAGACTCGCGGCGTTGTGCGTGCAGGCTGGATTATCGTTGGCGCGCTCGCGCGGCAGCGCTGCCGCGCGCGTCGAATCGGCGCGGGCGACCGCGGACCGTGCTCGGCAAGGGCCGCAACCGGACGGACGCGACGGAGCGAGTCTCTCCAGGACGGCGCACTCCTCTATGGTCGCCGTCACGCATCTCGCGTGTCACGATATCACATCCAGATCGTTCTTCTGGCAATCTGGGACGGCTTGACGTTCCCTGCCCCATCGCTCCTGATTTCTGGCGCCCGGGCGACGCCAAGGTTAGATCTTAGCGTGGCTGCGGTTGGCAGATCGTGGAAACCTGGCTTCTGACGCCTGCGACGATCCGAAAATTACGACTGGGCAACGCATCACGAAGGCTCGGCAAGCTGTTCGATCAGTATCGTGAGGACGGCCATCGTTGCTTCGCGTTGGCGGGACAGGCGATCGGTACTGAGCAACCGGCAACGTCGCAGACGCGTCACGCAGATCTCGCCCGTGTTCGCTCGACGCTGCGCGACGCCGACATAGATCATGCCATCCTGGTCTGGCGGAGCCAAAGGCCCCAAATGTCCCGTGACGGCGGCAGCCAAGTCTGCCTCTGGCGTAACTCCCAACGCTCCGGTTGCCATCAGCCGCGCGGTCACTTCACTGACGGCCGTGTGTTGTTTCAGAATCTGCGGCGGAACCCCCAACCAATTCGTCTTGGCCGACTCGCGATAACTAACCAACGACCCGCACAGATATCGCGAGATACCGGGCACCTGCGCCAACGAGGCGGCGATCAGTCCCGCCGTGCAGCTTTCAGCCAAGACCAAGCGTCGGTCGGCGTCCGCCAAGTGCTCCGCCAACGTTCCGCAACGGACCTTCACTTCGTGATCGACGGAAACGGATACCGAGGCATCGAAAGTCATCACACTACCGACGGGCTTGAACGGCTCATCGAGCGTTGCGATAAAACCGCGAAAACGAGAAGACACACATGGCCGACGTGTGCATCACTCAGACGCGACCCATCGCCCGGGGGGCGCAGTCCAGGCTAAGAGTTTAGCTTACGACGCACGAGCGGCGCGATCTGATCGGAAAACGGACCGCATCGAAGGATTACAGTATCGTCAAGGCTAAATGTCGAAGTGGCTGCGGCTGCCAAGCCGTGGAAACCTCGCTTTTGACGCGCGCGACGGTCGGAAAATTACGACCGGGAAATTGCCATCGCGAAATTACGACCGGACACGAGCCCTGCCGTCGCGCTCACCCGCCCGTCGACTTATTGCCCGTCCCGCTGGCGCCGGAAGTCGTAGCCAACGACACGACTGCCAGGCTGCACAGCGGCTTTTGACCGTCTGCTTTATTGAGCAGATCCGCGACTGTCGTCTCGGTAAATTTCTGTTCGATCATCAGAGCCGCATTCTCCAACTGACGATGCAGCGTACACAGTTCCGTCTGGTGAGCCTCCAGACGCAGCGGGCATTCATGGAAATGACGGATAGGGTCGACGGCGCTGATGACCTCGAGCATGGGCAGCGTGGCTGGATCGCGAGTCAGCGTAAAGCCGCCGTTCAGGCCGCGCTGGGAATGAACGAGCCGCATGCGACTCAAAGACTGCATGACTTTTGCCAAATATCCGGGCGGCACTTGGGTTGCTTGGGCAATTTGCGCTGTTGTCCTCGGCGATCCACGTTGATCTGCCAAGAAGACGATTGCACGCAAAGCATATTCTGCTGTCTGTGATATCATCGCGTCCACCTTGACCGAGACATTATGGTAACCTCGTCCAGTTTAAGAGTTTCGATAATCTTTGTCAACTCGGTATGCAGGTTTTTTCAGAACTAGTTCCTATTCAATCAATGTCTGTTTAGCTTCGTGAGGCTGTTCGGGGATGGCGGTTGTGACCAAGGCAGAGCGCGCCTAACCGGGCGATTTCCCGACAGTTCTTGGATTCCGCGCCTGTCCGTTGCGCCGCTACCCCTGAAAGAATCGTTATTTTAGGCGCTGTTTTCATCCATTTTCGAGCATTCTTGTGGTCAGGAACTCCCGAGTGTTATTCACTTTGCGCCGTTTTCCGATAGAGTTCGAGAGGAGGACGTGTCTATTCGCGGGGTTTGACGATGCGCAATTGGGCCAAATACTTGTTGACAGCGGCAGTCGTGGGAATTGGGTTTTATGCCGCCCAACAGCACCGTCTTCCGGACCACAGGCCCGGCCCAGAATCGGCCATCTCGGTCAGCTCGCTTGGCGCCAATGGCGACGATCCCGAGCGACAAGGTCGAAAAATAGCTGCTAGGGGCGAGTCTGAGACGCTGCCCGTGGCCGCATTGACCGACGTTGACCGTACGTTTGTCTCGGAATCGGAACTCGCGGCTGGTTTGCAGCGGAACGGTCGAGCAAGGATCGCGAACGTCACGAATCAACCGACGGTGCGCCGCGCCGAGCCCGCCGGGTCGCTCGCCGACAAGAAAAGGGCGCCCGTCGCCGATACCGCGAAACGCGCCGAGGCGACGGAGCGTTCCAGCGGCAGGCAACCGTCCCGCGAGCCCGACTTCTCGGAACAACCGTCCGTTGCCAGACCGCCGCAAGCGCCACGTTCGGCGACACCGAAGCGTGGCGAGCTTGCTGTCGGCGACCCGGCGGCCGGGGCACAGGCCTCGAAGAAAAACGTATCCGCTGAACCCGACGATGCCAACTACGCGCCCCCGGAATTGGCTCGTGAATACCACCCGCTCACCGAAACACGAGGCGCAGCGCCCGACGCGCGGCCAGCGGCTACGAACCAGGCGGCGGCGGGCGCCTCGGTCGCGTGCGAACGGGCCGATCTGAATCCCAACGCATCCTCGGACGAACGTCCCACCGCTTTGACGCCTGCCGGCGACCGTCTCGAACCTGAAACTCATCCGAGCGCGCATCGGCATCGCATCGTCGAAGGCGACACGCTGCCGCAGTTGGCCGAGCGGTATTTGGGCAGCCACCAGCGGTATCGGGAGATCTATCTGGCGAACCAAGACATCCTCTTCGATCCGCAGTTCATCCCAATCGGCGTCGAGATCACGATTCCAGACCGGACGGATGTCATGGCGCGCGGCGCAAGCGACGTGCCTGAGCGATGGAGGCGAGTTGTCGAACAGCGCTGAACTACCGCCGCTCGAAGCCAAAATAGTCGGATTCGATCCCGCGACAGACTAGCAAAAGCCGCTAATCGCAACTTAAAATAGGTAAGCGGACAAAAGTGCGCCGCGGGCGATGACAGACTGGTCTGGAGCGAGTGCATGACGATAATTCTATGCCCCCAATGTGCCGATTCGGTGAGACTGCCCGACGGTGCTAGCCGTTCGGCAACGGTCCGTTGTCCTCTGTGTCAAGAGGAGTATCCGTTGGCCGCCGCCCTGGACAAGCTGCCGCCGACGTTGATCGTGATCTCGGACCCCGAAGCGGCCGAGCTGACCTTAGCTTCACTCGATTCTGGAACGGCGGTCGCAGCGGCTGCGCCGGCTTTTGTCGATTTGGAAGGCGTCGGCGCATTTTCACCTGCGATGACGGAAACAGATGCGGCCCGCAGGCCGTCAGGCGCCGCGTCGCGTCGTCGTCCCGTAGCCACGAGGAAGCGAAAACCAAAGAATCCGGCCGTCGAAGCCGTAAAAGTCATCTTGGGTGGGGTCGCCGGACTGGCGATCGCGCAGGTCATCCTGTGGTGGATGGGTTCGTGGAAATCTTGGCCGCGACAGCGGGCGGATATGTTCGAGTTGGGGCCCAAGGTGGCTCGCTTTGCCCCTTGGGCTGTGCCAGCCCGCTATCAGATCGAAAAGGGGAAAACGGACGCCGACAACGCGGACGATCACGCCGTGGACGGCGCCGTGACGGGAAACGCGATTCCCGCGGGCCAGGCGGAACTCCCGACGCGAACCTTCCTCGATCCCGACGCTGCGCGAGCTCAGGCCGTAGCGGCCAAAAAGAAGTCTTCGCGATCCCGCGCCAGGAACGCCGCAGCCGGGATGAAGGCTGAACACGGGTCTCCGATCCTGCCGGACGGGATCACGTTTTCGCCATCGGGCGGCTCCGAAGCTGGAATGGCGGCGGAGGCCGATGACGTGCCCTTGGATGACACGTCGCTAGACGATTTGACGGCCGACATGGCGTCGGATGACAGATCCATCGAAAACCCGGATGTGGCCCCCGTTGCAACCCCGCCGGGATCTGCGGGGGATGGCGCGTCGTCCGCCGAGTCGCTGCGCAACGTTCCGCACAGAACCGCAGCCGAGTTGCAGGCGGCGCTGGGCGAAGCCCGCACGGTGTTAGACGCGCTCAAATCGGCTCCCGAAGCTGATATCCGCCCCCTGTTGCGACAGGCCTACGCGGCGTTGGCGAAACTCGGCGAGGTCGCTGCGTTTTATGACGGGACCGACGCGACAGAGGCGCAGGCTGCGGCGGAACTGGTGCGCGACTTGGAATCCGATCCGCAGAAGTTGAACACGCTGGGCCGGGCCGCCGGCGGTTGGTTGAAGGCCGCATCCCGCGATAACGATGGCGTACTGCTGGTCGGCACGGTCGCCCAAACGCGCAAGCAGGGCAAGTATCAGGTGATCGAGCTGACGATCCCCGGCTCTGACGACAGGCTCGACGTCTACACGGATGCCGCCGCCGAAGCGACCTATTCGCCGGGCGCGAGACTCGTGGTCTTGGGTGCCGTGCTCAGCGATCCGAGCCGCGTGTTAGAAGGCTATGACGGAGATGCACCGGTCGTGGTCTGGCAGGGGGTCGCGGAACAACTGGCCACGCCCTGACGCGTCGCAACTTTTTTGACAGGGCCCTGTTGGTTCCCTAAACTACCGTAGCGAAGGATTCATCCCCGCTGGTTTCGCGATCGGCACTTTCCGGAAGACCGTTATGCTCCGCACGCTCGCTATTTTCGCCGTGTCGTTGATCGCCTTCGGTTTGGCTTCCGACGTTCACTCGGCGGACGGCAACGGATTGCTCATTTCCCAGACCGAGGCGCGGCGCTACGGGCTGGAACGAATGTGGTTCACTCAAGTCCGATTGGATCCGGCTCGCGCGCGGTTGACGGATCTCACGTATTTCGTCAGCGCAACCCAGTCGTACACGGTATTCGAGGTTCATTACGGAGATCGAAAGCGGACATTTTCCGAGCGCGACACGGATCGATTCGGCGACCTGATCGGTAAGGAGGGCGCCGAGAAGGCGGCCAAGGCGTTCATCGAAGAACTGAAACTTCATGAAATCGAGGGCGCCGTAAAGACCATCAGCGTGCCGGAAATCACGATCTACGCGGTTTCTGATCGAGCCGTGCTCCATGCGATCGACGCCGAGACGGGGCGAACACGGTGGGCAACCGTGGTCGGCAACCGAGACTATCCCGTCGAGCGTCCCGGAGTCAACGAGGACTACGTGGCGACGCTGAATGGTTCGACACTGCACCTGTTGAAACGCGCCACGGGCGAGACGGCGTGGATTCGCACCGTCGAAAGCGTGGTGTCCGCGGGCCCAGCGCTGACCAACGATCACGTCATCGTCCCGACGTTTTCCGGCAACGTCGAGTCGTACGATATCGACGAGACACGGACCTTGCCGGACATCTATCGTTCCAACGGGCGCGTCCTGGTCCAACCCGTCGCGATGCCGGCCAGCATTGTCTGGCCGACGGATCGCGGTTTTCTGTATGTCGCACGGATCGGGAAGAAATCGCTTCGCTACCGGATGGAATGTAAACAGCCCATCGTCTCGCAGCCCGCTTACGCCAGCCCCAAAAAACTCCTGGCGACCTCGGTCGACGGGTACGTGTACTGCCTGAACGAGCAGAGCGGTCAAGAATTGTGGCGGTTTCCCAGCGGCGAACCGATCAGCAGCAGCCCCGTGCCGGTTGCCGACGTCGTGTACGTGGTGACGGATCGAGGCAGCCTGTTCTGCCTAGGGTTGGAGGATGGTCTAGAGAAGTGGTCCTCGCCCCAGGTGCAGCGCGTGCTGTCGGTCACCAAGAACCATCTGTACTGTCTGACGGTAACGGGCCGGATATCCGTAATGGACGCCAAGACGGGCGGCCAGATCGCCGTCATGGGCGATAATTCGCTGGACGTTTTCTACTCGAATGCCCTGACGGATCGCATCATCATCGGTTCGACGACGGGCGTGCTTCAGTGTCTGCGAGAAACCGAGCTCGAGTGGCCGCTGCTGCATATCAACCTGGCCGAGGCGGAGCAGGCCCGCCGGCCGGAGATCAAGCAGGGCAGTTCAGAACCAGCGCCCAAGGAGAAGCCCGCCACGGGCGCCCCCGCCCCAGCCGCCGCCGACCCGTTCGGCGCCCCCGCCCCAGCCGCCGCCGACCCGTTCGGCGCCCCCGCCCCAGCCGCCGCCGACCCGTTCGGCGCCCCCGCGCCGGGCGACGCGGACCCGTTCGGCGCTCCCGCGCCGGCGCCCGAAGCGGCAAAGCCCGCTGCCGCAAAATCCGACGATCCGTTCGGCTAAGGCTGGGATCCAACACCATTTTCCGAACGAACAGAGGTCCATCCGACATTATCGTGGGTAGAGGTCGAGCCCACCACAGTGGAAAAAGATGGCCGTCTTGAAGCCTTCCCGATTGCGGAAGCCACCGACCAGTCTCTTGATCGACATGATTTTGCTGTTGAGCCCTCCGGCCTCGCTGTTCGTGATCTTATGGGTGCAGTAGCTGACCACATGAGGGAGCCGTTCTTTGATCGTCCTGGCAACCGTTTTCATCGGCTCCAGCTTTGTGTGAATCACCCGTTGATACCATTCCTTGAAGTAGGTCGTGGCCGAAGCTGCGTCATCGTGCTCCTACAGATCCCCAAGCATTTCCTTGCATCCCCATTCCTTCCCGGTAGCCAACTTCAGACCAGCCCCTTAAAGCTGTCATTCGCGCTGCCGGCGTGTGGCCAGCACTCGAGCAGTCGAGACGTGTGACTTACGACCTGTGCGTTTGGGCGAGG